>JANMKR010000111.1:0-16804 GCA_031372145.1 Actinomycetota bacterium | reverse complement strand
CCACGCACAAGTGCACGCGCAACCGCCCGGGCATGAGGAAGCAACGCCTCGCCCGCCTCAGTGAGTTCGATACCGCGGGGCGTCCGTCGATAGAGCTGACGACCCGCCAGAAGCTGCAGGCTGCGCAAACGACTCGACACGGCCGGTTGGGTGACATTGAGTCGGCGTGCTGCACCGGTGACCGAGCCTTCGTCGGCGACGGTACCGAAGACCACCAGCTGGTCGGCGGTGAATTCCATAATGTGAGCTTATCTCAGATGGCGATTACGGTGATTGGCTTATTCGAACGACTGCGGCTACCGTCGACATGCCGGTCACCAATTTCGGAGCGATGCCCGCAATGCCCGAACCACATATCAGCGCCGCGCAACTCGAGGCGGAGATCCGCAATGCAACGCCGATCCTGATCGTCGACATGCGCGAGCCGGCCGCGTTCGAGCATTGGCCGATCGACGCCGGGGACACCGACCTCATCAACGTCCCGCTCTCCGCGATCGAAGCGAATCCCGACGGCGTCTTCGCGTCCCTTCGTTCTCGGGGCCTGCCGATCCGGGTGTTGTGCGCCCGGGGGCGGACTGCGCAGGTCGCCGTCGCACGGCTGAACCACCTCGACACCGAGGCCGTCACCGTCAGCGGAGGCATGCAAGCGTGGGCACAGCTCCTGACCGCGTCGCCGGTCACGATGCCGACATCGACCATCGTCGTCCAGTTCCGCCGCGAGGCACGTGGTTGCCTGTCGTACATGGTCATCGCAGATGGCGAAGCCCTCGTGGTGGATCCGGCTTTCACCGTTGAGCCCTACGTCGACGAAGCCACTCGGCGCGGTGCCCGCATCACCCGGATACTCGACACACACGTCCACGCCGACCACCTGTCGGGTATGTGGAGCCTCGCGCAGACAACCGGGGGACGGCCTCATCTCTCGATGGGAGCCGTCGCGCGCGGTGGCGATCCAGATGCCCTCGTCGTCCGCGACGGAGACCATCTGAACATCGGATCCGCTGACATCCGCGTGATGGAGCTTCCGGGTCACACGAGCGACAACGTCGGTCTCCTGATTGATGACGTCGCACTGATCGCCGGAGACTCACTCTTTGCCGACTCGGTCGCACGCCCGGACCTCGAAGCAGGCGACGCCGGGGCATCGACCGCAGCGCGCCAGCTCCACGACACGCTCCATCAACGCGTCCTGACCCTCGCCCCGCAGACCGTCCTGTTGCCGTGCCACTACGCGGGTGGCCGATTGACGGCGCCGATCGCCCCGACGCTGTGTGAGGTTCGCGATCGCGTCCTCCTGCTGCGCCTCGACGTTGACGCGTTTGTCGAACGCCTGCTCCACGCGATGCCGCCCCGACCCGAGAACTACCAGCAGATCATCGCGGCGAACCTCGCGCGCGGCATGGGGGACGACATCGAGTCGCTCGAGATCGGAGCGAACAACTGCGCCGTATCGTCCCACCCCGGGTGAGCGCAGGGCACCGACGCCCGGCATGCTGATCCTGGCACTCACACTCGGAGCTGCAATCGGGGTGACGCTGGGAGTCCTGGGAGGTGGCGGGTCCATCCTCGCCGTCCCCGTCCTGGTCGCCGTGCTGGGCCAGGACGCCCACACCGCGACCACCAGTTCCCTGATCGTGGTCGGGGCCGCATCGCTCGTCGCCGGGCTGCGCTACGCCAAAAAGCACCTGGTCTGTTGGCGCGCGGCCATGTTGTTCGCCCTCGCGGCCGTGCCCGGCACCACCATCGGCACGCTTGCCAACGGCGCCGTCAGCGGACGATTGCTCCTGTCGCTGCTGGCGGGAGTCATCCTGTGCGTCGCGTACCTGACCTGGCGACACGCGTCGGCCACGCATGTGCTCGACATCACCGCTCCGCTCACCTGTCCGACTCTGGCGGCGATACCGCTCATCACGACCGGCCTCGGGGTTGGGACGCTGACCGGATTCTTTGGCGTGGGCGGCGGTTTTGTCATCGTGCCCGCACTGGCGATCGCCTTGCACCTGCCCTTCCGGCTGGCGATCGGCACGTCCCTCGTCATCATCTTCCTGGTGTCCATGACCGGGCTCATCAACCACCTGGCCACAGGCGCCGACGTGGAATGGACCACCGTGGTGCCGTTCGCCATGGCGACCGTCGCCGGCTCACTGACCGGTACGCGTATCGCGCCGAGGTTCACCCAGGCGACACTGGGCAAAGCGTTCGCGGTGCTGCTGGTCGGGGTCGCCGCGCTGACCTTCGTGGTCGCCTGACGCCCGCCAAAATGCGCGGTGGGCGCGCCCGCACCAGCGGACACGCCCACCACACGCCAAACTGCCGGCTAGACCAGGAACGGGATGATCAGGAGCGCCACGATGTTGGCGATCTTGATCATCGGGTTGATGGCCGGACCCGCGGTGTCCTTGTAGGGGTCACCGACCGTGTCACCGGTAATCGCGGCCTTGTGGGCTTCTGAGCCCTTGCCGCCGTGGTGACCGTCTTCGATCAGCTTCTTGGCGTTGTCCCACGCCCCACCACCCGAGGTCATCGAGATCGCGACGAAGAGCCCCGTCACGATGACACCGAGCAGCAATCCACCGAGCATCTCCGCGCCGTTGGTCTTGCCGAAGATGAACGCGGTGATGATCGGGACGACGATCGGGATCAGACCGGGGACGAGCATCTGCTTCTGCGCTGTTGCAGTCACGATGCGCACGCACTGGGCGTAGTCCGGCCGATCCGTGCCTTCCATGATTCCGGGCTTCTCCCTGAACTGGCGGCGTACCTCCTCGACCACCTGACCACCGGCTTTGCCGACGGCCTCCATCGAGAGCGCCCCGAAGATGAACGGCATCATGCCGCCGATCAGCAGGCCGATCACGATGAACGGGTTGCTGAGCTGGAAGTCCAGCGAGTCGAAAAACGCCTGGTTCGCGTTCTTGAGCTCCTCGATGTACGACACGAAGAGCACGACGGCAGCGAGGCCGGCCGACCCGATGGCGTAGCCCTTCGTGACGGCCTTGGTGGTGTTGCCGACGGCGTCGAGCGGGTCGGTCACGCCACGCACCTCGGCGGGAAGCTCCGCCATCTCGGCGATCCCACCGGCGTTGTCGGTGATCGGGCCGAACGCGTCAAGCGCAACGACGACACCCGTCAACGACAGCATTGCCATGACGGCAGACCCGATGCCGTAGACACCGGCGAGCTGGTACGAGGCTGCGATACCGCCACCGATCACGACGACTGGGAGCGCGGTCGCTTTGAGGCTCACTGCGAGCCCGGCGATGATGTTCGTTCCATGCCCGGTCTCGGACGCCTTCGCGATCGACTTGACCGGCTTCCAGATACTCCCTGTGAAGTACTCGGTGATCGCCACCAACAGGATGGTGACGCCGAGTCCGATGATCGCGGACCAATAGTAGTCCGTCCAGGCGACCCCAGGCTTGTCGGTCGGTGAGACACCGTCCATCAAGCCCTTGGTGATCGGGATGAATCCGAGCGCGGACAGCAACGCGGCAACGCCCAGCCCGGTGTAGAGCGCCATGGTGATGTTCTGGCTCTTGCCGACGCGCACGAACCACGTCCCGATGATCGAGGTGATGATCGAGATGGCGCCCAGCGCCAGCGGGTAGAGGATCGCGCTCTGCTGGTCGACGCCGTTGAAGAACAACGTGCCCAGCAGCATGACGGCCACGGTGGTGACCGCGTAGGTCTCGAACAGGTCGGCGGCCATACCGGCGCAGTCGCCGACGTTGTCGCCGACGTTGTCGGCGATGACGGCCGGGTTGCGCGGATCGTATTCAGGAATGCCCGCTTCGACCTTGCCGACGAGGTCGGCACCGACGTCGGCACCCTTGGTGAAGATGCCACCGCCCAGCCGTGCGAACACCGAGATCAACGATCCACCGAACGCCAGGCCGACGAGCGGCTTGACGGCGGCGGCGTCTTCGCCGAGGATCCACCAGTAGCCGGACACCGCAAGCAGACCGAGCCCGACCACCAGAAGCCCGGTGACCGAACCGCCCTTGAATGCGATGCCGAGCGCGGGCTTGAGCCCACCGCGAGCGGCTTCGGCGGTCCGAACGTTGGCGCGCACCGAGACGTTCATCCCGATGAATCCGGCCGCCGATGAGGCAACCGCCCCGATCAGGAAGCCGATTGCGGCATCCCACCCCAGCAGCGGTGAGTTGTCCACCGCGCTTCCGAGTGTGCCGATGAGGACGAACAGGACCACAGCGACAGCCGCGATGATCGTGTACTGACGGGTGAGGTACGCCTTGGCGCCCTCCTGGATCGCGCGAGCGATCTCCTGCATGCGCTCGTTGCCCGCAGGTTGTTTGAGCAGATAGATGGTCAGGCCGATGCCGTATGCCACGGCAAGCAGGCCACACACGACGGCAATCCACGTCGTGTTGTCCGCAAGGAACTCAGACAAGAGTCATTTCTCCCATGATTCGGGTGCATCGAAGCGTGGCCGCCCGGCCATAAGGGGCAAGGGCGCTTCGGCCGCGAAAGGACGCGGTTTTCTATCACAGAGGCGACCCAAACGCCGCATTCAGCACGGCTCTTGGGCGGCCTATGAGCCACCCTGCGGGCGGCTCAACCACTGACTGCGGCTGACGATACGCCGCCTCCAGACACGGCACTTGGGCGGCCTATGAGCCCCTTCGGGGCTCAAACGTCTTCGGCGGCTGAATTTCCATACGCCGCATTCAGCACGGCTCTTGGGGTCCCCATACGCCGCATTCAGCACGGCACTTGGGTGGCCTATTCGCGGCCCTACGGGCCACTCAAACGCTGACTGCGCACCACCATACGCCGCATTCAGCACGGCACTTGGGTGGCCTATTCGCGGCCCTCCGGGCCACTCAAACGCTGACTGCGGACCACCATACGCCGCATTCAGCACGGCTCTTGGGTGGCCTATTCGCGGCCCTCCGGGCCACTCAAGCGCTGACTGCGGCTGAAGTTCAGTCTCGTTCGAATCCTGTATCTGATCGGATCGGTGAGTCAGTCAGCTGCGTTCGATGCGTGCCCGTACGAGGTCGGCGTCCGGATCGATGACTTCGAATCGCATCGGGGCGGCCTCGAGCCCGTCGAACCGTCCGGGACGGTCAGGTTCGAACCCCAATGCCTCGACGATCGTCGCGGCAAACTTGACGGGCAAGGCGGTCTCCAGGCAGACGACCGTTTCGCCGGGTTCGATCTGCTCGCGTGCCACCTTGACGCCATCGGCGGTGTGCGGATCGATGATCCGGCCGGTTCGGGCGTGAATGTCACGGATCGTGGCAATGCGATCGGCGTGACTGCTGCTGCCCGAGACGAACCCAAACCTCGTCACCGCATCCCGATCGAGCTTGAACTCGTGCTCGCGATCGAGCTGGGCGAAGAGCTGCCGGGTGCGATCCGGGTCGCGACCGACGACGTCGTAGGCGAATCGCTCGAAGTTGGAGGCCTTGGAGATGTCCATCGACGGGCTGCTCGTCGCCGCGACCTCCTCGGTCGGACGCACACGGTACGTGCCCGTCGTGAAGAATTCGTCGAGGACGTCGTTCTCGTTGGTCGCGAGGATGAGTCGGTGGATGGGCACCCCCATGCACCGCGCGACATGTCCCGCGAGGATGTTGCCGAAGTTGCCGGAGGGAACCGCGAAGCTGACCCGCTCCGCGCCCGTCGCCGTTGCGCGGAGCCAGCCGTGGACGTAGTAGACGACCTGCGCGACGATCCGCGCCCAGTTGATCGAGTTGACCGCGCCCAGGTGGTGACGGCGCTTGAAGTCGACGTCCCCGGCGATCTGCTTGACGATGTCCTGGCAGTCGTCGAACACGCCCCGCACGGCCAGGTTGACGATGTTGGCGTCCTGCAACGAGAACATCTGGGCCGTCTGAAACGGGCTCATCTTGCCGAGCGGCGAGAGCATGAACACGCGTACCCCGAGTTTGGAGGCCATCGCGTGTTCGGCCGCCGACCCGGTGTCCCCGCTTGTCGCACCCAGGATGTTGAGCGTCGCGTCACCGTCGCCCAGCACGTGTTCAAATGCATGGCCAAGGAACTGCATCGCGAGGTCCTTGAACGCCAAGGTCGGTCCGTTGGCCAGCCGCAGCACCATCAGGTCGCCATCGAGTCGTTCCAGGGGGACGATGTCGTCGGATCCGAATACGTCAGCCGTATACGTCCGCGCGATGATCGAGTGCAGCTGCGGGAGGTCATCGACGAACAACCCGATGACCTCGGACGCCAGGTCCGCATAGGTCAAGTGCCCCCATCGCGCGAGGTCCGACGCGCTGATCGACGGGTACTCGGCCGGTACGCACAAACCCCCGTCGGGGGCGAGACCCTCGATCAGGATGTCGGTGAAGCCGGCAGGCGACATCCCTCCGCGGGTGCTGACGTACCGCATCTCGCGCGCTAGTGGGCGCCGTCCAAGGCGCCGGCGGCGTGGGGGTCGGGCTCCGTCGGGACCTTCGGGATGATGTGGAACAGCAGGTCGCGGAGCTTGGCGTTGTTCTCGCCGAAGGTCTTGACGACCTCGGCGTGGGTGACCGGTGGGACGCCGTCGACGCCGACGTCGTAGTCGGTGATGAGCGAGATGTTGGCGTAGGCGATCGCCTGCTCGCGAGCCAGGAAACCCTCGGGGTAGGCACTCATGTTGATGACCTCCCACCCCATCTGGCTGAACCACTTGCTCTCGGCCCGGGTCGAGAACCGCGGGCCCTGGATCACGACGACGGTGCCGGTCTCGTGCACCGGGATGTCGATCTCCTTGCATCCGGCGATGACGAGTTGACGCAGGACCGGGCTATACGGGTCGGCCGCGCTGACATGGGTGGTGACCGGTCCGTCGTAGAACGTGTCCCGGCGGCCGCTCGTGCGGTCGACGAACTGGTCGCACACGACGAACTGGCCGATCTTGACGTCACGCTGCAGGCTTCCGCACGCACACGGGCCGAAGATCCAGTTGACGCCGATCTCCTTCATCGCCCAGACGTTGGCACGGTAGTTGATGACGTGCGCCGGATACTGGTGGTCGACGCCGTGACGCGGCAGGAACGCCACCCGGCGCCCACCGATATCGCCGATGAACAGCTTGGACGACGGGTCGCCGTAGGGCGTGTCGATCGCGACCTCTTCGACGTCCTCGAGGAACGAATAGAAGCCCGACCCTCCGAACACTCCGATCTCGGCATCCGCCACAGCTCAGCTCCTGACCCGTCGATGACCTCGGCAAGCTACCGTCACGCGTCGGTGCAGGCCCGTCAGCTGTCCGGTGTCCAGATCCGCGCTGAGCCGTCTCCACCGGCATCGCCGCCGGGCGTCCAGAGGCCGGTGGTGTCGGCCCCCTCGACGTCGTCGCCCTCCTGCGTGCCCGCCTCACGTTTGGCGTCGGCCTCCGCCTCGCGGGCATAGAGCATTTGGAGCTGCGCAAGCGGCTCACGGAACGGCCGTGCCTGCGCCGCTCCGATCTCGGAATCGGCGACGGCGATGAGCGCGCGCAACGTCTCGATCGCGAGACGCGCCTGCGGCAGGTCACGATGCTCGGCACCTTCGGGCCCGTAGCCCAACCGCACCCCTGCCAGGTCGGCGAACGTCGCGAGCGTTTGCAGCAGCAGGTCGCGAACGGGCGTCTGGGCCAGGCGGCGCGCCATCTCGCGCACCAAGGCTTCGGGTGTTTGCGGTCCGACCTCCGCTGGGGGCATCTCGTCACTCATGCTGTGACCACCTCAAGTTCGTTCAAGACCTCCTCGGCTGAGGCGCGGGTGCGCTCCACCCACTCGGCATGGACGGCACGGACGTCACCGAGCTCCTCCAGTCGCTGAAGCTGCCGCTGGGCTCCGTTGCCCTCAGCCAGCATGACAGGGACCTGGCGCAGAAACCGCGTGAGCCCCAATTCCTCGTGCACCGGCGCCGTCCAGGCCGTGAGCTCGTCCAACGCCTGCACGGTTGGCCGCTCGACCCCACGGTCGAAGTCGATCATCCGTCCGCTGAGCCCGAACCGGATCGCCCGCCACATGTTCTCCTCGATCAGGCGCCCGGGGTGGGCCGGCAGCGCAACACCGGCGTCGTAGTCCCGGCAGAACTTGGCGATGCACGCCAGCGCCAGCGCGCCGACCGCCAGGGCTTCGCCCATCTCGGTCTGCCCGTCGCAGATGCGGACCTCGATCGTGCCGTAGTTGTGGTGGGGGCGCACACTCCACCAGATCTGCGTGCTCTCCTGAATCGAATCGGTCCGCTCCAACAGACTGACGAACGCCGCGTACTCGTCCCAATCGGCGAACGCGTCCGGCACGCCACAGCGGGGAAAACTCTTGGCGAACACCTGCGTCCACGTCGAATGAAGCCGTGTCGCGCGGCCCCAGAAGATCGCGCTGTTGGCCGACAGGGCCAGAAGCTCGGGAAGGATGCTCCGCATCGCAGAGGACACGGCAATCGCGCGATCCGCCCCGCGCACACCGACGTGCAGGTGCAGCGACCACGTGTTGTTGGTCCAGGCGACATACCCCAGCCCGCTTTCGACGAGCCGGTAGTGCGCGGTGTCGATGATACGTTGATCCGTCCACTGGCTGAACGGATGCACGCCGCTGATCGCGACCGCCACCCCCAGCCGCTCGGCGAGCGCAATCGTCGCCAACCGTCCTTCGACCAGGTCGCGCGCGGCCGACGCAAACGTGTCGTGCTTGGTCGTGCGGTACTCCACCTCACTTGCGATCAGCTCACCGGCAAGTCGTTCACGAAACACCGGATCGGCGGCCACCACGATGTCCTCGAAGCGGTTCGTCAACGCAAGCGTCGACGGGTCGAGGAGCTGGTACTCCTCTTCGATACCGATCGTGAAATCCGTGGACGCCTCGAAGCGCTCGCGCACCCCGGCGAGGATCGTCGACTCCCCGTGCTGGCGGTCCTGGGACACGACGAACGAGTGTAGCAACGCGTTTTCACGCCGGACCCGGCACCGGTCGCATGAATCTGGTGGGAGAGCGCAGTGCCCGTCATCGCGACCATTCCCGGATGAGCACACACGTCCTGCTGGAAGGGCTCGGCTACCTGCGTCGGTGTTGATCGCCATCTCGCTGATGATGCGATCCATCGTGCGACTCCGGCGGATCAACCTCGTCGGCTCCGCCTGTTTCACCGTCTACGGCATCTTGATCGCGGCGTATCCCGTCGCCGCGCTCAACTTCGCGATCGCGCTCATCAACGTGTACTTCCTTCTGGAAGATGAGCCGGACCAAGGAGGCGTTCGCGGTCGTGGAAATGCCCGCTCTTCAACCGGCGACGCGACCTGTTTCGCAACCTTGGGATCGACACCCTCGTCACCTCCGCCGGCAACAAGGCGCATGCCGCCACCTGCGCCGTATCGGGTTCACGTCCACCGGCGACACCGGGTATCGACTCGACCTTGCCGAGCGCCGATAGCCCGCGTCAGGTCAGGTAGAAGTACAGCGCGTACAGCAGCTCGACCGCCGGACTCGACGTGTGCACGGTGACGTCCGAGGGCACGGACAAGAGCGCGTCGGAGTAGTTGAAGATGATCTTGACACCGGATGCCACCAGATCATCGGCGACCATCTGCGCCGCGTGCCCGGGCACCGCGAGCACGCCGACCATTATGCCGTCCCCGCCCACGACCTGGGGGAGCTCGGAATAGTGACGCACGGTGATGTCGCCGATGTTGCTCCCGACCTTGTCAGGGTCCACGTCGAAGATCGCCGAAATCCGAAACCCGTGGTCTGCGAACACGCCGCTGCTTGCGATCGCCTGGCCCAGGTTCCCCGAGCCGAACAGCGCGATGTTGTGCTGACCCGACGTGCGCAGGATCTTCCTGATCTGGGCGATCAGGGTGTCGATGTCATAGCCGACGCCGCGCTTGCCGAACTTGCCGAACCCGGAAAGGTCACGCCGGATCTGCGTCGGGTTGACGTTCGTGTACTCCGAGATCGCCTGCGACGAAATGGAGTTCTTGCCCATCTTCTTCGACTGCGTCAGCACCTGCAGGTACCGCGACAGCCGCGTCGCGACGCCGAGTGTGAGCCGATCCTGTGCCACTGTCACCTTCCCTCACCCGCCGCGCGGCGGAGTTTGTGCCCCGGGTGACTATACGCCGCCTCCGACACGGCACTTGGGGTCCCCCATACGCCGCATTCAGCACGGCACTTGGTTGGCCTATTCGCGGCCCTCCGGGCCACTCAAACGCTGACTGCGGCTGGAATTAAATATCCCGTCCGACACGGCGCTTCGGGTCCCCATACTCCGCCCTCCGACACGGCACTATGGCTCCGCCCTGACGCCTCGGGCCCCTCAACGCTCGTCACTTCAGGCGGAAGGCCTTGCTTTCGCGGATCAGGGGGGTGCCGTCGGGGCCGAGGGCTTGGACGCGGAGGCGGTAGCGGCCTGCGGGGAGTTCTTGGCCGTCTGCGCGGCGGCGGGTGAGGACGAATCGGTAGGTGCCGGCCGGCCAGTCGCCCACTTGTTTGTCTCCGGCCATGCGGATCGGGGCGGTCCCACCGGATGGGACGAGCCAGAGACCGAGGTTGTGGAGCGGTGACACCACGAGCGACGCGCCGCTGCGGCCGACGAACCCGATCGTGACGCGGGCCTCGGCCGCATCACCGGCGAGACGGACCTGTGGCGCACTGAGCGCGAGGCCCGGGACCGACGGTTTCGGCGCCGCGTAAACCGGCGCCACACCAACCGTGCGGCCGTCTGCAGCCAGGACATGCAACGTGCCCGAGAACGCATCGGGCCCGGCAGGCACGTCGACGGTCACCCCCGCCCGACCACCCGGAGCGACCTCGACTGGGTCTCCCGGCGCAATCGTCACTCCGGCGGGCGTGGTGATACCCACCCGGTACCGGCCACCGTCGCCGGCCAGATCGTGCAACTGCAACGTCATTCGCGTCGGCGCCGTGCGCGACCGCACACCCGAGACGACACCCGGTTCGACCGCGATCGGAAACGCGCCCGGCATACGGGCAACGCCCGCGCCCTGATCGGTCAACGGCGCACCCGGCAAGGGCTCGGCGGCTTGGATCAACAGGCTCCGCACGTCGGCTGGGGTCAGCTCGGGCCGATCGACACGGACCCGCAGGGCCATGGCCGCAACCTGCGCCGCCGCCGCGCTCGTACCGCTCATCCGCGCCACCAGCGGCTCACCACCGGGGCCTGGATAGGCGGTCTTGACGTCCACGGCCGGCGCCACGAGATCCGGCTCCAGATGCCCATCGGCGGTTGGTCCCCGCGACGAGAACGACGGAATCGCCTGGACGGCGGCACGATCCGGCTGCTCGATGATGCGCGCAGCAAGCTCAGGGTGTTCGACGAGCACCTGTCCCTGGCGCGCGCCCAGTCCGATGACCGGGATGGGCATGTCCGCGCCGGCCCGGATGCCCGGAAAGAGGCCCGGACCGTCCTGGTCCCACACCGCCAGGCCGACGGCTCCGGCCTGCGCAGCCGCACGCGCTTTGGTGGCGAGGGTGCCGCCGCCCCGACCGACGACGGCGATCGCGCCGCCGACGCGGGTTTTGCCCTGCGCATCGGCGTAGTCACGAGCCTCGTCGCCGCGCGTCAATCCGTCCACGCCGGCCAGCACCACGACCGGGAGCGCCCCCGACGGGGGTGTCGGCCCGATCAACGGCAGGTTTGCGAGCCGCGCTCCGGCGGGGCCAACCGCCAGCTCCAGGTCAGCGGTCCGCGGCGCAAGGGCGGCGCCGAGCCCGCCAACGGTCAGCACCTTCTCGGACGCCGCGGGTCCGGCAACGGAGCCAATGTCGCCGAACGTCGGCCCCTCGTTGCCCGCCGGTGCCACGACCAGGGCCCCGGCCGCGTCGGCCGCGTCGGCAGCCGTCGCGATGGGGTCGGGTCCACCCCCATCGAACGCGCGTGCCACCCCGAGCAAGATCACCTCGGCGCGGTCGTCCAGATTGCCGTCCAGGTTGGGATCGACGGCGCGCTCCATCGCGGCCAGCACCCGGTCCGTACGCGCCAGCGGCCGCACACGTCCGTCGACGAACTCGCGCGCGACGACGCGGTATGCCAGCAGGCGCGGCACCTGGTCGGGCGCCAACCCCGCAAGCGCAGGGCTCCGCAACACGAGTCCCGCGACCTCGGTCCCATGCGCCTCGGCAAACCGCCCGTCCGCACTGGCCTCGGGGCCCGGGTTGCCGGTGACGAAGTCGGCGCCGCCGACGATCAGCCGCTCGGGACCGATGCCGCCGCCAAGCCACGGGTGGGCAGGCTGGATCCCCGCATCGATCATCGCGATCGTGGCGGGATCGGAGCCCGAACCCGGCTGCGCCGGTTGTGCGGGCGCGCCGCCCGCGGGGGTTCCGGGGAGCGGCTGTGCCTGTGGATCGGCAACGGAGTCCTGGGCGGGCGCCATGTAGGTGACCGGGTAGATCGCCTTGACCTCGGGGAGCTGGGCGACCAGCGCCAGCCGACCGGTCGGCACCCGGATCCCGAACCCGTTGACAAGCGCCCGGTACCGGAAGTTAATCGTCGCCCCGAGACCGAGCAGCGCCGGCTCCACCGATGCCTGTTGCAGCGCGATCTGCGCCACGGCCGCAGCCCGATCCACCTGGGCGTGCTCTGCCACCGCCGTCCCGTCCAGTACGACGATGGCCGACTCGGTGTCGGCGGGTGGGGGCAGCTGAGGCGCCCCGTGTGCGTCGAGCACATCGCGCCACGCATCTGCCGCCGCAAGGACCCGCACCGAAGACGTGGACAGGTCCTCCGCGGTGAGGTCTGCCAGCAACACCGGCGCCGTCGAGGCCAGGGCTCCTGCGGCGAGCAGTCCCACACGACGCATCCAGGGAGGTGCGATCACGCGGCGATCCCTCCCGGCGGAGCCGTGGCGATCGCGTCGTGGCTCAGGTAGTCGGGCCAGGCGATCGCGGGAGTGAACTGCGCGGCAGCCCCGATCATCGCGGCGTTGTCGGTGCAGAGCACGCGATCGGGCACCGCGACCCGCAGTCCGTGGGCCTCCGCATGCTCGGTCACGAGCGCGCGGAGCCGACCATTGGCTGCGACGCCCCCTCCCAGCGCGACCGCCGGCACGCCATGTTCGACAGCTGCGTCCACCAGCCGCTCGGCGAGCGGACACATGACGGCTTCCTGATATGACGCGGCGAGGTCGGCAAGGCGCACCTGCACATCGTCGAGATCGCGCACGGTGTACAACAGTGCGGTCTTGACTCCCGCATACGAAAAATCCCGCTCAGACCGCCCACCGAGCCCGATGGGAAACGTGAACGCCGTCGAGTCGCCGTCGCGGGCAAGCAGCTCGAGCGCCGGACCGCCGGGATAGCCAAGGCCGAGCAACCGGGCGCCCTTGTCGACGGCTTCGCCCGCGGCGTCGTCGCGGGTCTGGCCCAACAGGCGCGGTGCGGCGTAATCGTGGACCAGGTCCAGGCGGGTATGTCCACCGGAGGCGACCAGGCTGACGAACGGCGGGTCCAGTGCGACAGGGTCCAACCACGCTGCGCAGATGTGTCCGTGCAGGTGGTCGACCATGACCAGGGGCTTGCCCGCGGCGTAGGCGATGGCCTTGGCCGTCGCGACCCCGACGAGCAGGGCCCCGATGAGCCCCGGCCGTTGGGTCACGGCGATCTGCGCGACGTCGTCAAGCGCGATTCGGGCACGTGCGAGCGCCTCGTCGATCACGGCGTTGACTGTTCCCAGGTGGTGGCGAGCGGCGACCTCCGGGACGACGCCGCCATACGGGGTGTGGAGTTCGGCCTGGCTGGCCACCACGTTGGAACGGATGGTGCGCCCCTCGACGACGGCAGCCGCAGTCTCGTCGCACGAGGTCTCGATCGCCAGGATCGGCCCGGCGGTCATTGGTCGTGGTGCTCGGGAAGCCGCCACATGATCAACGCGTCCTCACCGTTGTCACTGTAGTAGCGGGGCCTGACTCCATGGGAAACAAACTTGAGACGTTCGTAGAGGCGGATGGCACGATCGTTTGAGACACGGACCTCGAGCGTAAACCCTGCGTGCTCGCGCCGGTCACCCACCCGCATCGCCGATCGCACCAGCGCGTCCCCGATCCGCCGTCCACGATGCAGTGGGTGCACCGTGACGTTGAGGATGTGCCAGACGTCGACCTGAAGGGCCACGAGGATGTATCCGACGACCTTGTCCTCGTGGATCGCGACAAGGCAGATGCCGTCCGGTCGGGCGAGTTCGCCCTCCATCATCCGCCGACTCCACGGCAGCGGGTAGCTCTCGCGCTCGATTGGGAGCACCCCACCATCCAAGTCGCCGCGACGCATGACGCGGACGGTCAGACGTGACCGAGGGTCGCCGCGCGTCTCGGTGGTGCTCATATCCTGGCGGCCTCGCGCGCGCGGCGTATCCGGTTGACCTCGGCGTCCGGCAGGCGCAGGTAGAGCGGGCTGACCGGCCGCGCTCCTCCGGTGCGCGCCCGCTGCGCCAACATGACGGCGTCGACCTGGTGTGCCGGCGAGTCCTGAGGCAACGCCAGCACCATCGGGCCAAGCAGGTCGGCACACCGATGAACCCCGTCACCGGCCAGGTGGATCTGCTCGGTGGAACCGACCACCTCGGCCAGCCGCTCGCCCAACCCGGCGGCGCTGGTGGCATGGGGCTCGATGACCGTCTGGAGCCCGCCCGCGCCGTCCCCACGGTATGCCGCCGCGAACACCTCTTGTCGCTTGGCATCGATCACCGGAACGACGATGGCCCCGGCGGGAGCCGCAACGACGATGCCGAGCGCAAGCGCCTCGATCGATGCAACGCCGCGCACCGGGACGCCGAGGGCCTGCCCAAGGCCCAGGGCGGTCGCGATGCCGATGCGAAGTCCTGTGAACCCGCCCGGACCGACCCCCACCACGATCCCGCCGAGGTCGCGCACACCGACGCCGGCGTCGGTCAACAACCTGTGGATCTCCTCGACGACGCGGCGACCTGCCCCTTGTGCCGGGTCGAGCAGACGCTCGGCCAGGGTCGCGCCGTCACTCAGGACGGCGAGGCTCGGAGCTGGCGTTGCGGTGTCGAGTGCGAGCGTGATCAATGATCAATTGCGTCGAGGAGCGCTGCTTCCAGCTCCGCGTCGGGGCAGGTCAACGTTAGCAACCGCCTGTCGCCTCCTCCGTGTTCGAGTGTCACGGCGATCGTCACGTCGTCGAAGGCCGCCGCGAGCGCGTCAGGCCACTCGACGAATGCAACGGCGTCGGCTGCGGCCTCGAGCGCCAGACCCAGCTCTTCGTCATCGACGGTCCCGAGCCGGTAGGCGTCCAGATGCGCCACGGCGACACGCCCCTGGTAGCGCTGCGCGACGGTGAACGTGGGGCTTGTGACGTGATCTGTGACCCCCAGCGCGCGGGCTGCGCCGCGCACGAGGGTGGTCTTGCCCGTCCCCAGCTCACCACGCAACGTCACCAGATCGCCGACGGTCACGATCGAGGCGATCGCCGCGCCGATCGCCTCGGTTTGATCGGGGCCGGTGGTCGCGAACTCGATCAGAAGAGCCCGAGCTGCTGGGGTTCGGCGGCCGGCTCGCGCGCAGCGGCGACCACCGCGACCTCTGAGCGATCGACGTCCGCGGACGACCGAAACGCATCGGTCGGCGGCGGCGCTGCATCGCCGACCACGATCGGGGTGGGTGCCGCAGCGCCGATCAGCCCGGGAATCCTGGCGAAGTCAGCCTCGAGCGTGGCCAACATCGATGGCATGTAGAGCGCGGCGGCTGGGTGGTACAGCGGATAGAGCAGAAGCTTGTGACCACCGATCGCAATCGGCAGTTCGTTGCCGTGGACCCGGCTGATGCCATCGGGTCGGCCCGAAATGAGCTTGGTCGCGAAGTTGCCGAGCGTGCAGATGAGCTTTGGCTGGATGATCCCGACCTGCCGGAACAGATGCCCCTCGCAGGCCTCGATCTCGGCGGCGAGCGGATCGCGGTTTCCGGGAGGACGGCACTTGAGGACGTTGGCCACGAACACCTGCTCGCGCGTCAGTCCGATGCCGCCCAGCAGCTTGTCGAGCAGCTTGCCGGCCGCGCCGACGAACGGCACCCCGTGCTTGTCCTCGTGGTAGCCGGGTGCCTCACCGACAAAGAGCACGTCAGCGTTGGGATCGCCGCTTCCCAGGACGACCTGGGTACGGGTCTGGGCAAGGGGGCAGCGAACGCAGTCGACGACTTCTGCAGCGTGGTAGTCGTTGAGTGCGGCCGCCCGGGCGGGGGCGTCGTCCATATCGCTCAGCGTACCCTCACAGCCGGACGCACGCTCCACCCTGTGTCCGATGCGCCAGGGGTGATCACCCAGCCGGTGTGGTCAACCTCACACAACGAGGGTGTCGGGCCCTTGCGTCCCCTCCTCGGCCGTCGCTAGACTTCCCGTGCTCAGAGCGAGTCGGCCTGGTATCCCGAGGGGGAGCTGGAGCGGGTTCACTTGGAGGGTGACCACGAAATCTCGTGGGCGCTCCCGCGTGCCTGCTCGTCCAGATCGGCGGACGTGAGCGGCACGCCCCATGACCACACGGACGCTCATCGCACCCGCACTGCCGACGCTCGTTCGGAGCGTCGCCGATCTTCGCGACGCGGTCGCGGGGTTGCGGGCAACCGGACGGCGGATCGCGCTCCTCCCGACGATGGGTGCACTGCACGACGGTCACCTGAGCCTGCTGCGTCTCGCCGACGATGGCGACCACGCGGTCGTGATGAGCCTGTTCGTCAACCCGACACAGTTCGCCCCGTCCGAGGACCTCGCGGCGTACCCACGGGACGAGTCACGCGACCTGTGTCTGGCGGCGCAGGCCGGTGCGAAGCTGGTGTTCGCCCCCGACGCCACCGAGATCTACCCGATCGGGTTCG
>JANMKR010000097.1:0-21989 GCA_031372145.1 Actinomycetota bacterium | reverse complement strand
ACGTCGAGGATGTCGAACCCGACTCGCTGTACGCCGCGGTCGGAGGGATGTCGTTCTTCACCCGGCTCGTGGATGCGTTCTATGACCGGGTCCAGCGCGACCCTCTCCTGTTGGCGCGCTATCCCGATCCCGATGACCTCGGTCCTGCGCGCGAGCGGCTGCGCCTCTTCCTCGCCCAGTACTGGGGTGGGCCCACGACCTACTCGCAGCAGCGTGGACATCCCCGTCTGCGCATGCGCCACGCGCCGTTTGTGATCGATGACGACGCCCGGGACCGGTGGCTCGCCGCCATGCGCGGTGCGCTGGACGAACTGAACCCCCCGACGCCCTATGCGAACGCGCTCATGGACTACTTCGCAATGGCCGCCGACGCGATGCGCAACGCTTGATCGCTGTCTGGCCAGCTCTGAAGTCGTCTCGTTGTTCCTCGAGGGTGGTCCCGTCCCCGCGACGTGGACGACGCGCACACACGGCATCGGCACAGCAGTTGACGCTCCGGATGGCGGAGCTGGTGCGCGCGCTCCGATCGGCTTCCATCGTTCTGCATGCAGTATGCATGCATCGTGCTACCCTCTCAGAATGAGCACGATTCAAATCCGCGACGTTCCCGCCAAGACCCACGAGCGGCTTGTGGTGCGGGCTCGCTCCCAGGGGATGAGTCTCTCGGAGTACCTGCGTCTCGAACTCGATCGCATCGCGCTTCAGCCGACGATGGGTGAGATGCTCGAACGGATCGCGCAACGCGAATCGGTGGGTGGTGCGTCTGCGGGGAGACTGCCTCGGGAGGACCGCATCCGCCGACCGTGATCATTCTCGACCCATCCGCAATCGCGGACTGGTTGCTGGCGACACCTCGTCTGGGAGGGGGCGTTGCCGCAGAGATTGCCCGAGATATGGACGCGCACACCCTCGATTTCGCCTGGGTCGAGGTCGCGTCGGTGGTTCGTCGCAAATACCTCGCCCGAGAGCTCACGGTCGCTCGGGCCGAGCAGGCCTTGCACGACTTGGACCAGACGCCGCTTGTGCGGCACCAAGTGACCCCACTGATCACCCGAGTTTGGGAGCTGCGGGACAGCCTGACTGCCTACGACGCTGCCTACGTTGCGCTCGCTGAGGCGCTCCAGTCACCGCTCATCACGACGGACTGCGGCTTGGCGAGAGCGCATGGGCACACCGCCGCCGTCAGATTGGTGGCCTGAGTCCAGCGTCGCCGAGGCTCGCTGGTAGTTTCCGGGTCGTCGCCACTTTGAGGGAAGGGATCGTCACGGGCAGTACCAAGCGCTCCACCCCCACGCGGGAGGGACTCGAACAGCGCGTCGACGTGCTGCTCGAGGCGCTGCCGTACATTCGGGAGTTCGCCGGGGCCACGATCGTGATCAAGTACGGCGGCGCCGCGATGACCACGCCCGAACTCAAGGCGTCGTTCGCGCGTGACGTCGCGCTGCTCAAGCTCGTCGGCATGAACCCGGTTGTCGTCCACGGTGGCGGCCCCGACATCTCACGCTACTCGGACCGGCTCGGCCTGACGGTCAAGTTCGTGGATGGCTTGCGCGTGACCGACGCCGACACGATGGAGCTCGTCAAGATGGTGTTGGTCGGCAAGATCAACACCGAGATCGTCTCGCAGCTGCGCGTCGCGGGCGTGCAGGCGGTCGGCCTGTCGGGTGAGGACGCCGGCCTGATCAGCGCCCGCAAGGCCGAACACCCCGATGCGGACCTGGGCTTCGTCGGCGACATCGA
The DNA here is from genome assembly GCA_031372145.1 of Actinomycetota bacterium. Lineage (GTDB taxonomy): Bacteria > Actinomycetota > Thermoleophilia > Miltoncostaeales > Miltoncostaeaceae > CALMEC01. Next base: position 20,249 of record JANMKR010000097.1, on the reverse strand, counting down.
GGGGTTCGACACCCACGTGCTGGAGCGCCTGTCGGACTTCGTTCCGGTCGTGGCATCCGTCGGGGTCGACGCCGACGGCCAGAGCTACAACATCAACGCCGACACCGTGGCGGGAGCGCTGGCGGGCGCCCTCAAGGCGCGTCGCGTGTTGTTTCTGACCGATGTCGAGGGGCTCCTGGCGGACGTCGATGACCCGTCCAGCTTGATCAGCGAATGTGCCCTGCCCGAGTTGCACAAGCTGATCGACAGCGGTCAGGTCGGATCGGGGATGTTGCCCAAGCTCAACGCCGTCTCGACGGCGCTGGGTGGGGGGGTCGAAGCCGCTCAGATCGTGGACGGCCGGGTCCCGCACGCACTCTTGATGGAACTCTTCACCGAAGCCGGGGTCGGCACCAAGATCACCGCCTGACCCAACGGGACTGAGTGCTCCCGTTCGCAAGTATCACGACGTTTCCCGGCTGCAAATCATCGCCAGGCATTGTCCTCGGTCCCACCGTTATGGCGACCGATAGCGGCGGGACACTGCGTCCTCCCCTGGCGCGATTTTCGCGCGGGAAACGTTCGCGTACTTACGAACGGGAGCACTACACGACGCGGGAGAAGTCCAGGCGAAGCTCGGTGCCCTGTCCAGCGCGGCGAAACTCCATCTTCTGCGCCAGGGCGCTGATGATCGAAAGACCGCGCCCACGAGTCGCCGTGCTCGGCGGCAGCGGGGGATCTGTGGGCGGCGTCCAACGCGCTGTTCCACCCGAGTCCAGAATCCGAACCTGTGCGTCCTCGTCGCCGACTTGGTAGACGATCTCGACCAGCTCGCCCTCGTCCGATCCGTGTTCGACGGCGTTGGCGACGGCTTCGCTTGCGGCCAGGACAACGCGACGACAGGCGTCCTCGCTCCAGCCGCATTCGCGGAGGGCTTCGCAGATGGCGGCGCGGACCACGGCGATCGACACCAGGTCGGCCGGGATCAGGACCATTGACGGGGCGACGACCTTACTGTTCACGAGGCAATCCATTGCGGGCATGACGACTCCATGGTTCAAGTATCGACAGAAGGGGTCAATTTGTTCACTTTTTGAACGATTCCGAACAGGACCTTTACATTCTCGGGTCGCGGTGCACGTCGGGAACGGGGCGGGCGCATTCGCCTCGCGACCTGGCGGCGGACAGTTGCGGGGAGTTGCCAAACGTCCACCCGCTGATCGTGAAACAGGACCCGCGCTGCGACGTGTCGCGGCCCCCAATCCTGTTTTCCTGGCAGAATCCCGGGGCTCGTAATCCTGACGAGAGGCCTTGCCCGTGTCCGAACGCCGTCCAGCTGCACTGACCGCCCGCTACCTTGCGCAGCCGCACGAGGTGCACCGCGTCGTGCTGCTCTACTCCGGTGGTTTGGACACCTCGGTGATGCTCAAATGGATTCAGGACGAATACGACGCCGAGGTCGTCGCCTTGTGCATCGATCTGGGCCAGCCGACCGATGACTTCGAGGCGATCCGCCAGAAGGCGCTGGATCTGGGGGCGGTGGCCAGCGTCGTGGTCGACGCAAAAGAGGAGTTCGTCCGGGAGTACGTCGCCGCCGCGATTCGTGCCAACGCCCGCTACCAGGGCACGTACCCGCTCTTCACCGCGCTGGGACGGCCGCTGCTGGCCAAGCTCGCGGTCGAGGCCGCGCGTGCGCATGACGCGGACACGATCGCTCATGGCTGCACCGGCAAGGGCAACGACCAGGTGCGCATCGAGGCGACGATCGCCACGCTCGCACCCGAGCTCAAGGTCATCGCCCCGGTTCGCGAATGGCAGATGGGCCGCGACGAGGAACTCGCCTACGCACGCGAGCACGGCATCCCGGTCTCGTCCACCGTCGAGCGGCCGTACTCCCTGGACGACAACCTGTGGGGCCGCTCCAGCGAGGGCGGCGTCATCGAGGACCCGGCCAACATCGTCCCGGACGACGTCTGCGAGTTGGTGACACCGCCACACCTGGCCCCCGATCGCGTCGAGGACGTGGTGATCGGGTTCCGTGACGGGCTGCCGGTCTCGCTGGACGGGCAGGAGCTTGGGCTCGTGGAGTTGATCCAGAAGGCCGCCGAGATCGCGTCGCGCAACGGCGTCGGCATCATGGACAACGTCGAGGACCGGGTTGTCGGGCTCAAGGTTCGTGACATCTATGAGGTGCCCGCAGCCGAGCTGATACTTCGTGCGCACAAGGAACTCGAGAAGCTCGTGTTCACCGGCCGGCAGAACCGCCTCAAGGCATTCGTCGATGCCGAATGGGCGCAGCTGTGTTACGAAGGGCTCTGGTACGAGCCGACGCTCGGTGACCTCAACGCGTACATCGACAACGCCAGCGCGGTGGTCGAGGGCGAGGTGACGGTTCGGTGCTACAAGGGCGGGGCCACGGTCGTCTCGCGCACGTCCAAGTACGGGCTGTACGACAAGAGCCTGGCGACGTTTGATGCGGACGCGACGTTCTCGCAGAACGCAAGCCCCGGTTTCATCGAGCTGTTCAGCCTGCAGAGCCGGATGGCCCACCAGATCCGCAAGGCGGTCGACGACCGATGAGGCGCTCAGCGCCGCCACAGAACGTCCGCGTCGACGGCACCGATCCCGGCCCGTGGGCGCGCATTGCGCAGAGCCCCCGTGGGCTGGGGCTGGCTGCGGCGCCCGCACCCCAAGGTGTTGAACTGGCTCCCGACGACCGCCTGTTGCGGCCGGTCAAAGGCGTGCCCTTCGCGACACACGAAGCCCAGATCGTGGCCGACGGCTCCCTGGTGCTGACGATGTCTCCCAACCTCGCACGGTCCATCCTCCTGCCCGACATGGTCGGCCAGTTCGATCGGCGGCCACCCGGTCTGATGCGCCTCGCCGGTGCGAGCCTGGCCAACGCCGGGATGTTGCTGGACGACGCCGGATGGCGTGTGGTCGTCCTGCCGAGCCTGGGTGACCTGGCTGCGGACTTGGGACCCGGCCCCGTCGCGATTCGCGCCGACGGTCGGCGTGTCGCGGTCGTGCACGACGACGGGCTGTTCGAGCTTGAGATCCCCGGTGCGGCCACCACACAGGCCGAGGTTTCGCACCTGCCCGGTGCCGTCGCGTACGCGGCGGACGGGACGCTGCTGGCGAGCGCCGGAGCGGGCTTCGCCGGCGAGGACGGCTCGCCGATCGTGGCGCTCGCCACTGCGTGCGCTGCGCCGCGCGCATTGGCCCGCCACGGCGACGGTTCATGCAGCCTGTGGGACACCGACACTCGTGAGCGGCTCGGATCGTGGACACCCGTCATACTGGGTCCGTTGTCGGTTGCCCTCAGCGCCGACGGAACGTTGGCGTCGATGGGCACTCCGTTCGCGGACCCCGCTGCGGCGTGCGTCGTCCGGGCTGTCGACGGCGCGATGGTCCGCCACGTTGAGGGCGCCCGCACGATCGCACTCGACCCGGCGGGCAAAGGCCTGCTGGTGGGAGGCGAGTGGGGAGCACTGTGGTTGGAGCCACCGAGAGAGGTTGAATGAGCATTCACCGTCTGCGTCCTGAGCTGATCCCCAACGATGCGGGGCCCTGGTCCATCATCTCGTTCGCGCGCGAGGCGCAGGGGGCGCAGCTGATCGGCCGTGGCGGCCGGCGCCGGCAGACCTCTGCCGCCCTGCTGTCCGACTTCGCCCCCGAGCTTCCGATGGATCGGCCAGGTCTGGACGACTCCCTCGGTGTCGCCGGTGCCGGTCTGATCCGCCTGATCGCCGCCGATCGTGAGGGCGCCCGGTCACTCTATTTCGAGGACGACGACACGACGCTGCGTGGCGTGCACAAGAAGGTCATCCGCCGCTGGTCCGTGCCGGACCTCGATGTCGGCACGCATGACTATCCCGAGGCCGACCCGGCCGCCGCGATTGCCCTGCCGGCCGCTCCGGATTCACTCTTCGAATCGGTTGACGGAGAGGTCATCGCTCCGGGCGGTCGCCTATCGGTCGTCCCGGTCAGATACGGCCGGATGTTCGGCGTCGCGTTCATCCGCCTGCCGGAGCGCACGCTGGTGCGCTTCATCACGGGCGCCGCCTGCGCCGCCTGGACTGCGGACGGTCAAACCCTCGCGGTCGCCGGCGACTGGGGCGTGATCCTGGCGGTGCCTGCCGACGTGCAACCGCCGCCGGCAGGCGTCTGAGTTCCGGGAGACACGGTCAGATGCGAAATGTCTCGGAGTCGCTCTGATGAGAGAGGCCTGACGGCTGAGCGTTCCCCGGCTGCTGCCGCGACGGCGATACGGGGCCCGTATTGCCCCGTTGACCGGCCGCCCAAGGAGGCTCCGGCGGTGGCGGACGATCAGCCGATGGCGTCGCGGAGGCGGTCGGCCAGGTCCATCGCCGGCAGCACGGCCGCGGGTGACACCGGGGAGGGATGGCCGGCTCGCGCTGCGTCGAGAAATGCGGCGATCTGTCGAAGGAACGGGTCCGCTCGCTCAACCCGGCCATGCCCGTTGACCTGCCCCCGCACCCGCTGTGCCAGCAAGTCCGACTCCACGTGGCCGTCGAGCGTCATCACGAGGAAGCGACGGTGGCGGTGTCCCGCGCTCTCACGACTGTTCGCGTGGAGTTCGGCGGCGACGCCGTCGGCGAAGGTCAAGGTGGCGTCCACGACGTCGAGCAGCCCGTCCGGTTGGCGGCCGCCAACCGCGTCGACATCGACGACGACACTGTTCGTCAACACCAGCAGCAGGTCGAGGTCGTGGATCATGAGGTCGGCGATGACGTCCGCCCCCGTCGGTCGGAAGGGGCCCGAACGATGTGCGACAACGCCCAGCGGCAGCGCGCCCCCGAGGATGCGTCTCAGTCCTGCGAAGGCGGGATTGAACCGTTCCACGTGGCCGACCTGCACGATCAGGTCCGGATGCGCCGTCGCGAGCCCCACCGCGTGGCGGGCTCCGGCGAGGGTCGGGGAGATCGGCTTCTCGACGATGACGTGGCAGGAGGCGTCCAGGGCCTCGGCGAGATGCTCAAGGTGGAGGTCCGACGGTGAGCAGATGCTGAGTGCATCGCATTCCCGGCCAAGTGCAGCGATCGACCGAAACCGGCGGAGGGCGAGACGGTCGATGGCGCGAGGGTCCGGGTCGAACGCCCCGACCAACGCGCATCCGGTCCCGAATGCCCGGTAGGCCGCGGCGTGGCGCCGCCCGGTGATGCCCGCGCCGACGACGCCGACGCGGATGGGTACGGACCCCGCCGGTGTCACAAGTTGCGATCCATCGGAAGGAGTCGACGGACGCCCCGGCCGGCGCCCCTCATGGCGGCGCCGATGAGCGGGAGCCGTCCGAGGCGATTTCGCAAACGTATGAGCGGCGATGAAGCGAGGAATGCGAAGGTCTCGGCCAGATCGGCGTGCCGCGCGGCGAGTTCCGCCAACTGACTGGTCGTGTCCTCCAAACGGACATTCAACTCAGCCAGGCGCGCCTCGGAGTCCACAAGGACGGCGTGCATCTGTTCGCGCGCCCGCTCGCTCGCCGCGTGCAACCCGAGGCGGGGACTCTGTTTCTCCAGCCAGCGTGCAGTCGCGCCAACGACCGCCAGCGGGTCCGGGGGGACGTGCTGGAGGACGACTGCGTCGTAGAGCGCTTCGTACTGCGCGACAAAGTCGTCGAGCCCCGCGGTCGACCGCGTCCACTCCGAGACCTCGGCAGCGGCGACCGGCGAATATCTCGCGAGTCGCTCGGCGACCGCCTGCGGCGACACGGGTTCGGTCAGCGTCCGGAACCCGAAATTCAAGCGGCGAAGTTCCTTGACGTTGGCGGGATCGAGGAGTGGTCCGAGTCCGCCGGCGTCGCAGAGCACGACGGCGCAGCCGACCGCAGCCGCCTCCAGGGCTGAGCGAGCCTTTGCAAAGACGATGTCGTACCGGCCCAGGATCGCTTCAGGCGCATCATGGTATCCGTCCCCGGACGCGGCGCCGACCACGTCCAACGCAATACCCAGGCGCTCGCACGCCTCGCGCACGGCAGGAACCTGTGCCGCGCTGTTGGAGAACACCGCAGCTCGGATGGCGACCCGTGGCAACGGTCCACGCGGCGTGAAGCGCTCCAGATCGACGGCGTTCAGAACGACCGCGAGTCGCGACTCGGGCGCGCCGTCGTTGACGAGTCGCTCGCGGCAGGCATCGTCCACCCCGACGAATCGCCCGATCTGCGGAAGCGGAGGGACCTCGTCGTAGAACGAGTGTGCGTCGTGGCATACGAAGAGCACCGGGACGCTCGGGAAGCGCAGCGCAGCCGCGACGCAGGGCTGGGCGTGGTGCGCTTGGATCACGTCGGGAGGTGACACACCGTCGAGGCTGTCAACCACATCGACGCCACCAGCGCGTATCTCATCGGCGATGGGACCGGGCTCCGGCGTGTAGACGATCGGATCGTGGCCCCGCCGCTTGAGCTGGAGGGCGAGATCGCGTGTCACGATCTCCGTGCCGGTTCGCCATGCGAGCGTGATGTTGGTGATCAGGATCCGCACCTCGCGAAGCCTCTCACGTCGCGTCACTAGTATTGCCGTCGTGACCGTCCATCCGACCGCCGATGTGGGTCCCAATGCAGTCCTTGGCGAGGGAACCGACGTGTGGCACGCCGCGCAGGTCATGGATGGCGCCGAGATCGGGGCGCGGTGCACCCTTGGGAAAGGGAGTTTCGTCGGGACGGGCGCCCGGATCGGCGATGACGTCAAGCTTGGGAACTACGCCAACGTGTTCGGGGCCACCGTGGAGGATGCGGCGTTCATCGGCCCTCACGCGTGCCTCCTGGAGGATCCTTCGCCACGATCGCTCAATCCCGACGGCACCCGGCAGGGCCCTGGGGACTTTCGCCGCCTTCCTGTGACGGTCAGACATGGAGCCTCGATCGGTGCGGGTGCGCTGTTGCTGCCCGGCGTCACCGTCGGCGCCTACGCCTTGGTCGCCGCCGGAAGCGTCGTTCATCGGGACGTCGCGGCGCACGCCCTGGTGGGCGGCAACCCCGCCCGTGCACTCGGACTCGTGTGCCGTTGTGGGGAGCGTTTGGATGACGCATCGCGATGCGTCGCCTGCGGGCTTGGGTATACCGAGGGACCGGACGGCATCGTTCTGGCGGAGAGCGAGATGAGTGGGCGCTGACCTGCTCGTGGTCGGTGGCGGCGTCATCGGCGCGAGCGTCGCGCTGCGGTGCGCCGACGAAGGCGCGGCGGTGGTGATCGTCGATCGCGCCGTGCCGGCCACGGCGTCGCTGGCTGCGGGCGCGATGCTCTCCGTCTTCAGCGAGGTCTCCGCATCGGATGGGCTGGCGCGTCAAGACCTCGATGTCCGTGAACGGCTGGCGGGACGGGACGGATATGCAGACTGGCTGCTTCGGATCTGCGAGTTGTCCGGACGCGATGTTCCAGTCTCTCCGGGGATCTTCGTCATCGCGAACCCCGATGGCGAAGACGACGCCGCGGAGGTCGACACGATCCAGGCCGCCGCGGTTCGGGCCGGTCGCCCGGCCGATCGCATCGCCGGGCGGGACATACCCGGACTCAACCCGTCACGGCGGATGCCGGCGTTCACGGCGCTCCACCTCCCCGACGAGGCCTCCCTCGACGCCGCCGTGCTCCACGCCGCCCTCGGCGCCGCCCTCCGAGCTCATCCCGGTGTGCGTGTGGTGGATGGCGGGGTTGAACGCATCGAACTGGACGAGGTCGGCGTCACGGCCCACTTGGACGCCGGTGCAGACATTGGTGCCGCTCGGGCGGTCCTCGCCGGAGGAGTCGGCACGAACCGCGTACTGGCCGCCTCGTCGCTGGATCTGGGCCTGCCACCGCTGGTGTCCGGTCGCGGCGTCAGCCTGCTCGTGCGCTCCACCGCCATGTTCCCGACCGCCGTGCGGACGCCGAATCGCGGTTTCGCATGTGGCCTGCACGTCGTCCCCCGCGCGGACGGGGTGCTCTATATCGGAGCGACGAACCGGTTGTCGACACTCCCGGGTGATGCCGACCTGCCGACCCTCGCTGAAATCGCGTCGCTCATCGACGGGGCGGCGCACCAGATCGCCGGTGTGCTCGCGGGCGCCGGGCTCGTCGCGACGCGGGTCGGCCATCGGCCAGTGACCCTCGACCGTCTGCCGCTGGTCGGGACGACTTCCGATGAGCGCGTGCTCGTTGCGACCGGGACCTACCGCAACGGGATCGTCCTGGCGCCGAGAATCGGCGAGATGATCGCCGGCGAGCTCCGCACCCCTGGAGCGCTGCGGGGACACCCGTTCGACCCGCGACGCGAGGTTGTCGGGGACGCCCTCGACGCGGTCGTCGGGCGTGCGAGCCGGAGCCTCGTGGCGTCGCTTGAGCAACCGGGTGGGCACCTCCCATTCGGCCGGGAGGAAGACGTCCGGCTCTTCATCGCGGCTGCCCTACCGGCCCTCCTGGGCTTGGATGGCCCGCATGGCGAACAGCGGCGGGCGATCGCGCAGCGCCTCCTTCGCCAGACCCCCACCGAGGAGAGCATCCCACTGCTGTTCGACCTGATGACCCGTCAGCGGTGACGAGCGACGCGGTCGAGGTTCGGCTGCTCGGGCTCGTGTCCGAGATCATCCGTCGTCCGGTCGGCACCATGCAGCCGACGGCGACCTGGTCGGAGCTGGGTGTCGACTCGCTCGACTTCCTCTCGGTGCTCACCGACTGTGAGGTGGTGTTCGGCTGCGTGATTCCGGATGCCCGGGCGATCGTCCTGACGTCGCCGCGTGCGCTGGCGAGCTACGTCTGCTCCAACGCAGCCGCGAGCGCGGCGATTGTCTGATCGGCGTGGCGAGCCGGCGCACGCAGGCACTTCACCGGAGCAGGGGGAGGGGGCGGCGGAGTCCGGGGATGTCCGCCGGGAAGCCACGACAGCGGCCACGACACCTGGGTTTCCGCGCACCGGCGTGCGACATCGACTGCGTCCCATGGGCCGACCTCCGAGACACGTTCGTCCAGGCACACAATCGCGTGAAGGCGCCCGCGCCACGCGGTGGCCACAGCGTGCTCGCGGGGCATGAGGCCGGTGAGCCGCCACTCGTCGTCCAGCACTGCACAGTCATCCTCGACGATGGCGGTTGCGAGGCCCGCTGCGATGATTCGTTCCGCGAGCACGGTCTTCCCGGAGAGGTACGGGCCGGCGATCAAGACCGCCGCACCGGGGTCGGAGGCCAGCGACACCGCCGCCGCGTGAGCACAGTGCCAGTCTGGCCGCGCGACGAGACCGGAGACGATCAGGTGTCGGAGCACGAACCGGACGTGGACCCAGTCCCCGTCAGAGTGGCGGCCGGCGGTGACCGCGAAATGACTTCCGCCCGGTTCCCACAGGATCCAGTTTTGGCCCCGCTCGTGCCAGATCCCGTCGAATCCGCGAAACGAATGATGGATCACGTCGAAGTGCTGCGCGTTCTCGACGATGTGGCTTCGAGCGGTAGGCTCGCCGGCGGGAACGGCTCGGTCTGCGACGAGCGAGACGGTCACCGGCCACGACGCACCGGGTCCGCAGATCGGACCGTCGGACGCAGCCAGATCCACTCCCCACGTCGGGCATCCCGCAACGAGCTGGTCGAACACGCGCCGACGATAGCCGTCGGCGTGGCGCCCGGCCCGCTGGCTGCCGGGATTTCGCGTGCGGAGCGTTCAAGGAAGCGGGAGGCGACGTGCTCGCCTTGTTCGGCGACGGCGATTGACGCCGGAGGGGCTCTTAGCTTAGCCTCCGACGGCTGCAGTGATCTGTGACGCATCGAACTGGATCAGGGCGATCGAAAGCCACAAGGCACAGATTGCGAGCGCGGTCGGGAAGACGTACCCGATTGTCCTGTCGTTGTTGGCGGTGGCCCCGATGGCCTTCCACAAACGGTATCCGGCCGCGACGGCCAGCAGGACGCCCGCGACCGCGAGTGGGAGCAACCAGGCGGGGCGCGAATCGACTGCGAGGACGCGGTGACCGACGTATGCCGTGACCCCACCGACGGCGAGGAGCGACGTCCACGGCCCCACGCGCGGCAGGACCATATTCGAGAGCATGGCGACCACGGTGACCGCGAGCACGATGAGCGCGGCCGGTTGAAGGTCCTTCACGACGATGATGACGTCGTCCACGGTGTGCCTCGATGTCTCACGATGTGGGCTGCGCGATGCGTGCCCGGTTACGGTCCCTATCGGCGTGTATGGCGTCCGAGTCAATAGCCCTTGCGAAAAAACCCGCACGCACCATCAGTAGCGCTCCTCGGGCGATTGGAGCACCGCATCTGGGGTCGTTGGTCGCTTGTTCGCGTCCGGAGGCAGGACTAGCCTCCTCCACCATGCCGTCAGTCGCCAAGGAACGTGATTCGTGAGCGCCAACGGGGCGTTCGCCCACCTGCACGTCCATTCCGACTACTCGATTCTGGACGGCGCCTGCAAGATCGGCCGTCTTCTGGACCGTGTCGAAGAACTCGGCCAGTCATCGGTCGCGCTGACCGATCACGGTGTCATGAGCGGGGCGGTCGAGCTGTTCAAAGAGGCCCGCAAGCGGGGAATCACCCCGATCGTCGGGCTCGAGGCCTACGTGGTCCCCGATCACACGGCACGCCCGCCTCGCGAGAGTCGCGCTCACCTGACCCTGCTGGCCGAGACGACCGAGGGCTATTACAACCTCATCAAGTTGTGCTCCGCGGGCTATCTCAACGGCTACCACCGTCGCCCGCGCATCGATCACGGGCTGATGAGCCAGTACGCCGAGGGGATCATCGTGCTGTCGGGGTGCCTGTCGGGCACGATCTGCTCGCACCTCGAGAACGACGATCTCGGCGCCGCGCGCAACGAGCTGGACACGCTGTGCCAGATCTTCGGGCCCGAGGACGTCTACCTGGAGCTTCAGGACTCCGGTATCGAGAAGCAAAAGCGCATCAACGCCCACCTGGCGCGGATGGCCGGCGACACCGGACGCTCACTCGTCGCGACCGGCGACGTCCACTATGTCTGCCACCAGGACGCCGATGCGCACGAGGCGCTCCTTGCCATCCAGACGCGGGACCTGCTGTCGAACCCCAAACGCTTCAAGTTCGACACGAAGGAGTTTTACCTCAAGTCCGCAGCCGAGATGCTGCAGGCGCTTCCCGAGTATCCCGAATCGCTCGGAGTGACGCTCGAGGTCGCCGAGCGCTGCTCCGGGCTCGAGTTGCCGCTCGGTGACCCCCGGCTGCCGACGTTCCCCGTGCCCGAGGGCGAGACGCCCGCGACCTACCTGGAACGCCTGTGCCGCGACGGCCTCGATCGCCGCTACAACGGGTCGTGGCGTGCCGAGGCCGAGGATCGACTGCGCTTCGAGCTGGACGTCATCGTCGAGATGGACTTCGCCAGCTACTTCTTGATCGTCTGGGACTACATCCGGTGGGCGCGCGAGAACGGCGTCTCGGTTGGCCCCGGTCGTGGGTCGGCGGCCGGCTCGCTGGTGGCGTACGCGCTGCGCATCACCGACCTGGACCCGCTCGAACATGGCTTGTTGTTCGAGCGCTTCCTGAACCCGGGGCGCAAGAGCATGCCCGACATCGACACCGACTTCTCCGTCCGCGGCCGCGACGCCGTCGTGCGCTACGTCACCGACAAGTACGGCTCCGACGCCGTGGCACGCATCGGCACGTTCGGCAAGCTCCTGGCGCGCGCGGTCGTGCGCGACGCCGGCCGCGTACTGGGATTCACCTACGGACAGGTGGATCGCATCGCCAAGTTGGTCCCCGAGCGCCCCATCGGGGTCAAGCTCGAGGACGCGCTCAAAGCCGGCTCAGAGCTTGCGACGTCGTACGACACGGACGATGTGACCAAGCAGATCGTCGACACTGCGCGACCGCTCGAAGGCCTGGTCCGCAACGAGGGGGTCCACGCCGCCGGGGTCGTCATCGCGCCGGGCTCGGTCACCGACTTCTTGCCCGTGCGCATCGACGACGAGGGCAACGTCGTCACGCTGGTCCCCGACCACGACGTCGAGGCGCTCGGGCTGCTCAAGATGGACTTCCTGGGCTTGCGCAACCTCGACGTCATCGAGGACTGCGTCGCGCTGATCGAACGTGACACGGGCCGGCCACTCGACATCGATGTCGTCACGCTGGACGATCCGGCGACCTACGCGATGCTGGCACGCGGCGACGCCTTGGGGGTGTTCCAGTTCGAATCGACCGGCATGCGCGAGGCGTTGCGCGAGGTCGGACCGACGGAGTTCGCCGACCTGGTGGCGCTCGTCGCGCTATACCGCCCGGGTCCGATGGCGTTCATCTCGACCTACGCACGCAACAAGCGCAACCCCGGCGCGATGCCGCCGCTCGACGACGAGCGACTTGAGCTGATCACAGGCCCGACGTACCAGGTCGCGATCTACCAGGAACAGCTGATGGCGATCTCGCGTGCGATCGCCGGGTTCTCGCCGTCGCGTGCGGATGACCTGCGCAAGGCCGTCGGCAAGAAGGACAAGGTGCTGATGGCCTCCCTCGAGGAGGAGTTCATCGCCGGGTGTCTGGAGAGCGGCACCAAGGCTGATGTGGCCAGGCGCCTCTGGGGCCTGTGTGAGGCGGCCGGTGACTACTCGTTCAACAAGAGCCATGCCGCCTGTTATGCGTTGCTCGCCTACCGCACCGGGTACCTCAAGGCCAACTACCCGGCCCAGTACATGGCGGCGCTTCTGTCGTCGGTCATGGACACCAAGGACCGCGTGCCGTTCTATGTCAACGCGTGCACCGAGATGGGCCTGGCGGTGTTGCCGCCCGACGTCAACGCCAGCGCCAGCGACTTCGCCGTGACCGGCGAACGCGAGATTCGCTTTGGCCTGTCGGCGGTCAAGGGCGTGGGCGATGCCGCGGTCAGTGCCATCGTCGCGACCCGCGAAGCCGACGGCGAGATCGTGTCGATCTTCGACTTTTGCCGCCGGGTCGATCAGGCGCAGGTCAACAAACGCGCACTGGAGAGCTTGATCCGAAGCGGTGCGCTCGACTCAACCGGCGATTCGCGCAAGGGGATGTTGGATGCGCTGGCGCAGGCGATGGGGCAGGCGGCGCGACGACGAAACGACGAGGCCTCCGGCCAGGAGTCGCTCTTTGGCCTGATGGAGGGCGCAGGCCGGATCGAAGTCGACCCGCCGATCGGCGCCGACGAGCTTGAGCGCGAGGAGTTGCTGCTCGGCGAGAAGGAGGCCCTGGGGGTCTACGTGTCGGGCCATCCGCTCAAGGATTGCCGTCGTCAACTGGCCCGCGCCGTCACCTGCGGAATCGGTTCGCTCGGCGAGCGTCGTGATCGCGAGACCGTCACGGTGGGCGGCATCATCGGTGCGGTCAAGGTCATCACCCGCCGTCAGGGCGACACGATGATGTTCGCGCGCCTCGATGACCTGGAGGGTTCGGTCGAGGTCGTCATCCCTTCGGCGGTCTACGCCGAAGGTCGCGAGTTGTTGCGCGAGGACGCGTTGGTGCTGATCACCGGGCAGGTGGACCTCAAGGGCGAAGGCGAGACCAAGCTCGTGGCCCGCACCGTCGTGTCATTTGTTCCCGAGCCCGGCATGGAAGAGGATCGACTGCTCGTTCGGATCGACGCCACCCGGTTCGCACCGACCCATATGGATGAGCTCAAGCGGTTGCTGGCATCGCATTCCGGGAGCGCCCCGGTCATCGTTGAGATGCGAACGACCGAAGGGCCCGTCCGCCTGCGCTTCGGCGAGGAATTTCGGGTGGATCCAGGCAATTCGAACCTCGTCGCATCGCTGATGACGATGTTCGGGGAAAGCTGCGTCGCCTCGTAGCGGTGTCTTCGCGGAGGCCGGGTGCAGCTCGCTGGGACGGCGCACTCGTCTACGATTGCATCGATGCCGCGGATCAAAGCCCTCATCGACCCAGACACGGCGTGCCGGCGCTGCCCGGTGCGGTGCGACAAGATCGTGTTCCCGACCGGTTGCCTCGAATCGGCGTGTCCGCGGCTCTATGCGTACGAGGAGGGGACGCGGACGTTCGTGGGCTGCCTGGACCGCGTGTTCGCGGTTGAACTCGATCTGGATGCGTTTCGCCGCATCGAGGCCGCCACCGCCGGTTTCGGCGCGCTTCGCGCGACGCGGGAGCCGCACGCGTTCTGCCAGACCGACATCGATCCCGCGTTCGAACACCGCGCTGCCGGCGCGTGCGTCAACCCGGACTTCCTGCTGTCGGCCTCGCGCCATCCCATGAAGGTGACCGAACGCGACGGCCGCACGGCGTAGTACGTGCACTCATCGTCAGGTGGGTCCGCCCGTCGCGGACGGTTGTGAGCGGGCCGTCCGCTCGGCCTCGGCCAGGATGTGCTGCATCATCGGGACGTAGACGCGCCAGTAGAAGGCCTGCTGGTCGTCACGGTGCTCCGTGCCGAGCCACGCGCGGATCTTGGGAAGCCAGCGGTAACGGTATGTCGCAGGGACCTTCGGCTGGTCGGCGAAGTCGCCGGCGAAGTAGTAGGCCAGGTGCCCCGGTCGTCTGGTCCGCACGATTGCGGGAATCGGTCCCGTGATCGGAACGCCGCGCATCTTCGTGCGACCCGAGTCGGTCAGGTCCAGGTCGAAGTGCGCCAGCACCTCGGCGCCGGGTCGGGGCTTCATGACCTCGAACCAGTAGTCGTAGGTCTGTCTGCGGGCCGTGCCGTAGCGCTCGGCGGCCACCTTGTCGACCGTGATGCGGAACGCCGGCGTGGGGGTGTCGATGCCCTCGACGAGCACGATCAGGTATCCCTGCTCGTTGACGAACACGTAGCCGGGGCCGTGGAACCGCCACGGCCTGCCGGTCTGGCGCTTCCATGTACGCGGCACCCACAACGGCAGGTCGACCGTCAGATCGAGGTACGAGAAGTGCCGGCCGATCCACCCGGTCCATTGCACCCCGAGCGCCTCGCTCAGCTCCTCGCGGGCCTGTCCGACGGTGGGGCTCGCGATGCAGTTGAACTCCGCGACCAGCGTGGCGCCGGGTTTGAGGTTGCGGGTGAGCGTGTGCACCTCGTCGAGCGACAATCCGCCGTAGATCAGGTTGGAGCGCAGGCCGAGTGGCCGGCCGAGCAGATCGTCCTCGTAGACGCCGTAGGTGTCTGCCACGTACGTGAAGTCCGAGGGGCGGTCGGGGATGGGGACGATCCGGGGCTGGCCGTCGGGCGTGTGCTGGTAGCCGGCGTAGTCGCGGTCGAGCACCAAGGGGCGACCTGTCGCCCGTTGCACGATCTTCTCGTGGCGCAGCACCCAGAACAATCCGGCGTGTTTGCGGTAGTCGGCTTTGGCGACGGTCTTGTCGACGACGAGCACATCGAGCGGACGATCACGTCCGAGATGCCACAGCGCCCAGGGGGTCAGGGCCGACACGAGGAGTGTCAGAACGGTCAGGAGGCCGATGATCAAGGCCCGGCGTGTGCGGAGCCGCGCGAACATATGGCGTGTCATCGGCGCGGCGACGGCGAAGATGAACGTTTTGCCACAGCGTGCGCAGGGCGTCGACGCACAACCGGTAGTTTTCCGGGTATGGCCGCAAGGAATCTTCAGCTGACAGTGCTGCCCGACGATGCGCTCCGACGGTATGCCGATGCCATCGTGCGGTCGTGTGTCTCCCTGCGCGCGGGCGAGACGCTGCTCATCGATTGCGAGCCGGCACACCGCGAGCTGGCGATCGCGATTGCGAGTTCGGCCTACGCGCAGGGAGCTGTGGTCGTCGACGTGATGTACACCGACCGGCGCGTGCAGCGCGTACGGATCGCGGACGGTCCCGACATCGCGCTGGGCAAGGTTCCGTCATGGACCGAGGCGCGGCTGCGTGCGGCGATCAACCCCGACGTCGCGATCCTCAGAATCGTGGGCGACGAGGACCCCGACATCCTCTCCGGCCTGGACACATCGCGGGTCGCCACAGACTTCCAGGAGCGGTCGCGGTCCCTACGCTGGTTCCAGAAGGCCGTCATCTCGGGTCGCGTGCGGTGGAGCATCGTCGCGTGGCCGACGCCGGGATGGGCCAAGCGCGTCTATCCGGAACTCGGCGCGGGCGCGGCGCTGCGGCGACTCGGTGACGATTTGATCTGGTTCTGCCGGTTGACGCCGGATGACGGGCCCGACGGATGGGCACGTCACGCCAAACGACTCAACCGGAGGGCATCGGGACTCACCAAGCGCAAGCTGGCGCGACTCGAGTTCCGCGGACCCGGGACGCATCTGGACGTGACGCTCGTGCCGGACACGCGCTGGCTCGGTGGTGGCGAGCGCACGCAGAACGGCCGCACCGTCTACCCCAACTTCCCCACGGAAGAGGTGTTCACCAGCCCGGATCCACGGGGCACGACCGGGACGTTTCGGTGCACGACGCCGCTGTCGTTCAGCGGCCGGCTCATCCAGGACATCAGCGGTGAGTTCCGAGCGGGGCGTCTCGTGGCGATCATCGCCAAGCGGCCGGTCGACGGCGAGCTCCTGGCGGCGACGTTCAAGACCGACCGCGGTGCCGGACGGTTGGGTGAGGTGGCGCTCGTGGATCAAAGCTCGCGCATCGGTCAGGCAGGGCGTGTCTATGGCGACACCTTGCTGGACGAGAACGCCGCTGCCCACATTGCGTTTGGCGACGGGTTCGGCGCGACGCGGTCGGCCAAGGGATTGATCAACCGCTCGGCGGTGCACCTGGACGTGATGATCGGCTCCGACGCGGTCGAGGTCACGGGCGTCGGTGCGCGCGGGCGTCGGCTCCCGCTGATCGTCGGCGGCGAGTGGCAGCTGACCGACGACTGACATGCGTGACCGGCGGTCCAGCCGTACCGGGCAATTGCGACGCCGGAGGTGGCTCAGGCACCCGCGGCGAGCTGGGTGATGCGTCGCAGGAAGGGATCCGTGCTGAACGGACGCCCTGTCGCGCGCTCCATCAACACGGTTGTGGTGAATCGGCTGCCGGGCTCGTGCACCCGCGTGCGCATGAACTCGAGCACGACATCGAGACCTCCGGCACGGATCAGCTCGTCAAGTGGGCCCTCGGCCGCTTCGAGCGCCTCGGCGAGCTGTGCGGCGTAGATGTTGCCGAGGGTGTACGTGGGGAAGTAACCGAACATCCCCCAGGCCCAGTGGATGTCTTGCATGCACCCTTCGGTGTCGGTCGCAGGCGTGACGTGGAGCAGACGTTCGCTCGCATCCCGCCAGGCCTCGGGCACGTCGCTGACGGCAAGCGAGCCGCGGATCAATGCGAGTTCGAGCTCGAAGCGGAGGATGATGTGCAGGTCGTATGTGACCTCGTCGGCATCGACACGACACCAGCTGCGTTGAACGCGGGTCACGGCCCGGATCATGTCCTCGGGTCGCAGGCCGTCCATGCTCGCGCCGAACCGTGCCACGAACATCGGGTGCAGGCGTTCCCAGAACGACAGACGCCTGCCCAGGTGGTTCTCGAAGAAGCGCGACTGTGACTCGTCTGCACCCAGGGACGGGGACCCGTAGAGGAGCGTCCGTGCGTATGCCTCGGGAAGTCCCTGGGCGTACAGCGCATGGCCGGACTCGTGCAACGTCACCAGGACATTCGCGGAAGGGTCGTCCTGCGTGACGCGCGTGGTGAACCGAACATCCCCGCGGTGCGGGGTGTCGGTGAAGGGGTGGGCAGAGCGCGCGATCAGACCGGCGTCCATGTCGAATCCGACCATCCGGGCGACGTCCTCTGCGAGCCCCAGTTGCGCCGGGTCCGGCCAGTCGCGACCGGCGAACGGTGTCGCCGGCGCCTGCGGCGTTGCACCCTCGACGATGGTGGCGAGCTTGGGGCCCAGCGTGTCGAAGAGGGACTCGAGTACGGCCGTTGTCGTGCCTGGCTCGTAGTCGTCGAGCAACCCGTCGTAGGGTTCGGAACCGATGTCGAGGGCTTCGCCAATCTCGCGCGTCAGCGCAACGACCCGAGTCAGGGCAGGCGCGAACGCCGCGAAATCCCCCGCGTCGCGAGTGGCCAGCCACGTGGTCAGGCCCGCTGACTGCGCCTCTCCGAGCGCCCGGACGAGGCCTTCGGGTACGCGGCGGGCCCGGTTGCGCTCGTGGCGAGCGAGCGCGATCATCGCCTGTTCCTCCTCGCTTGGATCTCCCTGTGCCTCGATCAGGGTCATGTCATCGTCCACGCCGTCGCGAAGCGTCTCGCGGTGATGGACGGCGCGGAGCGTGCCGACCTGCTGCCCGCGTGCCTCCGCGCCCTTCGCGGGCATCAACGTCTCCCGATCCCAATCGAGCAGGCGTGAGGCTCCATGCAGATCGTAGAGCGTCGCCATCCATTGCCCGAAGCGCTCGCGGGCCGTTGTGAGCGGGCTCAGTTCCACGTCAGGTGATGATAACCACGTGCCTGGGCACCAGCGCCGAACACCGCCCGATCGTTCGGCCGTCAGGTGCCGTGTGAGAGCCCTTACATGCCCACCCGCCAGGACATTCGTCTTGGCTGACGGGTGCTAATGTCATGCCATGAGCACACCACGCCGAATCCTGGTCATTGCGAACGAGACGTGCGCAGGCTCCGCGGTCTGCGACGAGGTTCGCTACCGCGCGGGTCATGGGCCGGCCGAGGTTCTCGTCGTTGCTCCGGCGCTCGCCGGATCGCGCATGGGCCATTGGCTGTCCTCCAATGTCAAAGGCGCGCGAGAAGCTGCGCTGGAACGCCTGGATGCGTCGGTCGTCGCGCTGCGGGCCATCGGGCTCGAGGCCAGCGGGCAACTGGGCGACGCGGATCCGATTCAGGCGCTCGACGACGCCGTCCGTGTCTTCGCACCGGACGAGATCCTGATCTCGACCCACCCACCGGCCCATTCACATTGGTTGGAGCGGCAGGTGGTGCAGCGGGCGCGGGATCGCTATCAGGTGCCCGTGACACACGTGGTCGTGGATCTGGTGCACGAAGCGGCGCTGACCCACGCCGATCCGCGTCCCGAACCCAGGATCATGGCCGAGACCATCGCCCTGTATCGGACGGTTGACTACGACGAGGCCCTTTCGGTGCAGCGCTCAGGGTTCACCAACGTTCGCGATGCGGCCGACGGCCGATCAGGGGTGATCTTCACCGAGTCGGCAACGTCCACAGACGGTCTGGACGACGCCACCGTGTTCGTCGTCGAGATTCCGGTCGCGTCCGTCGCCGGATACGCGGTCAACACGACTGGCGGTGATCGTCGGTGGGTCCTGCCGGCCGAACTCGTCAACCGCCACCACCCGCGCGCACTGGTCGCAGAGTGGTCTGAGTAGCGCGCCGCTGCGACGGTCCTGTCGGCTATACGACGCCACCGGGGTCGAACGCAGCCAGGCATCGAGGTCATCGTGTCAGTCGCCACGCCCGTCTGACCGGATCATTCCGCCAGATCGCAGACGTGGGCTCCGATCGCGCCCGCCAAGCGATCTGGCGGGACCGCGAACACGGTGTCCGGCGTTCCCGCCGCAGCCCACACGACCTCGTGCCCGAGCAGGTCTCGGTCGCAGTAGACCGCGAGGTCGGTGGCGTGTCCCAGCGGGGGGATACCGCCGATCGCGTACCCGGTCGCGTCGCGCACGGCGGCGGCGTCGGCCCGTGTGATCGCGCCGCCGGTCTGGGCGGCGAGCTTGGCCGTGTCCAGCCGGTTTGATCCCGAGACGAGCGCCAGGACGGGTACGCCGTCGCTCAGGAACACGAGCGACTTGACGATCTGGCCCACCGTTGCGTCTACGGCCGCGGCCGCTCCTTCCGCCGTGCGCGCGGTCTCGTCGACGCGCACGATGTGCACGTCCAGGTCCATCAGCGCGAGCGCCGCCTGCACCCGCAACGTGGCGGCCTTGAACTGCTGGGGAGCGCTCACTCCCAGGTCAGGAGCAGAGGCGAGAGTGGGTTGACCGCGGATGTGTTGCGTGGACGGATGCGCACCGCAAGCGCGAGCGGACCGGAGGTCGTGCAGGGGACTTCGGCGGTAAAGCGCTCCTCGCCGCCGTCGGCACCGGTGTGCTGGGCGATCACGTACGTCGGGCGGTGCGGCGCGCCGGCGGCATCGGGTGCACCGGCCGCCACCTCGACGGTGACCTCATCCGGTGCGAGTCCGGCGAGTCCGGCCCACACGGTGATTGGCACCGTCTCGCCCACGACCAGCCCTCCGTCAGCGTCGGTCTGCGACCGCAGCGTCACACCGGGCCATGCCGCCTGCACGCGGTCGCGCCATGCGGCCAGGGCACGCGCCTCGTCGTGCTTGTCCCTGGCCAGGCTCGTTGCGGCACGGTGGGCGGGGAGGTAGCCCCACTCCGTGTACTCCTGCACCATCCTGTGCGTGTTGAACTCCGCGCCCAGGCGCGCC
>JANMKR010000034.1:0-4434 GCA_031372145.1 Actinomycetota bacterium | reverse complement strand
AGCCTTCGTTCATATCGGACCATATGGGCGAAGGCGAGGACAACGCTCCACAGGCGAAACGTCTGTCTGAACGGTATGCGCCCCTGCGGAGCTTTGCAGCCGCCAGACTGCAAAGCTATTCCTGAGACAGGCCACTAGCGGCCCAGGTGCGACCGTACGAGGGGGCCGTCGCGTTGTGTTGCGATGACACAGGGGAGTGGTCGGCGTGAGCGCGGCTGCGGAGTTCGGGGTCGTCGCGACGGTGCCCGATCAGCCAGCTTGCGAGCCCTGGACCAAAGCACGGACGAGGAGCGGCGCGCCGCGGACGCAGGACGCCTGACCGCTCGACCCACCGTTCTGCGCGCAGCACCCGGACTGATATCTTCAGGCATGTGAAGGTATTGAAGACATCATCGGTCGTTCCGCTTGACGTTTGCCTGGATGAGTGCGTGGATGCGGAACGTGTCAGCGACCTGGTGGAGCGGTTGCCCGCAGCCTCGGTCTTTCAGGATCTCGCCGAGACGTTCCGGGTCCTGTCCGATCCGGGCCGGGTGCGTCTCATCTCGGCGTTGCTGGAGGGCGGTGAGCTGTGCGTGTGCGACCTGGCCGCGGTCACCGGTCTCACACAGACCGCCTGCTCGCACAATCTGCGTCTGCTTCGCTCGAGCCGGCTCGTGCGCTACCGGAAGCAGGGCCGAAACGTCTACTACTCCCTCGACGACGCCCACATCAGGCTGCTGATCGACGTCGGGCTCCAACACGTGCGCCACGCCCAGCCGGTCCCCGCGGCTGGGGCGTCGACGTCCGCCTCGGGCCGCCCCCGTTGAGCACGATTCCGCTGCTTCGGGTGACCGAGCGGGGCGGGCTCTCCGATCAGGAACGACGTGGCCTCGAGCGACGCGCCCGGCGACTGTCGTGGACCAGCCTCGCCTGGCTGGGCGTCGAAGGGGGCGTGAGTGTCGCGGCCGGACTCGCGGCGGGCTCCGTGGCGCTCCTTGGTTTCGGGATCGATAGCGCCATCGAGGCGCTCGCGAGCGTGATCGTCATTTGGCGCTTCACCGGCACCAGGCTCCAGTCGATCGGGTCGGAGGCGCGGGCGCAGCGATCCGTGGCCGTGAGCTTCTTCCTCCTCGCCCCGTACATCGCCGCCGACGCTGCCGTCGCCCTCGCCACCGGTCGCCGTCCCGAGCAGAGCGTCGTCGGGATGGTCCTCGCGGCGGTCAGCTTGTGCATCTGCCCGTGGCTGGGTATGGCGAAGCGGCGCGTCGGGGCCAAGCTCGGCTCAGCCGCAACCACCGGGGAGGGGCGGCAGAACCTCCTCTGCGCGGGGCTCGCTGGCGCGGTGCTCATCGGCCTCGCCGCCAACGCGGCCAGGGGCCTGTGGTGGCTCGACCCGGCGGTCGGGCTGCTGATCGCCGCCGCCGCCGTCAGAGAGGGAGTGACCGTGTGGCGCGGCGAGGCATGCGCGTGTTGCGTGCCGACGCCGCCGACGCGGGCGGTCGCGGTGTCGGTGCCGGGCTGCTCGCTCGAGCCCGAGCGCCTCGCCGCCCGGAGGACGGAGTTCGCGGCGCTCGCGCAACGCGCACTCCTCGCGGAGGAGCCGATCCCGGAGGGAGGCGTCCGTGTTCGCTACCGGCGCCTTCCCGGCGTGGAAGAGACCATAGGTCGCCTCGCCGCACTGGAAGCCGACTGCTGCGGCTCCCTCACCTGGACGGTCGTCGTCACCCCCGACGAGGTCCATCTCCTCGTCGCGGGGGAAGATGCGCATACCCTCCTACCGGTCCCCATCTGAGCCCTCACACGAGCCGCGTCGCTGCCCGGGTCAGCGTTGGCCGGGACGGCGGCGTTCGGTGAGCGGCTCGCCAGGTTTGGTTGCGCGGATCGTCTGCCACGACTCCCACGTGATCTTGAGGATCACGAGCGTGATGAGCAGACCGACGATCGGGTCGGCGCGTGGGAGGCCGAGGCCGACGAGGAGGGCACTGGCGATGACGCCGAGGGAGACGAACCCGTCGACGCGGGCGTGGTTGCCGTCGGCCACGAGCGCCGGGCTCGCCAGGCGCCTGCCGGCGCGGAGGCGTACCCGGGCAGCGACCTCGTTGGCGACGAACCCGATCACCCCTGCCGCTGCGAGCACCCAAAGATGGGTGAGCTGCTGCGGGTGGATGAGCCGTTGGATCGTCTCGTAGAGCGCGACGAGGGCGCTGATGAGGATCGCGGTGACGACCGCGAGGCCCGCGAGGCGCTCACCGCGGAGCGAGCCGAGGAAGAACGCGATCCCCAGCGGGATCGCGGTCATGGCGTCACCGAAGTTGTGGATGAGCTCGGCGAGCAGGCTGACGCTGCCCGAGGCGACGAAGATCCCCGTCTGCACGAACGCAGCCACGAGGAGCACGCCGAGGGAGATCGAAACGGCCTTGACACCCTCGCGCGATCGAACGATCGACGCGTCGACCAGGCCGTGTGAGTGGCCGTGATCGGGGTGGCCGTGATGATCGTGCGCGTGGTGATGTGACTGGTCGTGCGCGAGTTCGTGGGGCGCGTTCCGGCGAGCGTCGCGGAGGTGGGCGAGAGGTTCGCTCACGACGCCTTCTCCTGTGCGAACCCGTGATCCGGGTCGGCGAGCCTGACGTGCTCGAGGTGGGAGACGGCCTCCTCGAGCAGGACGCCCACGTGCGAGTCGTGGAGCGCGTAGATCATCCGCCTTCCCTCGCGCTGCCCGACCACGAGCCCGAGATATCGCAGCACACGCAGCTGGTGGGAGACGGCGGATTGCTCCATCTCGACCGCTTCCGTGAGTACGCCGACCGAGCAGGGGCCCTCGCGCAACCGTGCGAGGATACGAACGCGACTGGGGGTCGCCAGCGCCTGCATCGTCTCGGCGACTTGGCGGGCGGTGGTGGCGTCGATCGCGGCGAATGAGGAGGTGCGGCGGGCTCCGTGGCTCACGGCACGCCATCACAGAATGAATAAGTGCACATTTGTTCATGTATAGCACAGGAGGTGCTTCGGCCGACGGCGCGTCGTCGCAGCAGCTGGCGCTCGCGCGCGCCCGGACCGCCCGGGGTCCTTGGAGGTGGCGGCGTCGTCGAACCTGGACCAGCTCACAACGGGTTTGAGAGGCGACTTCCCTTCACGTCGAGTTCCGCAAGGAGGCCGCTGACCCTGGCGCCGATGTCGTCCCGGATCTCCCGGACGCGCTCGAGTGGATGGTCGGCGGGATCCGGGACCTCCCAGTCGAGGTAGCGCTTGCCGGGGTAGAGCGGGCAGGCGTCCCCGCAACCCATGGTGATCACCACGTCGGCGGCGCGGACGACTTCGTCTGTGAGGGGCTTCGGGAATGCGTCCGCGAGGCCCAGGCCGATCTCGGCCATCGCCTGAGCCACGGCTGGGTCGATTTGATCGCTCGGTGTGGACCCGGCGGATCGAACGTGGACTCGTCCGCCGGAGAGATGCGTGGCCAGGAGCGCGGCCATCTGGGAGCGTCCGGCGTTTTGGACGCAGACGAAGAGAATCTCCGGCTGCTCCTTGGTGATGAGTCCGTCGGCTTGGGCAAGCGCGCGGAGACGCTCACGAGTGAAGCGGGTCGCCAGGAGCGGGATGAACGTGTAGACCCTCGCGCTCTCCATGAGCTTGGCGAACGATTCGTCTGCCATGCGCTCGATTGTCTCCCGTCCGAACGTGCCGTGGAACTCCCGAACCAGGTCCTCGAGCGATACCCGCTCGCGTAGCGCAGAGGTTTCAGCGCTCATCTCCGCCCCTTTCTTCGAAGTGTGGAACTCGGCAATTGAGAATCTGCGGCGCTGGATCATGAGGCGATCGATCATGCGGGCTCCGTCGCCTGTTCGACGACGACGGCGAGCTGCGCGTCGGGGGCTGAGGTTCCTGGGCGGGGCGCGCCGCGGAGGAGCTCGTACACCCCGACCCCGACGAGGGCGCCGGCGGTCGGTCCGACCAGGTACAGCCACAAGTCCGTCCAATCCCCGGCGACGACGGCCGGCGCAAGCGAGCGAGCGGGGTTCATGGAGGCGCCGGTGATCGGCCCGAGCACCAGGGCCTCCAGCGCGATGGTGCCGCCGATGGCGAGGGCCGCCAATGATCCGGCGGCCCGCGTGTCGGTGGCCACGGCGAGGATGACGACCATCAACACCGCGGTCAGGCCGGCCTCGAGGACGAGCGCGCCCAGCTTTCCGACGTGGCTGGGGTGCGTGGCGCCCAGTCCGCCCGCGGTGCCGAAAAGGGCTCGAAGCGACAGGGATGCCAGCAGCGCACCGGCGATCTGAGCCGCCCAGTAGAGCCCGACCTCACGCATCGGGAAGTGTCGGCCCGAGGCGAACCCGGCGGTGACCGCCGGGTTCAGATGCGCCCCGGAGAGGTGCCCGACGGCGAAGATCATGATCGCCACGACCAACCCGAAGGCCGCCGCGACGCCGCCGTGGCCGATCACCCCACCGG
>JANMKR010000033.1:0-5978 GCA_031372145.1 Actinomycetota bacterium | reverse complement strand
AGCCTTCGTTCATATCGGACCATATGGGCGAAGGCGAGGACAACGCTCCACAGGCGAAACGTCTGTCTGAACGGTATGCGCCCCTGCGGAGCTTTGCAGCCGCCAGACTGCAAAGCTATTCCTGAGACAGGCCACTAGCGGTCGGTCTCGCCCACCCCGAGTTGCGCGGCGATGGGTGTGAGCGCTTCGACGATCAGGCGGATGTGATCGTCCAGGTCGCGGCCGATGATCTCGGCGCCCTGCATGACGTCCTCGCGATTGACGCCCGCGGCGAAGCTCGGCTGCTTGAGCTTCTTCCTGACCGACTTCGGCTCGAGCCCTTCGAACCCCTGGGGACGCACCAGCGCGCAGGCCTGGATGAAGCTGGGGAGTTCGTCGCACGCGTAGAGGTGGCGCTCCAACGGGCTCTCGCGCCGCAGGTCCAGATGGTCGGCGTGGCTCAGGATCGCGCGCCGGAACCAATCCGGATATCCCGCCGCCGCAAGCACCGGCTCGCCGTCTTGCGGATGCTGGTCGAGTGTCGGGTGGCGCTCCCAGTCGAAGTCGTGCAACAACCCCACGTTGCCCCACACATCCTCGTCCTCGCCGAGCACTCGTGCGTAGGCCCGCATTGCGGCCTCGGTGGCCAGCACGTGGCGGCGAAGCCCCTCGCCCTGGACCCACTCGTGCAGCAGTGCGATGGCCCGGTCACGGTCACGCGCGATATCGTCGCTCATGTGAACGATCCTACCCTCGGGCCGCAGCCACTCCGCTCCGCCCTCGCGCTTGCCGACGCGGCGCCAATTGCGCTGCTGGCCCTGGGCATCCCGCTCTGCCCGTCGTGCGAACTCCTGACCACCAGCCTGACGGAGATCAGCCGGGCGCGACCCGGCCTCGACGTCCACATCGCAACCCTGTCCTCGCCGCAGGAATGGGCCGACCGCGTGGAACTCCTGTGGCCCCGGGGCATCCATGTGAGCCGTGCCAGCGTGCCCGTGCTCGTCCTCCTTCGTCACGGACAGGTGCTCGCCATCCGCCAGGGCGGTGGCCCGGCAGGCATCATCGACACGTGGCTCAGCGAGGTCCTCGGTCCTCCGATCACCCCGCTTGCCCCGGGGATGACTGACGAGGAAGGTGAACGACTCGACGCGATCGCCGACCTTCGACGTCGTCGATTCGCGACGCGCTACCGGTCAGCCGTCAACTGACGCTTCGCCGTCCGAGCCGCGCGCGCCTGCACAACCCGCATGGCACTCACGTCGCACGACGACCTGTTGCGCCCGTCAGTTCACGGAGCCTGATCGCCAGATCGGTGGTCAACGCTCCCGGCGTCAGTTGCCAGCGCCAGTTTCCGCGTCGCTGACCCGGAGTGTTCATCCGGCCCTCACGACCGAGACCCAACAGGTCTTGCGCCGCGACGATCGCAATCCGCGCGGGTGCGACGTGTGCGAGCTGGACGAGTGACCACGCGCCGGACGGGCGGTCCAACCCGGCCAGTGCGAGCGAGGCGTCGACGTGCCGACGTTGCGCCGCACTCAGCCCCCGCAGCCACTGGGCGCTCGTCGCGTTGTCGTGGGTTCCCGGGTAGACGACCCGATCCTCGTCGACCCACAGCGGGTTGGACTGCACGGGCCCTCGTTCGACCATGAACTGCAGCACCGCCATTCCCGGCAGGCCCAGCTCGCGGCGCAGGCGGTGCACGGCCGGGGTGATCACACCCAGGTCCTCGGCCACGAGCGACACGTCACCGAGTTGCGCACGCGCCGCCTCAAACATGGCGCGTCCGGGTGCACGGCGCCAACGTCCCGATCGCGCAGTGGGCGCGCCCGCCGGGATCGACCAGTACGCGACGAGTCCGCGGAAGTGGTCGAGCCGCACCGCATCCGCAAGCTCCAGGGTGCGACGGATGCGCGCGATCCACCAGCGGTAGCCGTCGGCGCGCATCGCCGGCCAGTCGTAGAGCGGGCTGCCCCACAGCTGCCCGTCGTCGCTGAAGTAGTCCGGCGGACAGCCGGCGACCTCGCTCGTCACGAACAGCTCAGGCCGCAGCGTTACGTCGACGCTGTCGCTCGCGACATACAGGGGCATGTCGCCCATGATGCGGACGCCCCGGTCGTTGGCATACGTGCGCAACGCGCGCCACTCACGGTCGAACCGCACCTGATCCTCGATCGCCCCCGCTCCGGCGAAGCGCCTCCAGCCGCCGGCCCAACCATGTCGCGCGGCAAACCCCTCGACCTCATCGGCGGTGACCGGCGCACGGGGGTCGGCGAGGAGCCCGGCCCAGCCCGCGAATGCAGAGGCGGCCTCATACGGCGAACCCAGGCGGTTCGGTGGACCCAGGGGAAGGATCTGCCACCACGTCTGCCCGGCCTCGACGAGCCAGTCGACGAACCGGTAGGCCGCATCCCCGAGGCGCCCACCGGCGAGCGACGTCACGTGCAGCAGCACGCCGGCGCCACGCGCCGCCAGTGGGGAGTGCGGAATCGTCCGCGTCAACGGGGCAACGAGAGTCTGGCTGAACGGGTCGTATCCACTGGTCTGCGCACGACGCTATCCTGCCGCCACAACGAGAGGAACACCAATGGAGCAACGTGTCAGCCTCGTCACCCTTGGCGTCCGAGACCTCGCGGTCAGCCGTGACTTCTACCGCCGCCTGGGCTGGATGGAGTCTCCGCCGAGCAACGAACACGTTGCGTTCTTCCAATGCGGCGGCCTGGTCTTCGCGCTGTGGGGTCGTGATGACCTGGTCGAAGACGCCCAGCTTGACGGTCCCGGTACTGGGTTCTCCAACACCTGCCTCTCCCACAACGTCCGCACCAAGGCCGCGGTCGACGCCACGCTCGGCGACGCACAGCGTGTGGGCGCCACGATCCTCAAGGCGGCGCAAGAGGTGTTCTGGGGCGGCTATTCGGGCCACTTCGCAGACCCCGACGGCTTTGTCTGGGAGGTCGCCTGGAACCCGGGCTTCGAGATCCTTGCGGACGGCGGAATCAAACTGCCGACCTGACGGGCCGACGTCACATGGTGCAAATACGGCGACGACCGACGACCAGAACGGTCACTGGACGTGGCCCCGCGCAGAGCGTCTTGCACTGTGAATCCGGGCCGTCCTGAGTGCTCGCATTTTGCACCGCTATTGCAGTAGGATTCGCGCTTCGCGTTGTTCTGTGCGACGTGGAGGTCTGTGAGGGTGAACGAGGACGTGGGGATCGCCGTCAGCTCCCGCCGTTTGGCGGGATACCTGACGCTGCTCATCGCCATGTTTGCGCTCCTCGCATGGGTCCCCGGGGCAGTCGCCCTGGACCCGCCCGTCGACGCAGCGGTCATCGACACCGGTGCAGTCATCGACACCACCACAACGGCCATCGACACGACGGCAGCCGTCACACCCGGCGCCGCGGACCCCGTCACGCCAGTCACGCCCGTCGCAGCCGATCCCATCACACCAGTCACACCGGTCGCAGCCGACCCCGTCACGCCAGTCACGCCAGTCGCCGCCGATCCCACCGTGATCACGCCGACTCCTGACCCTGCGGCGGGCGTTGCACCGACACCCGTCGATGCGGCGGCGCCAACGACGCCGGACGTGATCGTTGCGGTCCACGACGCCTCGCCGGTCACGGGTGGAGAGGTCAACGCACTCACGGTGACTGGCGCCGACCCCGTCGCTGCACCGCGACTCGACCCGGTTAACGCCGCACCGGCGACGTCTGCCGCAGATGTCGGACCGACGTCTCAAGCGGCACCGACCCCACCGGTCATTCCGTCCTCGGTCATCACAGCGCTCGTCGTACCGATCGTCCAGACCCTCGGGCCCGGGCTGCTCCTGCCGTATGTCCGCCCGGAAACGTTCGGCCCGCAAACGCCCGCTCCCCATACCGCCGGTGATCTGCCGACGGCGCCGGCTCAGGCGCCGGCACATCCAGCGCAGGCGAGTCCGGTCACACCGGCCTACTTCGGCGTCGCCGTACCCCACGGTGGCTGGTCCGGCCAGAGCGCCGGCATCTTCGTGCTCTTGCTGAGCCTTCTCCCCCTGGGGCTGCCCGACGGGAAGTTCTCCATCGGCGGCCCCACGCAACTTGCAGTGCTGCTCATGGGCGCGCTCCTCATGCTCATCCCATTCTTCGCCAGCTCCATTCGCGACGATCGTCGCCGGGGCCCCCGAGGGTTCGCCGCCCTCGCCCTCAGACCAGGGTAAGGCCACTCCAGCCGGGCTCTCCGCCCGGCACGTCGCCGCGCAGTCCGCGCGGCGTGAGTGTGCCTTGTCAATCCGTACATGGGAACTGAGGGAATGATGAACAGCTGTGAGATTCGCGTCGTGGGGCCGAGAGGCCGCGACGAATCCGCGCTCGCACAGACCCTGCAAGGGTTCGGGCACGTGGTCTCCGAACTGCCTGCCGCAACACCGCGACAGCACGAGGACGAGATCATCGTGGTCGACGCGCGTGACACATGCATCGCCGACCTGGCCGAGATCGAGCGCGAACTGCGCGGGCAGCCGGGCCCGATCGTCGTCATCTCGGACAACCTGGGATCGAACTTCGGTTCGCTCGCCAACCAACTCGGACGTTCGGTCGTGCTCGCAAGCAGTGGCAGTGAGATGGGCTACAGGGTCGCCTTGAATCTCTGCGCGCTGATGATCGAAGACCGCGCTGCGGCTTTGGCGGCAGCATGATCTGGACATCGACAACAGCCGTTGTGACAACCCAGGTTGTCCCCTCGATCAGACTGATCTCGCAGCGCCCACACCTGGGCACCTTGGTCGCCGAGCTCGGGTTGTTGC
This sequence comes from Actinomycetota bacterium, assembly GCA_031372145.1. Taxonomy (GTDB): domain Bacteria; phylum Actinomycetota; class Thermoleophilia; order Miltoncostaeales; family Miltoncostaeaceae; genus CALMEC01. Next base: position 1,213 of record JANMKR010000033.1, on the reverse strand, counting down.
GCGGAGTGCTCCGCCGCATCGAAGATTGGCGCGAGTATCCACCGCACGGTCCGGTCGCCATCTCCACGGCAACGCACCGCACTGTCGAAGCATCACCCGTTGATTCATCCTCGATCTAACGGCCCCAGGGCGCATGTCATGCGCATGTCCTGGGGCCAGAGGCCCTCTGTCCCGACGGTTGCGCGAAACGACGCCCACTCCGGACCGCGCCGTCGATGTCGCTGCGGCGCACCCGATGACTGGGCACGACGCAAGATGAGCATCCACCACGCGTCGCAGTTGGTCCGCGATCCACGCCGGCGGACCATCAGGTCGGCCAACCCCGTCACGCGGTAAAGCGCGCGACGCAGCGCGCTGAACCGGATCGCCCAGCGCGTATTCCTTCTGGTGGGACTTCAGGTCGAACGGGTGTGGTGACTCCCCGACTCCCTGGTCTCGGCTACGAAGCGCAGATGACGTAGACGGTGACCTCGCTCTTGATGGCGGTCAACGATGCCCGCCACCCCGTCGCGGGTGTCCCGTCCTCTGGTGTCTTCCCGTCCACGTTGATCGGACCGGTGAAGACGAGTGGGTTGGTCACCAGACTGCTCGACCCGCCCCCGCCGATGGCCGTCGGTGTCTCTTTCGGACATTGGATCATCGCCGTGTCACTGCCGTCCGTTTGGGTGAAGGTAAAGACCACGGCAGACGATCCCGCCGACGGTCCCTGTGGGCCGACATCACCCTGGGAACCCTGCTGCCCCGGGTCACCCTGCGGGCCCGGGTCACCCTGTGGGCCCTGTGACCCCGGGTCGCCCTGCGCACCCGGCGTGCCCGGATCGCCTTGAGGACCCTGCGGACCCGCCGGGCCGGGATCGCCCTGCGCACCAGCCGGACCCTGCGGTCCTCCCGGGTCGCCCTGCGGACCTTGCGGACCTGTCTCGCCTTGTACCCCTTGCGAACCTGTGTCGCCCTGGGAACCCTGTGACCCCGTCTCACCCGGCGCACCCGGATCGCCCTGGGGACCTGCCGGACCGGGCTCGCCCTGCGCACCTTGGTCACCCTGGAGGCCCTGTGACCCCGGCTCACCCTGCGCACCCTGAGGACCCGCCGGGCCGACCTCGCCCTGCAAACCAGCCGGACCCATCGGACCCGGAGGACCTCCCGGATCGCCCTGTGGACCTTGCGGACCTTGCGAACCCGTCTCGCCTTGTATCCCTTGCGAACCGGTCTC
>JANMKR010000222.1:0-14248 GCA_031372145.1 Actinomycetota bacterium | reverse complement strand
ACCTGCGGCCGCAGTCCCTACTTCTCGTTGCGGTCCAGGATCCCGTCGTTGTCGTCATCGTTGTCGCGTGCGTTGACGACGCCGTCGTTGTCGAGGTCGCGGTCGCGGCTGTTGAGGACACCGTCGTTGTCGCCATCATGGACTCGTGCGTCGATTATGCCGTCGTTGTCGTCATAGTAGTCACGGGCGTCGATGATGCCGTCGCCATCGTCATCACGGTCGAGTCGGCCGATGATGCCGTCGTTGTCGAGATCCTTGTCGCGGGCATCGAGGACGCAATCGTTGTCGTCGTCGGTGTCCTTGGTGTCGACGACGCCGTCGTTGTCGTGGTCACGGTCGGCGGTGTCGAGGATGCCGTCGTTGTCGTCATCACGATCGGCGGTGTCGGCGCTGCCATCACCGTCGTCGTCGTTGTCCGACGAATCGCCCTTGCCGTCGTGGTCGTCGTCGCACTCGTGCTCGTCATCGTCGGCCGTCGACCCAAGCGTGGCGACCTTGTCATCCGCCGTGACGGTCGATGTCCCGCTCGTGGAGGCCAGTGCGCCGCCAACGGTCGCAAGCGCGCCGATCGCGAGGAACGCCAGGAGCGTCAGCAGGACGAGGTGTCGACGGATCGCAGTCAGAAGCTTCATCGTGGGACTCCGAGTCGTGGGTGCGGGTGCACATACGACGTTCGAAACCCCCGGTCGCTTACGCACCGACGCTGCTCGTGCAGCCTTACTCGTCGATCGGTCCCGGCCCTTCCAGCCGCGCCTTGACGCCGACCTCGAGGCTGTTGATCCGCCACAGTGCCAATGCTTCCGGACTGGCCCCGCCCGGCCCATGTCCGGCCGGTGGCCCGTGGTGCCAACCGATCGCGTGCAATACGCCGAGTCGGCGTTCGGCCTGCAGCGCGGCGGCGCGCGCAGCCGTCTCGACGATCTCGTGGCCGATCACCAGATGACCCAGCAGCCGTCCCTCGTCGGTCAGCTCAAAGGTCGCGCCCAATCGCCAGCCGCGGATGTGGCCCACGTCGTGAACGAGCGCCGCGGCCAGCAGCAGGTCGGGGTCCAAACGCGGGTGCCACTGACACAGCGTCTGCGCCAGCGACGCCACACCCACCGTGTGCTCCAGCAGACCGCCCTGGTAGGCGTGATGCCCCGATCGCGAGCAGGGAGCGGTCAGCCACCCGGCTGCCAGCGCCCGATCATCGAGTACTCCCATCACCATCGTCTTGAGCTTGGCGTCCGAGATCTCGTCGGCCAGATGCACCGCGAAGCCCATGAGTTCGTCGGGTTCGCGGTGACTGCGCGGCAGGAATTCTTCGGCACCGACCTCGTCGCCGGCGGGCCGGATGTGGCGAATCCGCACGACGGGACGACCTTGACGCTGGATGACCTGACCCGCGACGCGCACGCGATCACCGGTCTCGAACTGCGCGGCGAAGAAGTCCGGTTGGTCGAACACGAATGCGCCGATGGCGCCGCTCGCGTCCGCCAGGGTCAGCGCGAGGTACGGGTCGCCCTGCCGTGACAGGCGGCGCTCCTTCTTGCGCACGGCGTAGACACCCTCGACGGGCTGTCCCACCTCGAGCCCGGAGACGTTGCTGCTCATCGATCCTTCGCCGGGCACAGGAGTTGAAAGTCACACGACTCGCAATGCCAGCCAAGCCGGGGCTCGAACGCGCCGGACGCGGCCGCGTCCGCAAGCAGACGGGCATCCTCGACGAGCGTCGCAAGTTCCGCCTGGTCGGGATCGAACACGCGGGAATCGCCGTCGAGCACATACTCCAGGCGAGCACCCTGGATCTTGGATCCACTCGCCTGGGCCGCGGTGATGTAGAGCGCCAGCACCATGTCTTCGTCCCCGACTCCGCTGACACCCGGTGGCCGGCCGGTCTTGTAGTCGATCAGCTGGAACCCGCCGCTGGGGTGGCGGTCGATGCGGTCGACCCGGCCACGGACGGTGTGATGGCCCAGCGGCAACGTGAACTTGCGCTCCACACCCGCAGGGGTCGTGCCGCCGCGCATCACGCGCTCGTGATACTGCGGCAGCTGTTCGCGACCGCGGCGCAGCGCCTGCTCACCTTCGGGGGTCTGCGCGACGCCCAGGCGCGTCAGCTGCTGCTCGAACCGGGCCACCAAGGCGTGCCCGTCGCCACCGCTGCCTCCGGGACGGTAGTGGGCCTCGAGCGCCAAGTGGGCCGCCGTCCCGATCTTTCCGCCCGGCCGGTCACGTTGCGGGATCTTGTCGACCCGCGCAAACCGAAAGCGCAGCGGACACATGCGGTACGTCTGCAGATCGCTCGGAGAGATGTCAATCGGTGCAGCGCCACCCGCAACGGCAGGTGCGGCCACGACGGGATCGGGCGGCGCCGTCAACGCGCGAGCCCGCGACGCGATCAACGTGCGGAGCGCCGCTTCGGCCTGTGCCCCCAGGGCGTCCACATCGGCTGCGCCCGTGGCGAGCGCCGTCGCCGCGGCTTGGCCCACGAGTTCGAGCGCCTCGCGCGCGTCACCGACCTCGGCGAGCGTCGCCACGGCGGCGCCGATGCCCACAACGTCGGGTTCCGGGTTGCCCATCGCCTCACGCGCATCGTCGAAGAAGGGCGAGGTCCGCTGGCGTACGCGCTCGCCCATCTCGTAGGTCGTCAGATAGAGGTGCGCCCTCGCCCGGGTCATCGCGACGTAGGCCAGGCGACGTTTCTCGGCGATGTGGGCGTCGCGGCCGCGCTGGATGGTCTCGGGCAGGAGCTGGTCGGGGATGTCGCTGCGCTGCCGGTCACGACCAGGCATCCGGGCGTAGACCAACCCGACGAAGAAGACCACGTCGAACTCCAGGCCCTTGCTCTGGTGGATCGTCGAGACCTGCACCCCGGTCCGCTCGGTCGGACGTTCGATGCGGCCGCGGTGGCCAACCTCGGCCAGCCCCACCAGCCGCCGGACCAATGCCGGGGGGTCCAGCGACGAATCGCGGCGGGCGATCTCGACGGCCAGGCGCTCCAGCGATGCCTGACCCAACAGCCGCGACGCGCCTTCGGCACCACCCAGGGCCAGCGCGCGGCGGCGCAAACCCGAACGATCGAGGACCTCGCGGACGAAGTCGTCGGCAGGGCCGGTCGCCGCCGGACCGACCGCGTCGAGGGCGATCGCGAACGGTGTCCCGGCGCCACCGGCCACGTGCAACACCGCACCGGTGATCGGGACCCCGGCTGCCGCGGCAGTCGCCACGGCGTCGGCGGTCGCGCCCCAGGGGAGTTGCAACGTTGGGTCGGCCGCGAGGCGCAGATGCGCCTGGGCATCCGTCGGGTCGGTGATCGCGCGAAGCCATGCGAGCAGTTCCCGCACCTCGCGACGCTCGAACAAGCCGAGGCCCCCGTGGACTTGATGGGGGATGCCCGCGGCCTCGAGCGCACGGACGATCGCGGGTGACTCCGTGCGGACCGCATCCATCAGGATCGCCTGCTCTTCGAAGGGGATGCCCTGCTCGACCAGCCGCAGGATCTCGTCGGCCACGGCGCGGGCCTGGCCGTCCTCGTCGGGCGCCATCCACATGTGGGGGGCCGGTCCGGTTGCCGCTGGGAGCGCCACCAAGCGCTTCTCGGCACGCTCGGGAACACGTTCGACGACCGCGTGTGCGGCATCCAGGACCGCCTGGGTGGATCGATGGTTGAGCTCGAGCTTGATCTCGCGGCGGGCCGGATACCGGGCGCGGAAGTCGGCGATGTTCTTGGTCGACGCTCCGCGGAAGCGGTAGATGCCCTGGTCGTCGTCACCCACCGCCACGACGCTCTCGGCGGTGTCGGCAAGCAGGTACAGCAGTTGCGCCTGCGCGTGATCGGTGTCTTGGAACTCGTCGATCATCACGTGGCGGGTCGTCTCACGAACGGCGGCAAGCCGGTCCGCGTGGGTGCGCATCAGCCCCAGTGCGCGGACGATGGCCTCGCCGTAGTCGACCATGCCCGCCTCGGCCAGCCACCTGTCGTGTGCTTGGTAGGCACGGGCGAACTCCAGGTCCTTGAGCCGCTCGCGCTTCTCCTTGGACGTCGAGGCGTTCTGCAGCGCATGGCCGGCGAACGTGACGAAGTCATCTGCGCCGACCAACTCGTTCTTGCAGCGGTCGATCCGGCCCAGGATCTCGGTGACGACACGGCCGGGATCGCCGCGCAAGTCGTGTGCCACCAAGTCGAGCTCACCGATGCGCTCCAACAACATCAGCGCGCGATCCTCCTCGGTCGCCCACACCGCCGCCGGCAGCAAGCCATGGTCGACGCCCTGCACCCGGGCGAGCTCACCGGCGAACGCGTGGAACGTCGAAACCCGCAGCGTCTCGTGCGCGCGACCCAGCAGCACCTCGGCGCGGGCGCGTAGTTCCTCGGCTGCGTGGGCGCTGAACGTCAACGCCAGGATCTCTCCCGGCTCCACCCCCTGATCGACGAGCCAGGCCAGGCGGTGGGTCAGGACCCGGGTCTTGCCCGCACCCGCACCGGCGACGACCAGCAGCGGCCCGCCGGGATGCGTGACCGCGTCGCGTTGCTCATCGGTGAGACCGTCAAGAACCACCCACGGAGAGTACGCGGAGCACGGCGGACATGCCGGCGACGGTGCCAGGTACGATCCCCACCCGTGGCCGACGTCCGTCCATTCCGAGCACTCAGGTACGACGAGGCCGCGGGCGACCTCGACCGGCTGGTGTGCCCGCCGTACGACGTCATCGACGACGCGGAACGTCAGGATCTGCTGGCGGCGAGCCCCAACAACGCCGTGCGACTGGAGCTGCCCGAGCTCTCGTACGACTTGGTCGGGGCGCTCATCGACGGGTGGCTGGGCGCCGGCGTGCTGACCCGGGCAGGCACGCCGGGGATCGTCGCGTGGACGCAGACGTTCACCCTTGACGACGGGTCGACGCACGAGCGCAAGGTGCTGCTCGCAACCGTCGGCGTGGAGCCATACGAGGCCCGCGTCGTCCGGCCGCACGAGCGGACCCACGCGGGACCCAAGGAGGATCGGCTCAGGCTCCTCTACGGCGCGCATACGCAGATCTCGCCGGTCTATGGCATCTACCCCGACGACGCAGGCGCGGTGTGGACCGCGGCAGCCGTCACCGGAGCGCCTCAGGCTCAGGCCCTCGGCCGCGATGGCACACGCAATCGCTTCTGGTGGATCGACGATCCGGCCCGTTGCGCCGCGGTCACCGCCGCGATGACCGATCGGTGGATTCTGATCGCCGACGGACATCACCGCTACGAGACCGCCGTCACGTACCGCCAGGAACGCCGGGCCGCGGGCGACGGCGATGGTCCGCATGACGTCGTGATGATGGGTCTGACCGCCATCGAGGATCCAGGACTTGTCGTCCTTCCCACCCACCGACTGCTGCGCGACTGGCCCGCCGGCGCGGACGGCGCGTTCACCAAGACCGCTGTCACGAGCGAGGAGTCACTCCGATTCGCCCTCGCACAGACCCCGCAGGATGCCCCTGCGTTTGGCTTGGTCACGCCAGTCGGCGCCTGGATCCTGACCGCCGCATCGACCGGTGGCTCGTCCCCGGCGGCCGAACTGGATGTCGCCGTCCTCGAAGACCGGATTCTCAAGCGGGCGTTCGGCAAGGACCAGGCCGCGCTCGCCCATGATGGGGTCCTGACCTACACCAAGGACACCACCGAGGCATGGCAATTGGGCTCGACCGGCACGGTGGGTGCGGCCGTGATCCTGCGCCCGATGCCCAAGGTCGCCGTGACCGACGTGGCGGAGGCAGGCGAGACGATGCCCCAGAAGTCCACGTACTTCTTCCCGAAGCTGCTGACCGGCGTGGCGTTCCACTCGCTCGAGGAGCCCATCGACCTCGACCTGCCCTCAGGTGGCTGAGCAGGTCCTCGCCCTCAACGTCGGTCAGCCGACGCCGGTTCCCTACGGCGGGAACATGATCAGCACGGGCATCTTCAAGTACCCCGTCGAGGGTCGCGTGCTGCTGCGGACGACGGGGTTCGAGGGCGATGGGCAGGCCGACCCGAGCGTCCACGGCGGCGTACAGAAGGCCGCCTACGTGTACTCGGCCGACGACTACGCCTGGTGGATCGAAGAACTCGGCCACCTCCTCCAACACGGCGAGTTCGGCGAGAACCTGACCGTCACCGGGTTGCGTGACGCCGAGGTCAGCGTCGGCGACGTGTTACGGATCGGCGATGCTCTCGTTCAGGTCGCCTCCCCGCGTGAGCCCTGCTTCAAGCTCGGCATCCGGATGGGCGACACCCGGTTCCAGGCCCGCTTCCGCGAGGCCAACCGCATGGGCTTCTACGTTCGGGTCCTCGACGAGGGCGAGATCGGCGTCGGTGATCACGCCGAGGTCATCGAGCGTGCCGAGGAGTCGGTCACGATCGCCGAGTTCCACACGGTGATCGTCGCGGGCCGAGCCGACCTGGACGCCCTTCGTCGCCTCGCCGCTGCCCCGACCCTTGAATCAAGTTGGACGGACTGGTGTGAACGTCGCATCCGCGACGCCTAGCCTCGTCGTACGCGTATGAGCCGCCTCGGATCCGACGCCTCCCGGGTCGGCATCCCGTCCGGGGTGGTGGCGCTGGGGTTCGTCAGCATGTTGATGGACGCCTCGTCCGAGATGATCCACAGCCTGCTGCCGGTGTTCCTGGTCAGCGTGTTGGGGGCGTCTGCGTTGTCGGTCGGGGTGATCGAGGGCATCGCCGAGGCGACGGCATCGGTTGCGAAGGTCTTCTCGGGGACGATCAGCGACTGGATCGGCAAGCGCAAGCCGCTCGTGCTGGCCGGCTACGGGCTGGCGGCGCTGACCAAGCCGCTGTTTCCGCTGGCGAACGGCGTGGGTGCGGTCTTGGGTGCCAGGTTCGTCGACCGGATCGGCAAGGGCATCCGGGGTGCGCCGCGCGACGCCCTGATCGCCGACATCACACCGGCCGCATCGCGTGGAGCGGCGTTCGGCCTGCGCCAGTCCATGGACACCGTCGGGGCGTTCGCGGGGCCGGCCCTGGCCGTCGCTCTCATGGCCGCAAGCGGCGACAACTTCCGGTTCGTCTTCTGGATCGCAGTCATCCCTGCAGCGGCCGCGGTCGCCGTGATCCTGTGCTTCGTCCGCGAGCCGGAGCGCGCCGCAACGCCGACGCACGCCCGCCGTTCGCCGATCAGCCGCGAACAGATGCGCCGGCTGGACCGCCGGTTCTGGGGTGTCGTCGCGTTCGCGGCCGTCCTGACCCTGGCCCGGTTCAGCGAGGCGTTCCTGCTGCTTCGCGCCGGTGACACGGGCCTGCGCGCGAGGTACATCCCGGTGGTGCTGATCGTGATGAACATCGCGTACGCGGGAAGCGCCTACCCCTTCGGCCGCCTGGCCGACCGCATGTCCCGCCGCGGTCTGCTGGCGTGGGGAATCGGCCTGCTCATCGCCGCGGACCTCGTACTGGCAGGCGCCGGGAGCCTGACGCTCGTACTGGTGGGCGCAGTGTTGTGGGGTGTCCACATGGGCGCGACGCAGGGAATCCTGTCGGCGCTCATCGCCGACCGGGCGCCGGCCGACCTGCGTGGCACGGCGTTCGGGCTGTTCAATCTGATCACCGGCGGGGCGCTGCTCGGTGCGAGCCTGCTGGCCGGGGCTTTGTGGACCGCGGTTGGGCCCGCCGCGACGTTCCTGGCGGGCGCCGCGCTCGCCGCCGTCGCCCTTGCGGGGCTGGCCGCAATGCCCCGACGCTCGGTCCGACCAGCTCGCTGACACTCATCGCCGGCGCGCGAGAGAGAGCTCGTATTGTGTACACGCGTGCTACACTCGGAATGTGGAGCGGATCGGCATTCGGGAACTTCGCAACCAGACGAGCGGCGCCATCCGCCGAGCGATGGCGGGTGAGCGGATCGTCATCACGATCGACGGCGTGCCGGCGGCCCAATTGGGGCCGCTCAACGCTGGTGACCATCCGACCTCGATCGCCGATCTGATTGCTGCGGGACTGCTCGTCGGACCGCGCGCGACGTCGCCACCGTCACCACCCCAGCCGGTCAAGGCACCCGGACCGTCTTCAACCGAGATCTTGCGGGAGCATCGAAGCCGCTGACCCTGATCCTCGACACATCAGCGCTCTTGAAGCGCTACCTCGACGAGGACGGCACAGCGTTCGTGCTCGAGCAGATGGCCAACGACGCTGAATGGTGCGCCTCCGCCCTCGTGCTGACCGAGGCGCAGATCACGCTCTGTCACATCGGCCTGGACCTGACGCTGCTCGCGCGTGCGGGCGCCGCGCTTCGGAGCGACTGGGAACACTTCACCGTCGTGCCGGTCGATGACCTCTGTCTCGCGCGATCGCGAGAAATCGGCTGCGCTCAGCGGATCCGCACGCTCGATGCGATCCACATCGCCGCGGCCGAACGACTTCCGGCTCCGGCTCGGTTTCTGACGTTCGACCTGCGACAGCACGAAGCGGCCGCGGCCCTCGGTCTGGATGTGATGAATGTCGGGCGTTGAGTGGTCACGCCGTGATCGACTGCAGGCGGCTGCCCGAACCTCGTGTCCTGCGTACAATCGTTGAATGGGCATGTTCCGCAATCGCGGGTTGACGGACGCGGAGATCGCTCGCATCCCGCCAGGCCAGCATTTCGTGCGTGACTTCCCGGTGCTGCACGCCGGGTCGGTCGCGCGGACACCGGCCACCGAGTGGGACATGCGGGTGTTCGGCCTGGTCGAGGACGAGCTGCGGTGGGACTACGGCGAGTTCCGGGCGCTCGCAACCGCGACGCAGACCTGCGACATCCACTGCGTCACCACGTGGAGCAAGCTCGACACCACGTGGGAGGGCGTCCCGATGTCGTGGGTGTTCGAACAGGCGAGGCCCCTTGCAACCGCCACGCACGTGATCGCCCACGCCGAAGAGGGCTATACCGCCAACCTGCCCCTCGCTGCGATCCAGGACGACGACGTGATGCTCGCCTACCGGTTCGACGGCGCCGAACTCGAAGCCGTCCACGGCGGGCCGCTGCGCCTGCTCGTCCCCAAGCTCTACTTCTGGAAGAGCGCCAAATGGCTCCGGGGTCTCGAGTTCGTCGATGGTGACCGGCCAGGCTATTGGGAGCGTCTTGGGTACTCCAACACCGCGGATCCGTGGCGCGAGGAGCGATATGCCTTCTGAACGCCCCGGCACCGAGGATTGGGATCTGGTCGACCACTGGACCCGGCGCATCGGCCGGTGGTCACTGGTGGGATTCCCCGCCTGGCTGCTCCTGCTCGCGGGGTTGAACCAAGACCTGACCGGCATCCCCTGGGTGGTGGGCCTCGCGATGGCCAGCGTCCTGGCGACGATCATCGTGATCGTGGCCGAACGCACCATGTTCGCCCGCGGGCAGCGGACCGGGGTCGGCGCGTTCGGACGGGCGCTCGTAACGTGGATCATCGTGTTCTTCGTCCTGGCGCTGATCGTCGGGTCGGGTGGCCGCAGCGGCGCTGTCGTCGTGCTGATCCCGTTCGTCGTCGCGACGACCGTCGCCGGCGGCGTGGAACTCGCCCGGAGGGCGCTGGGGCGTCACTGAGCCGGGCCGCGCTACGCTCCTGACGTCGCCGAGGCATCCCGCCGAACGTGTCGAGAAGGAGCTGGATTCGTGAGCCCATTGATCCCCATGGTCGTCGAGCAGACCTCGCGTGGCGAGCGCGCGTTCGACATCTACTCGCGCCTGCTGAACGAACGGATCATCTTCGTCGGCACACCGATCGACGATCAGATCGCCAACCTCGTGATCGCACAGCTCTTGCATCTGGAGAGCGACGATCCCGACAAGGAGATTTCGATCTACATCAACTCGCCGGGCGGATCGGTGTACGCGTGGCTTGCGATCTACGACACCATGCAGTTCATCAAGCCGCAGGTGCAGACGATCTGCGCCGGTATCGCGATGAGCATGGGGGCAGTGCTTCTGGCCGGTGGTGAGCCCGGAAAGCGGATGGCGCTCCCAAACTCTCGCATCCTGATCCACCAAGTGTTGGGCGGCGTGCAGGGTCAGGCGACGGACATCGAAATTCACGCCCGCGAGACCCTTGCGCTCCGTGCCAAGCTCGACGAGATCCTGGCCCACCACACCGGCAAGACCGCCGAGCAGATCCACGCCGACTCCGACCGCGACCGGTTCTTCACCGCCGACGAAGCCGCAGAATACGGCTTGATCGATCGGGTCATCAGCAGCCACTGAAGCAGGCGGCACGTAACAATCCGCACTTGACGCGGCGGGTACTTCGCGCAAGACTGATCACACGAGTCGGTTCCCGGAATCGTCCCTCTCGGTCCGGTAACGCCGCCTCGAAATCAGCGAAGCAGGAGTCTCACGGGATGCAAGCGTACGGCGGCATCCGCCCGGAACGTGTCGCGCATGGCGCCGCAGTCAGACGCCACCGACACACGCGCGATCTGGCGCAAACCGACGGTCGCATCGTTACGCGTGAGCACCCGGTGAGGACGATCACTTCGCGTCATGCGCCGAGGGTTGGCGCAGGAAGTTGGGCATCCATCAACGCGGTCAAAGGCGTGGGCCTCGAGCGAGGCACACAACCGCAGACAGGAGCCGCCTATGGATGAGATGGAGCGCGGCGGAACCTCGTAGCAGTTCTCTGTACTCGGGGCACACCGCCACTCGAACATCTCACAGCTCGCGGCACGCGCCGTCGATGTGTTTGGTCGATGGCGGGTGCCGCAGGCATTTCGCGGCGCCACTGCGTCGCCCTGACGGACGCCACCTGGGGAGCCGTCGTGGCTCCCCAAGTGGTCCTCCCGCGTTCCGACTAGTAGTCGGGCATACCGCCGGCGAGGTTGCCGCTCGTGATTGAGCCGGCACCTCCGACAGGCTTGTCGGGCACCTCGACGATGAGGCACTCGGTGGTGATGCTGTTCTTGGCGATCGAGGCCGCGTTCTGCAACGCCGAACGCGTCACCATCGCCGGATCGATGATCCCCGCCTTGACCAAGTCAACATACTCACCCGTCTCAACGTTCAACCCCATACCCGCCTTCAGGTCCTTCACCTTGCCCACGACGACGCTGCCTTCGAGGCCGGCGTTGTCCGCAAGCTGACGAAGCGGCTCCTCAAGCGCACGACGCACAATCAACGCACCCGTCGCCTCATCGCCCTCCAACTTCAACTTGTCAAGCGCAGCGATCGCATTGACCAACACGACACCACCACCCGCAACGATCCCCTCCTCAAGCGCCGCCCGCGTCGCCTGCAACGCATCCTCCACACGGTGCTTCTTCTCCTTCATCTCCGTCTCGGTCGCCGCACCCACCTTCACGACCGCGACACCACCCGCAAGCTTCGCCAACCGCTCCTGCAACTTCTCACGATCGTAGTCGCTGTCGGTGTTGTCGATCTCGGCCTTGATGGTCCGGATACGAGTCTTGATCTCCTCCGGCGCACCGGCGCCGTCAATGATCGTCGTCGCGTCCTTGGCGACGATGATCCGGCGAGCGCGACCGAGCTGCGAGAGCTGGGTCTGGTCGAGCTTGAGGCCCATCTCCTCGCTGATCTGCTCACCACCGGTCAAAATCGCGATGTCCTCAAGCATGCGCTTACGACGATCACCAAAACCCGGGGCCTTGACCACGATGCCCGTGAACGTCCCACGCAACTTGTTGACGATCAGCGTGGCAAGCGCCTCGCCCTCCACATCCTCCGCGATGATCAAGAGCGGCTTGCCGGTCTGGATGACCTTCTCGAGCAGCGGGAGGATCTCCTTGACCTGCTGGATCTTGCCGCCGTGGGCGAGCACGTAGGCGTCCTCAAGGACGGCTTCCATCCGTTCGGGGTCGGTGACCATGTACGGCGACATGTACCCGCGGTCGAACTGCATGCCCTCGGTGAACTCGAGCTCCATCCCGAAGGTCTGGCCCTCTTCCACGTTGACCACACCGTCCTTGCCGACCTTCTCGATCGCATCACTGATGATGTCGCCGACTTCCCGGTCACGCGCCGAAATCGTCGCCACACGAGCGATGTCTTCCTTGCCCTGGACGGGACGGGCGTTCTTGCGGATCTCCTCGACGACGACATCGACGGCCTGCTCGATGCCGCGCTTGAGACCCATCGGGTTGGCCCCGGCAGCCACGTTCTTGACACCCTCGCGGACGATTGCCTGCGCGAGGAGCGTCGCCGTGGTCGTGCCGTCACCGGCGATGTCATTGGTGGCCGTGGCGACCTCGCGAACGAGCTGTGCGCCCTGGTTCTCGAACGGGTCGTCCGCCTCGATCTCGCGGGCGATCGTCACACCGTCGTTGGTGACCGTCGGCGCGCCGAACGGCTTCTGGATCACGACGTACCGGCCCTTGGGACCCAGCGTGACCTTGACCGCGTCGGCCAGGACGTTGACGCCGCGCTCAAGTGCCCGGCGTGCGTCCTCGTTGAACAGAATTTCCTTGTGCGCCATTACTTGACCGCCTTGGCCAAGACATCCGACTCGCGCAGGATCATCAGATCCTCGCCGTCGATCTCCACCTCGGTCCCGCCGTACTTCGAGTAGATCACCTCGTCACCCGCCACGAGGTCAAGGGGTACCCGCACGCCGTCTTCGTAACGTCCCTCGCCGACTGCCAGAACCTCGCCGCGAAGCGGCTTCTCCTGGGCAGTGTCGGGGAGCACGATCCCGCTTGCGGTGACATCCTCAGCCTCGATCTGGCGGATGACAATCCTGTCGCCCAGTGGCTTCAGTCGCATCTGCATCTCCTTTTTGGCACTCGTCACCTGTGAGTGCCAAGAGATTACCCAGCATGCCCCGGGGATACAAGCTGTCTGACACCTGCACTCCCCAACTGCCGTGAGCGTCCAGCTGGAACAGGTGTCTGACACTGCTCCCCAACCGCCATCGCAAGAAGCCGTCCGGTGGGGCGAGAACGCCGTAGGCGTGCGGGGGCTGCCCGGTGCGTGGATCGGCCCGGAGGAGCAGGTGTCAGACACCTGCCGCGTCGGCCGTTTGGAGGCTGGGGAGCGGGTTTCAGACACCCGTTACTTGAGCGAGGGGTACTCGATGATCTCGCTGAAGTGGATGACCGAGATCTCGTCGTCCAGACCGACTTCGCGCGCGTAGATGTGCGACAAGAAGTGGAGCGTATCCTCGACCAGGCGGAACTCGGGGTTGTCGCGCTCGATTTCGCGCTGCGTCAGCTCGCGAATCGGCTTGACGTCGACTTGGTCGATGATCGCGGTAAAAATCTTCTGGCGGGGGCCGTGACGATGGCCGACCGTCACCCAGACGAGCTGACCCTTCTTGTACTTGTGGCCCTTGTCGCCCAGCCGGATCGTTGCGGTCTTGCGGCCCTTGCGGAGCTGATCGATGAAAAGCGGCGAGTAGAAGTTAAGGGCGAACACTGAGGTCTCCGAACTGTTCGTGCGGGGCGACGACGCTCACCGCGCCAGCGATCTCCTTCGCCGCGGGTGACGCGGAACCTGCCGTGCCAAGCAGGTACTCGTGTGCACGCAAGATCACGTCGCGCTCGCCGGGGTATGACACGGCGGATGCCGAGGTGACCAGCGGCACCAGACGCACACCGTCGACCTCGTCGTTGTGGTGGTCCGGCGAGCCGGCCAGGTACTGCAACAGGAAGAACTCGACGCGTTTGGCGATACGGGCGCGTTGGCGGCGCGAGTAGAACCAGTACGAGATTTCGCCCAACGGCGCCAGGTTCTTGGTGCGCAACCCGGTCTCTTCCCACACCTCCCGGATCGCGGTGTCGACCGCAAGCTCGCCTTCCTCAAGGTGGCCTTTGGGCAGCGCGAGCACGCGCCCGTCCTGAACCTCGATCAGCGCGACGAACGTCTGACGCCCGATCGGGACGAGGACAACCCCACCTGCCGAATGCTCATGGATGACACGCGCCACCCGCGGAGCCTACCCACTCGGCTCCGCGGGGGGCGTGACGGTCAGCTACTTGCCGCGGAACATCTTCTTGAGCGCGGCGAACAGGCCCTTCCCGGCATTCTCGATCTCGTCCATCGGGAGCTTTTCGCGGATTTCCTTGAGGTCCTCTTTGAGCTCCGCAGCCCGCTCCTGCACGTTGTCCATGGCGCGATCCACGGCGTCGCCGACCTTCGCGCCGCCGCCGCCAACCCACTTGTCGAGCGCCTCCCAACCGGTCTTGCCCGACGGGGCCGCCGCACCGGCGTCACCCGACGACGCAGCTGCCGCTCCGCCACCGCCGCCACCGACCCACTTGTCAAGCGCAACCCACCCGGTCTTGGCCGACGCACCGGCAGGGGCAGGAGGGGAAGCGGAGGCCACAACCGGGTGG
>JANMKR010000139.1:0-9238 GCA_031372145.1 Actinomycetota bacterium | reverse complement strand
GCTGACGGACCTCGTCGCCGGTCGCAGGGTCACGATGACGTTCGCGATCGACGGGCTTCCTTCAGACACCATCGCGGCGATCGGCGGCGGGCCGGCGCTGGTGCAGGACGGCGTCGCACTCACCAGCGTCAGCGAGGGCTTCCAGTCCGGGCAGATCGCCACCCGGACCTCACGCACCGCCGTTGGACAGACCGCCGACGGAACGGTGTTGCTCGTCACCGCCGAAGGGCCCTTCCAGGGCAGTCGCGGAATCTCGATGGTCGAGCAGGCGCAGCTGATGGCATCGCTGGGCGCACAGACCGCCGTGGGCATGGACGGCGGGGGCAGCGCGGCGATGGCGCTCCGCGACAACCTGCTCGTCCCATGGGCGTCTGAGCGCGCCATCACGGACGCGGTCGTGGTCACCTACCGCGGCGTTCAGTTGACGCAACCGGCGCCGCTGCTCTCACCGAACGGCGACGGCGTCGACGACCGAACACGGACAACGGTGCGCGCCGCGACGATCGGAACCGTCCGGGTCGCGCTCGCCCGTCCCAACGGCCGGACGATCAAGAACCTCTATCGTGGGCCACTTGGCCCCTCAGGCCGGCTGCTCAACCTCGATGCGCGGACGTTCACCACACCGGATGGCCGGTACCGCATCATCGCGCGCTTCACCCCAGGCGACGGATCGGTCAAGACCACCCACAGCCAGGACGTGACAATCGACCGGACGCTCGGGTTCTTACGCCTGTCGAAGATCGGCAAGGACGCCACGCAGCACGCCCGGGTTGCGTTTCGTCTGGCCAAGCGGACCCGTGTGACCGCAACCATCAAGGACGCCAACGGCAAGGCGAGCAAGCTCCTCTTCAAGAACCGTTCACTCGCCGCGGGCAACTGGGCGACGCTCTGGGACCTGAAGTCCCATGGCAAGCGGGTCAAGCCCGGCTTCTACACGGTGATCGTCAGCGCCCGAACCTCGTTGGGCCGTCCCGCACTCACCGCGCGGGTCCGGGTCACAAAGCTGACGAAGCCGAAGCCCGTCGCGCCCGCGCCCTGAGCAACCACCACACCGCTCCACCGATCAGGACTGCGATCACCGCGTAGTCGACGTAATGGAGCTGTTTCTGCAGCCGCTCCCAATCTGCGCCGGCGGCTTTGCCGATCACGGCGAGCGCCGTGACCCACGGCACGCAGCCGATGAACGTCAGTACGGTGAACCGCCAGAACGGCATCCGGGCAACGCCGGCGGGAAGCGAGATGAACGTTCGGATGATCGGCAGGCACCTGGAGACGAGCACGGCCCAAGAGCCCCACCGCACGAACCAGCGGTCGGCGACGTCAAGCCGTTTCTCGGTGACGTGCAGCCAGTGGAACCGCAGCGCCCATTCGCGTCCCTTGGCGTACCCCACCCAGTACGCGATCCACGATCCCACAACGTTGGCCAGGACACCGGCCGCGATGATCCCGACCAGGCTCTCCTGCCCGCGCGCGACCAGAAAGCCGCCGTACAACATGATCGCCTCGCTCGGAACCGGGATGCATGCGCTCTCGAGCACCATGAGCACGAACACGGCGACGAGCCCGTATGAGCCGATCTGACTCGTCGCGAAGTCGACGATCGGGGCGGTAATGTCAGGCATCGACCGTGGAGCTTAGAGGTTGGCTCCGCTCACGGACGCCGGGACGGTTCCAGACGACCTTCCGCCCTTCAGCTCGACTTCAGACGGTGCCTGAGGTCGCCGGCCCCGCCGCCACCGCGATGACGGGCGACGGGGCTGAGCGCCGAGCGGTCCACTACGTGGTCCGCTACGCCTCGTCCAACGCCTTGATCTCTGCTTCGGCGGCACGCATCTCGGAAACGAGGCGATCGACTTCGGTGTCGAGACCGGTCTCGCCACCTTTTTGGCGCGCGACGAGGTGGCCGATCTCCTCGGCGTACCCGTTGATCTTGCGCTTCAGGACCAGTCCCTGACCCTTGTCCTTGGCCTCCGCGAGTCCCTCCTGCGCGGCGTCAGCGACCTTCTTCGCGGCGTCGACCGCTTTGTCAAGAATCCCCATGGAACCCTCCTTGTACGGACAGTGATTCGAGTCTATCCCTCACGAACGTTCACGGCTCCAGACCGCTGCGGCGAGTGCCACGCCGACTGCTGACGAGACGAGCCCGATCCACGCGCCGAGCTTGGGGCCGGCGGGACCTTCGGTGGCGTCGACCGCATGGAAGAGCGCCCACCCGAACACCAACGTCGCAGCGAGCGCGCCAACGCCGAGGGTCGCCCACCGGGTCGGCGGCGGGTAGTTGAGTGCGTCGGCCGCGAAGATGCCGCCCGCGATGATCGCCAGGACAAGCGCGATCCACCACGAGTTTGGTTCGGTCCCCGATGAACCCACGTCGCCGAGCGGCGTGCTGACCCCGACCCAGTCGAGGAGCAGGCTGACGATGAACACGATCATCGCGACCGTGACCCCGAGCATCTTCTGTTCGCGTGACATGCCGCGTGTCGGATCCATTCAAGTCCTCATCATGCGCGCGGCTCGGTCGTCTCGCGCACCTGAGCATCCGCACCGTCGCCGGCAGGGGGCTCCTGGTGACATGGTGCGTCCATGAACGCCGCCACGGGATCTCCGAGCATCGCGCGCAGACGCAGCACGCGTTCGACCGCAGCCCGGCGAAGCGGCGCGACGGGAGGCGCCAGGACGGCTCCCAAAAGACCCCCCGCGAGCAACCACCGCCCGCGCCGCCTGTTCGGCGTCTTCACCTACTTGAGGAGGGCGAGGAACTCATCGACGGGGATGGCGGTCAGCGTCTGGAAGTGCGCTGTGCCGCGCGCGGCGAGTTCGACTGACACACGCGCGATGACCTTCTCGTCCGGCGCCTCGACGATGTTGACGAAGTCGTAGGGACCGAGCACGGCCCACTGCGAGACGACTTTCGCCCCCATCGCCTCGATCTCGGAGTTGACCTCCTTGAGGCGCGCAGGGTTGGCCTTGAGCGTGCCGGCACCATGCGGGCTGAGCGTGCTGAGGAGGATGTAGGTCGGCATCGTTCTCCTTGGGCGAGGCGAGGATTCGCCAGGGCGAGACTACCATGACGTCCCGGTACGATAGGGATATGCAGCGTCCTTTCAGACCACTCACAAGCCCAGCGGGCCCGGCCATCATCGGTATCGTTTCGGGGCTGCTGCTGGCCGTCGCGGTGTTCCTGCCGTGGTACGCGGCGAACCTTGGCGAGGTGGCCTCACCGCAGAGTGCGAGCGGCTGGACTGCGACCACGGTGGCACGGGGCGCCTTGATTTTGGGCATCCTCTGGGCCCTGGCATCGGTGGTGCTCTTGGCCGACTACCTCGATGCCTATCGCGTCGATTCGCGGACCGCCGAGGCATTGGGCTGGTTCGTCACCGCCACGGCCCTGGTCGCCGGTGGCCTGGTCGCGTTCCGCCTGGTCCAACCGCCGGAGCCCGCGGACTTCTTGACCCGCGACTTCGGCCTGTTCATCAGCCTCGTCGCGGCCGCGCTCGGCGTGGCGGCCGGGTTCGCACAAACCGCGCAACGATGACCCGGTAAAGGTTTCGCGCGTACCGCGCGTTTCACCACCGATGGCGGCAACCGATATTCAGCTCGAAGCGCTCTACCGCAATCGCTATCGCGGCTTCGTCGCGACCGTCGCCACAGTGTGCGGCGGGTATGACCGTGCCCACGATGCCGTGCAAGAAGGCTTCGCCCGGGCACTCAAGTCGAAGGATCAGTTCAACGGCGGCTCCCTCGACGCCTGGGTCATGCGCATCGCCCTCAATGCAGCACTTGACACCCGGCGCCGAAGCCGACCCGACCAACCGCTCGGCGACCACCTGCCCGACGCGATGCCGGTCGCAATCGGACGCGACCCGGATCTGGACAATGCCATCCGAGCTCTCCCGCCCAAACGTCGCCTCGTCCTGTTCCTGCGCCACTTCGCAGACCTCTCGTACGCCGAAATCGCGGAGATCACCAGCACGTCCGAGGGCACAGTCGCCGCGACACTCAACCAAGCCCACGCGGCGCTGCGTCTGTCGCTGACGCGTACACAGGAGATCGGCCCATGAGCGACCCACGTTCCAACGACGCGCTCGACACCCGTCTGGGCCGCCTGGCCGCCGCACCCGACCGCGCGGACTGGGACGACGTCCTCGCACGAGCCGACGCCTCGACATCGCCGCCGCGCGCAGAACGTCGCTTCCTCCGACTCGGTCTCGCCGGTCTTGGCATGGCCGCACCCGGTGCGGTGATTGCCGTCCTGCTCGTGTTGTCCCCCCCCAAGGGCGCGACAACCCAGGCCCCGGGCCTGACGTACCGCACCATCCCCGCCTGGCGCTCCAATTCGGTGCCGCCTGCGATCAGTGCAGCCATCGCCAAGTTCGGTTCATCGCCCCTGCCCCAGTCGGTGGCCCGGGTGTTGCAGGGGGTGACGTTCTCCGGCCTGGTCGAGGTGTATCGGGCGATCCGCCCGAACGGGACATACGCAACGTTGACGCTCAGCGAGGATCAGGGAGTGCGCGATGCCGGTAGCTGCATGGACGGCACCGTCGTCGTTCCGGCCGATCCATCCGGTGCCCCTCGTCGCGTCGTCGTACCTGACGTCGGAGGCTTGCGCCCCGAGGATGCCAGCCATCGCTTGCGGGAGGCCGGACTGACCGTGCGCTTGCTCGACCCGCCACCGACCCCGCCAGCCAATGGAATCGTCAGAGGAGTCGGCTCCCCGGACACGATCAATCCGCCCAGCGGGACGAGCCTGTTCGCAGGAGCCGAGGTCGCCGTGCCCGCTGTCGATCGGCTCGCGACGCCCCCGCCGGAGCCGCTCGCGGTGATGCCGTGCGACCTCGGTGGGGAAAGCAGCGGCCACTGGATCGTCGGCGCCGTGGGGCCGGACATCACCGGCGGTCGAACAGAGTGGCCCAAAGGCATCACGGTCGACGCCACCGTCGAAAACGGGACGTACCTTCTGCCGCTGCTACCGCGCGACTGCGAGCACGAGGGGCCACCGGTCGCGCTGGGCATGACCGACGCGACCGGGGTGGAGGTTGCCCGCCCCGACATCACCGAACTCAAGCTCGCGGAGAGCTGGCAGATCGATTCGCCACCCAAGTGCCCAGCCCCTGGGCCCTCAACCGATGCCACCTACAGAGTGTTCGAACGGGCGTCGGCGCCACGGGACCACGTGCCACCGGACCCCTCAAGCCTGACCGACCCCGAGGCCTTCCCCGTCCCCATCGATCACACCCTGCTCCGCGCTGCACGGCAGACGGCGACAGTCGGACGCTACGGTCGGGTCACGGTCTATGTCGCCAAACCCGCAGGTCGCGTCGGCGCCTGCCTGCTGATCTACGGCGACGGCGGAGTGACCGGGTTCACCCGATGCGTCGGTCAGGTCGAGCTGGCCCGAGGTGAGCTCATCTCGCGAATGCAACACAGCAGGCAGGGCGACCCCATGGTCGTGGCGGGGTTGCTCCCTGATGACTTCACGGGGGTCCACGACGGTTCGAAGTCGAACACGCTCGAGGGCAACGTCTGGGTACTCGTCTACCCCACTGCGGACAGCGTCCCTGCCCACGTCACGGCGATCCGATCAGACGGCACAACGACGCTCATCGCCATTCCGACGTCCTGAACACCACCATTTCGATCGAAGCGGCGGGAACCCGTCAACCGACGCGCAGACCATCCGCTCGTCGTTGGGACCGGACCCACTCGCCGGCGTCCGCTCCCCAGGGACGATCTTCGTCGTCGTGGATGGCGCCAATCGCACTAAACCGCAAATATGTTGCACGCCGCAGAGGTCCGTCTCATCACGTCACAGCGGCTCGCTCGGCAACGTGGAACGTCAGGACGTCATCGGCACCGGCGTCCACGTCGACCGTGTCACCGTCGGTGAACTCGCCCTTGAGCAAGCGCAGCGCGAGCTGGTCCTGGATGCGTTTCTGGATGACGCGCTTGAGCGGGCGGGCGCCGTAGGCGGGGTCGTAGCCCTCGTCGGCGATGACGCGTTTGGCTGCGTCGGTCAGCGTGACCGTGATGTCGCGCTCGGCCAGGCGCGTGGCCAGGTTGGCGAGCTGAAAGTCCACGATTCGGTCGATCTCGGTCCGCGCGAGGCGATGGAACACGACGATCTCGTCGATGCGGTTGAGGAATTCCGGGCGAAACTGCTCACGGAGCGATCCGAGCACGCGCTCTTCGGCGATCTCGGGTGAGATGCCTTCGGTCAGGAACTGGCTGCCCACGTTGGAGGTCATGATCACGACGGTGTTGGTGAAGTCCACGACGCGGCCTTGGCCATCGGTCAGCCGACCGTCGTCGAGCAGCTGCAGCAACACGTTGAACACGTCCGGATGGGCTTTCTCGATCTCGTCGAGCAGCAGCACCGCGTACGGGCGACGGCGGACCGCCTCGGTCAGCTGGCCGCCTTCCTCGAAGCCGACATAGCCCGGCGGGGCACCGATCAACCGCGCAACCGAGTGCTTTTCCATGTACTCGCTCATGTCGACGCGGACCATGGCCTTGTCGTCGTCGAACATGAACTCGGCGAGTGCCCTGGCCAGCTCGGTCTTGCCGACGCCGGTGGGCCCCAAGAAGATGAACGAGCCGATCGGCCGCCCTGGGTCCGACAGACCTGCGCGCGCCCGTCGTAGGGCATTCGCGACGGCCTCGACCGCTTCGTCTTGACCGACGACCCGCTCGTGCAGTCGCTCCTCCATGTGGACGAGCTTCTGGACCTCACCCTCCATCAGGCGACTGACGGGCACACCCGTCCAGCCGGCGACGATCTCGGCAACATCCTCCTCGCCGACCTCCTCGTTGAGCATCTGCTGCCCGTCGGACTGCTTCTGGACCAGGTCCTCTTGCGCCGTCAGCAGCGTCTGCTCCAGGTCCGGGATCGTCCCGAACTTGAGTCGGGCGGCGCCTTCCAGGTCGACCTCACGTTCGGCGCGCTCCAGTTCGGTGCGCGCCTGCTCGATGTCGCTCTTGGCCTGCTGGATCCGTCCGATGACCGCCTTCTCCTGGTCCCAATGGGCGCGCATGCCGCCCGCCTCTTCGCGCAGCTCGGCCAGCTCGGCCTGGACCGCCTCGCGGCGCGTCACCGAACCCGGATCGGTCTCGGGCTTGAGCGCCTGCTCCTCGATCTCGAGCTGGATGATGCGCCGCTCCACCTGATCGAGCTCCTGGGGGACCGAGTCGATCTCGATGCGCAGACGGCTCGCGGCCTCGTCCATGAGGTCGATGGCCTTGTCGGGCAAGAACCGTCCGGTGATGTACCGGTGCGACAACCGGGCCGCAGCCACCAGCGCCGCGTCCTGGATGCGGACGCCGTGATGGACCTCGTAGCGCTCTTTCAAGCCGCGCAGGATCGCGATGGTGTCTTCGACCGACGGCTCACCGACGAACACGGGCTGGAAGCGGCGCTCGAGCGCCGGGTCCTTCTCGATGTGCTTGCGATACTCGTCGAGCGTCGTCGCGCCGACCGCACGAAGCTCGCCACGGGCCAGCATCGGCTTGAGCAGGTTGGCGGCGTCGACCGCACCCTCGGCTGCACCGGCGCCGACGATGGTGTGCAGCTCATCCAGGAACAGGATGATCTGGCCGTCGGCGTCCGAGATCTCCTTGAGCACCGCCTTGAGTCGATCCTCGAACTCCCCGCGATACTTGGTGCCGGCGATCAGCGAACCGATGTCCAGGGCGATGACCCGCTTGTCGCGCAGGCTCTCGGGGATGTCTCCCGAGACGATGCGCTGCGCGAGCCCTTCGACGATGGCGGTCTTGCCGACTCCCGGTTCGCCGATCAGAACGGGGTTGTTCTTGGTGCGACGCGACAGCACCTGGATGACGCGGCGAACCTCGTTGTCGCGGCCGATGACCGGGTCGAGCTTGCCGCGGCGCGCCGCGTCGGTCAGGTCACGGCCGTACTGCTCCAGCGCCTGGTACTTGGCCTCGGGGTTGGGGTCGGTCACGCGATGTGAACCGCGTACCGACTGGAGCGCCGTCATCAGCGCGTCGGAGGTGACTCCCGCGCCGGCCAGCGCGTCGCGCGCACCCGAGGGCTCTCCGAACAGGCCCAGGACGAGGTGTTCGGTCGAGACGTACTCGTCGCCCAGACGCTCGGCTTCACGACCCGCATGGTTGATCACGTCCCGAAACCCGGGCGACGCGTGCTGTTGGCTCGCACCGCGAACGACCGGCAACCGATCGACCGCGGCGGCGGCGGCGGCCCGCAGCGCGGCAGTGTCTGCTCCCGCCTTGTCGAGCAACGGCTCGACGATGCCCTCCCGGGCATCGAGCAACGCCACCAACAGATGGGCCGGCTCGATGATCTGCTGCCCGCGGGCCTCAGCTGTCTTCTGCGCTGCGGCAATCGCCTCTTGTGCCCTGAGCGTGTACTGCTCGACCGCCATTGCCGCTACCTGCCTCTGATGATGGGTTGGACGATCCGGGCGGGTGGCCCACCACGCCGGATGTGGACGATCTCCGTGCTGAGCGAGCGGCGCATCGCGTCGAGCTCGCGCATCGCAGCCGCTGCTTGGATGAGCATCTCGGTCTCAAGCGCCCGCACCCGTGCAAGCGCCTCGTTGAGCGCGCGTTCCATCTCCATCACCCGCTCGATCCCGGTCAGGTTGAGACCCGTCTCCGACATCTGCTGGACCCGCCGCAGCCGCACGACATCGGCATGGCTGTAGAGCCGGGTTCCACCCTTGGAGCGCGACGGGCTCACCAGGCCCCGTCGCTCATACATCCGCAGTGTCTGTGGATGCATCCCGGCAAGTTCCGCTGCGATGCCGATCATGTACACCGGTCGGGGGTCAGGCGTCGGCATCGCCCCACCCCCAACTCTCGACGAAGTACGGTGCGCGCCAATTGGCGCACAGCGTCGGCGCCGTTTGGCGGACGACGCGCCGGCGCGCACTCGACACCCCGCGCCTGCCATACACGAGTTGCTCCGACCAGGCACCACCCCCGTCGCGGGGCTGGCGCGCCAATTGGCGCCGCCCGCTGCTGCCAACCGGCAAATACCGCAACTGCCAGTTGGCCAGGTTCAGTCCGCCACTCGGTCTGGGGTCGCACATGCTCACGAGAACAGCCCGTCGCGGGGGTTGGCGCCGTTCAGCGCCGCAAAATGCTCGAGGGCGTCGCGCTGCTCGTCGGTCAAGGTCGCGGGGACGTCGATCCGCAGACGCGCGATCAGATCTCCGGCGCCGGATCCTTTGAGACGCGGCGCACCCTTGCCCTTGACGCG
>JANMKR010000130.1:0-7033 GCA_031372145.1 Actinomycetota bacterium | reverse complement strand
GTGCACATCCAAACCGATCCAGCTACCTTCGCCCATGTCGGCGCCTCCCATGACTGTGGCTCTACAACCGGGCCAACCCCGGCTGCAACCCACGATCACGCATGAGCGAGGCGCCGGCCCGACACCCCCATACGGTCTAGGCGCCGATTTGCGGTTCGTGTGTCAGCTCGATGCGGACGGTGGTGCCGTTCGGTCCGGCGCCGACGTGAACGTGGTCGGTCAGCTGTCGCACGATCCAGAGCCCCCGGCCGCGCTTTCCCAGCATCATCGGTGGGTGGCTGCGCACGATCGTGGTGTAATCGAAGCCGTGTCCGGCGTCGCCGACCGTCAGGATCAGGCGTCCGTCGAACCATCCGCGGACGATGATCGGCGGGCTTCCGTGCTCCTGGGCGTTCGCGATGAGCTCGTCCAATGCGAGCGAAAGGTCGCTCCGGCGCTGGGCGAAGCCGTGCCGCTCCGCCAGCTCGGCGATCGCCCGGCGCACCGATGGGATCTCAGCGGGATCCCCGGTCAGCTCCGTGACGAAGCCATCAGCGGCCCGAGAGGGTGCTCCACCGTCAGCGCTCGTACGCCTCGCCTGCTTCGCCATTTCTCCGGGTAGTGAATCATTTGCCGCGGTCGTCACCGCACCCAGGCGGCCGACCGGGGTGCTTCGTCCAGATTCGCGGCGGCGGGTCTGCTGCAGGAGAACCCCTCGCACGGATGCGTTCGCGAGGCCTGGAGTATCATCCCGCCGTTGTGGGACGACGGAGAGGGAATGGATGAGCGTTCGGGGCGCGATGTTGCTGGGTGGCGCAATGCTTGCGCTGGCCACGCCGCTTGCCGTGGCGGCCGATCCGCTTGCCGATGGCGTGATCGCGCCTGACGTCAGCATCGACGGCGTCCCGGTCGGAGGATTCACCGTCGATGCGGCACGGCGGGCGGTCATCGACGCGCGTATCGCCCCGCGTCTCGCTCCCTTGGTACTGAGCCTCAACGGGTACCGCCTCTCGATCAAACCGGGGGCGGCCGGCTACTCCGTCGACCTGAACCAGGCGATCGACGCGGCGCTGAGCTATGGACGCGTCGTGCCGGTCACGGTGCCGGTCAACGTCGCGCTCGTGCAGTCGGTCGATCGCACGCGCCTGCGCTCCGTCCTCGCCTACCGGGCGCACGACATCGAGCTCGTGCCGGTCGACGCCACGTTGACGTTCCGAAAGGCGCGGCCCCGGGTCCGTGCCCCCAGAATCGGACGGCTGGTCGACATCCCCAAGGCCGTTCCGATCGTCGCGGACGCGTTGATCACGCGAAGCGTCCCGCAGGTGGAGCTGCCCGGCCGTCGGGTTCGACCAGCTCGGATGAGCGTCGGTGCGAGCGTGGTGGTCAGCCGCGGGACGCGGGTGTTGTCGCTCTATCGCGAGTCCAAACTCGTGCGCACGTTCCGTGTGGCAGTGGGGACGTCGAGCCATCCGACGCCGCGCGGGTTGTTCTCAATCGTCCAAAAGCAGCGCAACCCCACCTGGATTCCGCCCGACTCCCCGTGGGCGGCCGGGCTCGGTCCCATCCCGCCCGGACCGGGCAACCCGCTGGGAACACGCTGGATGGGGACGAGCGCATCAGCCGTGGGCATTCACGGAACCTATGCGGACGGCACGATCGGCACCGCGGCTTCACACGGCTGCATTCGCATGCACATCCGTGATTCCGAGTGGCTCTACGAGCGCATCAAGGTCGGCACGCCCGTACTGCTCGTCTGACCCGTCTCGGCGACCGGGGATCACCCGGCGGAGGTTCGGCCGTCCCCGTTGAGGGCGGCGGTGATGCGTGCGGCGTCGCTGGGAGGGACCAGCGCGCGGACGAGGGTCCCGTCGGGGCCCGCCTCCTGGACGACGTCCCGGCCGACCGAGTAGATGGCGGACACGAGTGAACCTTGCGCGTACGGCACCAGCACCTCGATGGCGGTCAACCGGGACCGGGTGAACTCGACGAGGCGTGCGCGCAGTTCGTCAAGCCCTTCGCCGGTCAATGCGGAGACCTCGACTGCGTCCGGGTGACGGAAGCGCACCGCCTCGCGCTCCTCGGGGTCCAGACGATCGATCTTGTTGAGCACGAGGAGCCGCGGCACGTCCGCGGCGCCGATCTCGTCGAGCACCTCCAGCACCGCGATGGCCCGGGCGATGCGACGGTCTTCCGACTCGCTCGCGTCTGCGACGTGAATGATCAACTCCGCGTCGCGGGTCTCCTCCAGCGTCGACTTGAACGCCTCGACCAGTTGGTGGGGCAGGTTGCGGATGAAGCCGACGGTGTCCGACAACACGCAGCGGGTGCCGTCCAGATCAAACGCCCGTGTGGTCGGGTCAAGCGTCTCGAACAGCGCGTCGTTGACGCTGACGTCGGCATCGGTCAGCGCGTTCATCAGGCTCGACTTGCCTGCATTGGTGTACCCGGCAAACGCGAGACGGGGCACCGCGGCTGCGATCCGTCGGGAACGCATCACCTCACGCGAACGCTCCAGGTCGCGCAGGCGGGCACGCAGGACCGACATCCGCGTCCGCAGGAGTCGTCGGTCGGATTCGAGCTGCGTCTCGCCGGGGCCGCGCGTACCGACACCACCACCGAGCCGTTCGAGGTGTTGCCAGAGCCCCTCCTGGCGCGAGTAGTTGTACTCGAGCAACGCGAGCTCGACCTGAAGCTTGCCTTCGGCGGTGTGCGCATGCAGCGCGAAGATGTCGAGGATCAAGCCGGTGCGATCGACCACCCGCGTGTTGAGACGGTCCTCGAGGGTTCGCTGCTGGCTCGGCGTGAGCTCGCTCTCGGCCGCCACGACATCGGGTTTGATCTCCTTGACCTGCTCGATCAGCTCTTCCAGGCGCCCCTTGCCCAGGAACGTCCGGGGATGCGGGTGGTCCTGCCGTTGCACCACGACGTCCACCGTCTCCGCGCCTGCGGTGCGCAGGAGATCCCGGATCTCGGCGATGCGGTCCTGCTCATCGTCGCTGCGGACGTTCATGGAGGCGACGACGAGCGCCCGCTCGGTCGGCTTGGAGGTCGGGAACGGCCGCTCCTGGCGCTCCTGCTCCTTCTCGGCCTTGCCTCGATATGTCCGCTGAAGCTCACCCATGGGCATGCATCATGGCGCGTTTGGCGATCATGGCGTGGCCGCGCGCACCGGCCGTGTCAGCAGATCCATCGTGCGGATGATCGCATCGTCGGTGACGGGCCCGTCGCTGCGCACCAGCAGCCCCACGTCGTCCACCGCCAGGGACAGCATCCTGATCGCCGCGGAACCGTCGTTGGTCAGGCGTGCTCCCCGGTCGCCGGCGAGCTGTCGCGGCGTCCACGCGGCCGCCCCGGAGGTGTCGAGCAGCCGCTGCACGGCACCGCCGCCCACGTTGGTCGCCTTCTGGTGGTCGGGCCATCGGCTGACGATCGCCAGCACGTGCGCGCCGCCGGCGCCGGACCACGTGCGAACGGCAGCCTCGCGGAACCCGATCTCCTCGTACACCTTGGCGGCCTCCGCGCTGGTCACTCCGGCGAGGAGCGTCTGCAACCGAGCCGCGTCGATCACGGCGATGTCGCTCGACTGGTCGAGGCCCTGCGGGGTCGGCAAGATCCTGAGTATCTGCACCGGGTCGATCTTGGTCGTCGGCTCGGGCGTCGAGCCCGCGCCGCAGCCGGCAAGGAGCACTGTGAGCGCCAGAAGCGCGATCGACCGGAGCACGAAGACCACTCTACGCAGGTCCGCTTAACCAAGCCTCAACGCTGGTGGCGGCTGTTCGGCAATCCCCCTCGCTACAATTGATCAGCGCAGAAAACACCGAAACACTGTTCCGGAATCCTCCGGAAAAGGAGCACACACCACATGAGCCTCGCTGCCCAAAAGGCGCGGAACACCCTTCGCACATTTGTCCTGATCGCGGGCCTGACCGGCCTGCTGTTGGTCATCGGGCAGGTCGTCGGCGGTCGCAGCGGCCTGGTGTTCTTCGCAGGCCTCGCGGTCGTCATGAACCTCGCCATGTACTGGTTCAGCGCGTCGATTGCCCTCAAGATGAGCAAGGCGGTCCCGGTCGACGAAGCCGAGGCTCCCGAGTTGCACCGCATGATCGCCACGTTGGCCGTCCGGGCAGGCATTCCCAAGCCCAAGGTCTATGTCACGCCCGCCGAGCAGCCCAACGCATTCGCGACCGGTCGCAATCCCCAGAACTCGGCCATCGCCGTCACCCAGGGCATCGTGCAGGCTCTGTCGCCTCGTGAGCTCGAGGGTGTCATCGCCCATGAGATGGCACACATCAAGAACCGCGACATCCTGATCGCGAGCATCGCCGCGATGGTCGCCGGTGCGATCTCGGCGATCGCGCACTTCCTGCAGTTCTCGCTGTTCTTCGGCGGCGGGGATGACGACGACAGCCCGCTCGGCCTCATCGGGACGATCGCGACGATCATCCTCGCGCCGGTGGCCGCGATGATCATCCAGATGGCGGTCTCACGGCAGCGCGAGTACCAGGCCGACGCCACGGGCGCAGAGTTCCTGGGCGACGGCAACGGGCTTGCCGACGCCCTCGAGACGCTCGAGCGTGGCTCCCACGCCATTCCGCTGGCGGTCAACCCGGCGTCGGCGCCGCTGTACATCGTCAATCCGCTCGCGGCGTTCGGCGGACGTGGGATGATGAACCTCTTCTCGAGCCACCCCCCGACCGCCGAACGCGTCCGACGCCTTCGGTCGTTCAGCGGGGTGCTCATGACGACATCCAGGGGGTTGGAGATTTGAGCATCAAGGACGAGGTCGCGAAGCTGATCGGCGCTGAGTCGGCGGCCCACAAGCGATTGATCGAATACGTCGTACGGCAACTCGGGGCGGGGCGGGACATGGCGGCGGTGCTCGACGATCCCTACGTCACCAATCGCTCGACCCACATGGATCGCCGTGCGTTGCTCGAGGAGCCCCAGGTGATCGCGGCTGCGGGCGCCGAGTTGGATCACCTGCGGACCCAGCTCGAAACGGCCATCGGCGGCTGACCAGCGCGTACATTGGGAACCCGAGCATTCGGGTCCAACGGTCCAGGCGACGCGGCGTGCGCCTCCGCGTGTGCGATGTCGTAGGAGGCGAGTAGACGAGTGACGCGGTTCCTCGAAGAGAACAAGACCATCATCCTGTTCGCGCAGGGACTGGTGTTCTTCTCGCTGGGATTCGCGGTCTGGATCCAGCGCCGGCGCGCGACGCGGCTGCGGCTGACGCAGTCGCTGATCTGGCTCGCGGCCTTCGCGTTCGTCGAGGCCCTCGCGGTGTGGGGGTACGTGTTCGTGCCCATTCAAGAGGGCTACATCAGGGCGGGGCTCATCGATCTGCTCCTCGTCGTGCGTGCGGCGCTGCAGACCGTCGCATTCCTGTTCCTACTGCAGTTCGGGCTGCGTCTGATCGTCGATTCGCAACGACGTCGGCAAGCCTGGACGGCGCTGTCGTTCGTTGCGGCGGTGGGGCTGCTGGTCGGGGCAGGCATCCTGGCGGCGAACGCCCAGTGGACGGTGGGGCAGTGGGAGGAGTCGGTCGAAACGCTCGCACGGCACGTGATCCTTCTGCCCGCCGCGGTGCTCTCCGCGATCGGGCTGTGGCGACAGCGCGGTGAATTGGCCGAAGCCGGGCTGCGCGGAATCCGGCCCTACGCGGCGGCCGCAGCCGGCGTGCTCCTGGTGTACGCCGTCATCGGCGGGATCGTGGTCGACCATCCCTTCTGGTCGCCCGGACAGGGCGGCCCTGATTCCGCGCGGTTCGGCGCCGGCGCGATCCAGCTGGCGGTGGTGCGCGGTCTGGCCGGGCTGGTGCTCTCAGTGCTTGCGGTCAAGCTGCTTGAGATCTTCGAGGTCGAGGCCAAACAGCGCATCGAGTCGCTCGACCGCGCCCGCGCGGTCGCCGAGGAACGCGCGCGTATCGGACGCGACCTGCACGACGGCACCATCCAGTCGTTGTATGCCGCCGGGCTGCACCTGGAGTCCGTGGCGATCACGTCGAGCGATGTCGAGACCCGCGGTCAGGTGCGTCAGGTGGTCGAAGGACTCAACACGACGATCGCGGGAATTCGCGAGTACATCTCAGGGTTGCGTCAACCCGAAGGGGACGCGGCGATGATCGCGACCCGTCTGGAGGACCTCGCCCGGCACTTCGCAGGCAAGACCGGCGTGACCGTCAACGTGCGCGTCCACGGTGTCGATGCCGCCGGGCCGCTTCCTGACGAGACCGGCCAGCATCTGGAGCAGGTGCTGCGCGAGGGGTTGTCCAACGCCGCCCGGCATGGCCAGGCGACGCACATCGACGTCGAGTTGGCGTTTGCGCCTGACGAACTCGACCTGCTCGTCACCGACGACGGGACCGGCATTCCCGATCCTCCCACACATATGGGAGAAGGTCTCCGTAACATCAGGGAGCGCGCCCGCCGGTTGGGTGGCCGAGCCGAGATCGGTCCGGCGCTCGGTGGCGGCACGCGTGTCTCGCTTGCGATTCCGTTGGACATCGAGGCGCCAGACGAGTCAGATTCGCAACCCCAGGAGGTCCTTCGATGAGTGCTCCCGACATCATTCGCGTGTTGATCGTCGATGACCATCAAGTCGTGCGGCTCGGGCTGCGATCGCTTCTGGCCCACACAAGTGGTTTTCGCGTCGTGGGTGAGGCCGGCACGGTCGCCGAGGCGATCGCGATGGCGGAGCAGGCCAAGCCCGACGTCGTGCTGATGGACATCAGGTTGCCGGACGGTAGCGGCGTGGAGGCCTGCCGGGAGATCAAGAAGCAGCACCCCGACATGCGCGTGGTGATGTTGACGTCATACTCGGACGAGGAGGCCATCGTCGGGTCGGTGATGGCGGGGGCCAACGGGTACCTGCTCAAGCAGGCCGACTCCGACCAGTTGACGCGCGCGATCCGCGAGGCCGCGGCGGGCGAATCCTCGCTCGACCCACGGGCTGCGGGGACGCTGCTGACCCAGTTTCGCGAGCTGTCGGCCAAGCAGGCCGAGGCTGAGCTTGCGGGTCTGACCGACCGCGAACGGCGCATGCTGGCGCTCAT
>JANMKR010000124.1:0-6669 GCA_031372145.1 Actinomycetota bacterium | reverse complement strand
GGTACCGCTGCTGGTCGTGTGGCATCGCCGCCACCGTGGCGGGCGTGCGGCCGCCGGGGGCGCGGGCCTTGCGGCGGCCGGGGTCGTCGCGACGGTCCTCCCCTTCATCGCCCTGTCACCCGACGGCGTGTGGCGGCTGTTTGCGTACCACCTGGACCGGCCGCTGCAGATCGAATCCCTGGGATCGGCCTACTTGCTCGGCCTGCACGAGCTGGCGGGCATCCCGCTCCGCGTCGAGACGACTTTCGGCAGCCAGAACCTGATCGGTGGCGGACCGGTGGCGATCGCAGCCATCTCGACCGCGCTGGCAGTGGTCGGCGTCATCGCGGTGTGCATCACCACCACCGTGCTGCTGCGCCGGACCCACGGGGCGGCCGCCGACCGACTGTTCGTCAACGGCGCCGCGGCAACGCTCATCGTCGCGGTCGCCGCCGGCAAGGTGCTCTCACCCCAGTTCCTGCTGTGGGTTGTGCCCGCCGCGCTGCTCGTCACCGGCCGATACGGACGAGTGACGTTCGCGACCATGGTCGGCGTACTCCTGGCAACGCAGCTCTACTTCCCGGTGCACTACTGGCGGCTGGTCGCGCTCGACAGCGGTCCGATCGCGCTCGTCGTCATCCGCGACACGCTGCTCATCGCCCTGCTCGCCGGTGCGTGGCCCCGGGCCTATGGCCCCGGAACGCTGAACGCCGCGATCGACGTCGCCAGGCCGTCGGTGCCGGCCTCGACGATCGCTCCCTGAACCAGCACCTCGCCGTCAGCGGGTTCGAACCTGCCGGACGAACCTGACAGGAACCGGCGCAGCACGATGTCCGAGCGCACGCCGATGACGCCGTCGTGCGGTCCGGTCATGCCGAGGTCCGTGATGTAGGCCGTACCGCCGGCCAGCACCCGGGCATCGGCGGTCTGCACGTGCGTGTGGGTGCCGACGACCGCGGTCACCCGACCGTCCAGATGACGCGACAACGCGACCTTCTCGCTGGTGGCCTCGGCGTGGATGTCGACGACGACCCAACGTGTCTCGCGTCGCGCCCGTTCGACCAACGCGTCCACGACCGCGAACGGACTGTGCGCCGCGTCCATGAACACCGAGCCGAGGAGGTTGATGACCCCCACACGAAAGCCCCCGGCGACATCCACCACGGTGTACCCCCGTCCCGGCGCCTTCGGCGCCATGTTGTCGGGGCGCAACACGCGCGGGTCGCTTTCGAGGAGGGGGAACAGGTCGGTTTGGCGCAGCGTGTGGTTGCCGCCGGTCAGCACGTCGATCCCGGCGTCCAAGAGTTCCTTGGCCTGGCGCCCTGACGTACCCGCACCACCGGCAGCGTTCTCGGCGTTGACGACGACCATCGTGGGCCGATGAACCTCGCGCAGTTCAGGCAACCTGGCCAGCAGCGCCTTGAGGCCGACCGTGCCGAACACGTCACCGACGAACAGGATGCGCAATGGGTCGGCGGCACCGGTCACGAGCCGACCCGCACGACCTCCAGGTGCACATGGTTGCCCGCTCCGGAGACGTACTTGGCCACTTCGGGACGCGCGACCTCGGACAGATCCGAGGCGTCGAGAACCTCTCCGATACAGGTGATGCCGGCCTTGACGAACGTCCCGACATTGGGTTTCTCGAAACTCCCGATCTCGCAGACCGGCCCTGCCCGACGTGCCTCGGGGATGCCCTCGATGTGGCGCACGCGCACGACGACGTCGCTCTGTTCTTCCGGCGTGATGTCGACCTGGTAGCCGGCCGCGACACCCGCGACCACGTAGTCCACCACGCTCGTGATGGTTCCGTCGACCGGGGCATAGACGATCGCACCGGCGGGCGCCGCGATGTCGAGCCCCGCGGTCTCGGGGCCGGCCCGCCCTGCGGGTGGCGCGACCCTGTGCTTCCAAGTGGCGTCGGGCTTGAACGCCACCGCGTCGGCGTCATCAACCGACCGGAAGAGCGTCAGGGCGATGCGCTGGCGGTCAATCGGCAGATGGATGTCCACCAGGCCGGCACGGGCGATGATGCGGTCAGGCGGCGGGACCCCCAGGTCCAGCGCCGACGCAGTCACGGGTGACGCCACGGCGCCGGGGTCCAAGCCACCGGACCGTCGCGCGGTCGACCACACGGCCGCGGCGGCGCTGACGACGCAGAGCGCCGTCACGGCACCCACGATCGAACGCCGCCTTCGGATACGTGCCTCGCGCTCCCGCAAACCGCGGGTTGGCTCGAGACGCTCGGGGGTCACCGCAGCCACGGGGCGAGAGGGTACCGCACCTCACGGTCGGAACACCAGCCGGGGCGGTTGTAGGATTCTTGCAATGCGCAGGCACGTTGCATCCGCCCGCCGGGACGCGGGGTGAGCGAGACAACCCCGTCCCTCCTGCTGGGAACCGGACTTTCAAAGCGATTCCGCGATGTCGCAGCGCTCGACGACGTCACGATTGCGTTGCAACAGGGGACGGCCGTCGCGCTGCTCGGCCCGAATGGGGCGGGCAAGACGACGCTCCTGCGCATCCTTGCGGGCGCGAGTTCACCGTCGGCGGGAAGCGTCCGCCGCGAGGCCGCGGCGGCGTCACAGATCGGATGGGTCCCGCAAACCCCTGCGGTCTACCGGCGGCTGACGACACGCGAGAACCTGCGCCTGTTCGCCGCGCTCGAATCCGCCGCCCAGCCCAACGCAGTGGCCGAGGAACTGCTGGTACGCGCGGACCTGGCCCGGTTCGCGGACACCCGGGCGGGCGAGCTTTCGACCGGGACGCTGCAGCGGCTCAACCTGGCGATCGCCCTGGCGGGCCGGCCATCGGTGTTGCTGCTCGATGAGCCAACCGCGACGCTGAGCCCCGACCAGGTCCGCCGACTCTGGACCTGGCTCGATCAGCTGCGTCATGACGACGGCCTTGCAATCCTGTTCTCGACGCAATCGGTCGACGAAGCAGCCCGACACGCCGAGCGCATCGTGGTGCTCAACGCCGGCCGCACCGTGTTCGACGGAACCGTGAGCGAACTCGTCCGTGCCCACGGCCGGGCTGGAGCGAGCGATGCCGACGCGGCCGAAGCGGCGTTCCTCAATCTGGTCGGGGCGCCCGCATGACCGATCTGCTCGGGGTGCACGCATGACCGGTGCGCTGCACCTGTTGCGAAAGGACCTGCGCCTGCTGGTGCGAGGGCGCGGGCTGCTGGCGATCCTGATCGGCTACCCGTTGGTCGTGGCGGCACTCGTCACGATCGCGCTGCAGAGCGGCGAGCGACGGCCCGCCATCGCGTTCGTCAACCTCGACACCAGCAATCGCACCGTGCGCGTGGGTGATCGGCGGCTGGGCGTCGTCGACTACGAGCAACGGCTGGCGAACGAAGTCGACGTCAAGCGGCTCGATCCGGACGCTGCAGCGGCGGCATTGGAGGATGGCCGCGTGAGCGCGGTGCTGACGCTGCCGCAGAGCTTCATCAGCGACCTGCAGTCAGGCATCCGATCACCCGAGATCGGCCTACAGGTCAGCCGGCGTTCGCCGATCGAAGCACAGTCGATCTCGCGACGCCTCGAATCGGCGGTGTTCCGACTCAACCAGGAGCTTGCGGGCACATACGTCACGCAAACGTTGAACTTGGTTCGCGTCATCGTCGAGGGTGGCGACATCGCGGTGTTCTCGCGTCAGGGCTCCATCCTCGGTCTCAAGCGCAGCGAGGTCCTCGTCCGTCAGCTGCAGAACGTGCTCGTCGGTCAGGGGCAGCGCCTGCTCGCCTCCCGGATGGACCCCTTGCTCAACTTCATCGTCGAAGCCGGGGTCAACCTGGACCTCGCCAACGCAGCGGCCACTGCGATCAGTCGACCGATCACGCTGACCGTTCCACCGACGCCTGCGGGTCGCGAGCCGTTGTCTGCCTTCGGCTTCGCCGGGGCGCTGCTGGTCAGCCTGGCCCTGGTCGGGGTATTGCTGGCGGCCGCCGCACTCTCATCGGAGCGCGAAGACAACACCCTTGTGCGCCTGCGCCGCGGGCTCATCCGCCCCGAGGCCCTCGTCGGCGAAAAGGTCACCTTCGCAGCGATCGTGTCTGCGGCGATCGGACTGGTGCTCCTCGTCGTCGTCGCGTTGGGCACATCGCTCGCGGTCGACCGGTGGGCGCTGTGGGTGCCGACGCTGCTGGCGGCGGGCCTGGCGTTCGGCGGGTTCGGGGTCCTCGTCGGCGCTGCCGCGCGCGAGACACGCGGCGCACTGCTGGCCGCCCTGATGCTCGCTCTGCCGCTGATCTTCCTGGGTCTGTTCACCGACAGCCACGTGGCCAGCGCCATCAGCGAAGCGGTACCGTTCGGTCCTGCGTTCCGCTCGTTCCAGTCCCTGCTTGTCGAACCATCGGTCTCATCCAGCGGCCTCTGGTTGCATCTTGGGCAACTCGTCCTACTGGCCGGGGTATTCACCGGGGCGGCCGCGCTGGTTCTGCGAAGGAGGTCCGAGACGTGAACGACATGTACCGAGAGCTGCTGGTCAAGGCCGCCGGTGAAGCCACCCGCTTGGCCGAGGTCGTCGACGATCTGACCGAAGGCCTCGCGATCGCGGAGGCGCAGCACGCCCTCGTCGCAGACTGGACGGAGAGTCGCGTTGAGCTGGTGCGCTCGGCGTTGCAGGACGAGCAGTTTGCAGACGTTGCGCGACTTCGGACCGCGCTCGAGCGCGCCGAAGCTGAGCTGGCCGCCGTTCAGGAACTGCGCCGCCGCTTGACCGGCGAACACACGTGACAGGGCACTCGCCCCAGGTCAGACGACGATCGAACCCGGGCGCGCCCTGCTGCGTGCGGCCAGAGGCGCGTAGGTGCGCCATGCGCGACCGAGCCTCGCGAACGCCTCGATGGTGGTCGGGTCATCGTGGATGAGTGCGAGCCGAAGGTGATCCGAACCGCCGCCGCTCGCTGACACGATCGTTCCGGGGAGGACCGCCACCCCTTCCCGAAGCGCATAGTGCGCAAATTCGCGGCTGTCGCCATCGGGGAGTCGCAACCACAACATGTAGCCGCCTGACGGTTCGGTCCATGACCATGGCAGTTCGCGCTCGACGAGTTGCCTGACGAGTTCTCTGCGCGCCGAGATCTCGGCGAGACGTCGCTCGCGCATGGCCTCGACGTGGTGGGTTAGCAGTTCGGTCGCAACGAGCTGCGTGATCAGCGGCGAGCCCAGATCCGCCACGCGGCGGCGTTCCGCCAACCGTGCCAGCAGGTCCTTGGGGGCGTGCATCCACCCGACGCGCAAACCGCCCCAGAACAACTTGCTGATGGATCCGACCGTGATCACCGGGGCACTCGGATCGAATGTCGCAAGCGGTGGTGGTCGCTCGCCGACGACCACGTCATTGTTGGCGCAATCATCGACGACCGGCATGCCATACGGGCGGCACGCCTCGACGATGCGCATCCGGCGGGTGACCGACATCGTCACGCCGGTGGGGTTGTTGACGGTCGGACACAGGTAGACGAGCGACGGGTGGGTGTTGGCGAGTGCTTCGCGCAGCCGTGGGACATCGGGTCCGGCGCCATCGGAGGGAATGGTGACGATGCGCGCGCCCGCGGCCCGCAACGCGTCGATCGCGCCCGCCCAGGTGTACTCCTCGACGATGACGTGATCGCCGCGCGACACCAACGTGTCCACCACGACCGAGATCGCTTGCTGCGCGCCGCTGCAGATCGCAACCTCGTCGCCGTCAGCGGCGATGCCCCACCCCGTCATGTGATCGGCGATCGCCGACCTGAGTGCGGGCAACCCCTGTGCGTAGAAATACCCGGTGCTTGCCTCGAGCCCGCTCATCTGTTCGAGGGCCGCGTGCCAGGCGGTGTCGGGAACGGCTCCGGCGCCAAGCGGGGCGGCGGCGACCATCTCGATGACCCCAAGCTCGAGCTTGTCGTAGACCTGAGCCAGCCTGGTCTGCCGGAGGTGGTCGTTCGCGACGCGCGAGGGACGGGACACGCGCGCGATCACAATGGAACCGCTGCCCCGCCTGCGTCGGATGATCCCGCCGTCGGCCAACGTGCGCATCGCCGCGACCACCGTCCCGCGGCTCACCGTGAGGACGTCGGCCATCGTGCGCTCGGCCGGCAGCGTCGTGCCGATCCCGAGCTCCGCACGCTCGACGGCCGCCTCGATGGCCGCGCTGAGGCGCGCATGCAACGGGCCCTCGCCGCCGCGCCACGCACCCAACACTGAAGCGAACTGGTTCATTGGACGCCATAATAGCGCAATTGGATCTTGAATCGGTCGGCGTGGCGAGGAAAGATGGCTCTTGAAAGGACCAATCGAGGGACGTTTCGCCATGTATGACGCAGCTCAGAACCAATTGGATCATATTTTCATGCGCCGCTCGGCGGCCGGCGATGCCAACGCGCTCGAACGGCTTGCCCAGCTGGACTGTGCGCCGGCACCCATCGCCCCGGGTCTCGTCGCCGAGGTGCGCGGGCGGCTGATCGCGTACGTCTCGTTGGCTGACGGTCAGGTCATCGCCGACCCGTTCGAACACACCACTGACGTCGTCGCGGTCCTTCGCCTCCGTGCCGCACAACTCCGTGACGCGGACGGGGCAGCGGCTCGTCAGGGGCGAGCCGGCCATCGCCTGTCCGCACGTGGGCCGCGTGATCGGACGCTCGGCCACACCGTCGACGGATCGGTGCTCGGCTCGACATCGGCCCGCTGACGCGCCTCA
>JANMKR010000116.1:0-20762 GCA_031372145.1 Actinomycetota bacterium | reverse complement strand
GCGATCGACGTCGACGACGCCATCACGGTGACCCGCATCCACTCCGTCGCGGGGTTGTTGCCACACGGCAAACCGATGGTGGATGCGCGGCCGTTCCGGGCGCCGCATCACACGATTTCGGCGGTCGGGCTGGTTGGAGGTGGACGGTCACCACAGCCTGGCGAGGTCACGCTGGCGCATCTCGGCGTGTTGTTCCTGGACGAGGTCTGTGCGTTTGCTCCCGCCGCACTGGACGCACTGCGCCAGCCACTCGAGGAAGGCTGGGTCGACGTGACCCGAGGAATGGTGACCGCACGGTTTCCCGCGCGCCCGCTCCTGGTCTGTGCAGGCAACCCATGTCCCTGCGGGTTTGAAGGTGACCCGCGTCGACGTTGCACCTGTGTGCCGGGTCGTCAAGAGGCCTACCGTGCGCGTATCTCCGGACCCGTTGCGGACCGTCTGGACATCCAAATCGACGTCCCACGCCTGGAAGCCGATGAGATCGTCGGCAACGCGCAGACCGGCGAGCCGACGGTCGTGGTGCGCGCGCGGGTCGAGGCGGCGCGTACGTTCGCCCGACAACGGGGCCAGACGTGCATCAACGCCGATCTGACGCCATCGCAGGCCCGCAATGCGTGTGGACTCGATCGCGACGGCAAGGCGCTCCTGATGCGGGCTGTCGAGCGACACTGCCTGTCGGCGCGCGCGCACGATCGCCTGCTGCGGGTCGCTCGGACGATCGCTGACCTTGCGGGTGTCGAACAGGTCACGAGCGAGCACATCGCCGAAGCCCTCCAGTACCGCACCGCCGGAACGCTGGCCCGGAGAGCGGCGTGAGCTGGCAGCTCGGACTCGCCCGGCTCGCGGCGCTCCTGGGGCGAGATCTGCAACGCCCGTCTCGTACGGCTGGGGGAGGGGCGCGACTGTGGTCGGCGACCCCATCGTCGCTCGCGCGTCTGCTGCGACTCGATGCGACCGTGCTGGGCGAGGCGCTCGCGGTGCGCCGGGCGTTCGACGCCGACGCTGAACACACCTCGCTCCTGGCGCGTGGCATCAGCCACGTGGGCATCGGCGAAGCGGGCTATCCCGCACGACTGGCCGAGATCCCGGACCCACCGTTCGGGCTCTTTGCCATGGGCGTGGCGGCCGGTGGCGACGAAACCCGTGACGCTCCCGTGATCGCGATCGTTGGCAGTCGTCGCCCGACCGCGTTCGGCATGCGGTTTGCCCATGACTTGGCGGCGTCGCTCACGACGCACGGTGCGTTGGTCGTCAGCGGCCTCGCACTCGGCATTGATGCCGAGGCACATTCAGGCGCCTTGAGCGCAGGGCGGCCAACGGTCGCGGTGCTGGGCGCGGGAGTCGACGTCAGCTCGCCACGCACCAACGATCGGCTGCGAACCGAGATCCTGACGTGCGGCTCGCTCATCTCCGAGTACTGGCCGGGTACCGAGCCGGCGCCCTGGCGGTTTCCGGCGCGCAATCGGATCGTCG
This sequence comes from Actinomycetota bacterium, assembly GCA_031372145.1. Lineage (GTDB taxonomy): Bacteria > Actinomycetota > Thermoleophilia > Miltoncostaeales > Miltoncostaeaceae > CALMEC01. The sequence goes on along the minus strand of JANMKR010000116.1, from coordinate 19,289 downwards.
CTGGGATCGCCGACGCGGTCGTCGTCGTTGAGGCGGGCGAGCGATCGGGCGCGCTGATCACGGCTGACTTCGCTCTGGAGCAGGGCCGGCCCGTGCTGGCGGTTCCGGGAGCGCCCGGAGCGGCGGCCTCGGTGGGCTGCAACGCGCTCCTTCGCGCCGGGGCGGCGATGTGCGAGGGCGTCGACGACGTCATCGCGGAATGTCCGGGGCTCGCCTGGAACCATGTCGATTCGGAGGTACGCGGGATGCCATCCGGCCTCGACGGGCAGATCTACGAGCTCCTCAACCGGGAACCGTTGCGAGCCGACGAGCTTGCGACGCGGGTCGGAGCAGACGCTGCCGCAATCGCCGCCGCACTCGGACGACTCGAATTGGACGGCTACGTCGTGCGCGGCCAGGCCCAGCGGTTCTGGGCGGCGTCGCTACGAGGAGCTGCGTGACGAGCTGGAACGCGCCGGCGTCCTGCGGGACTGTCGCGCACGGGACCGGTAGCGCTTGAGGATCGACTCTGCTTCCTTTGCGACCGTGCGGCGGGTGGTGAGCGGCTCGAACAGGACAGCCTCGCCCTGATGTTTGATCAGTTCCTTGACCAGCCATGCCTCGCTGGCATACGGGATCTCGATCAAAACGGAGCCGTCGCTGTGGCGTTCGCTGGACGGGTGCTCCTCCTCGAGCCAGCGAGCGACGCTGGGGCTGCACCACACCGAGGCACTCTGGGCGAGCCGTCCACCAGGGTGGTTCGGTCGGTCACCCCACGGCAGGTACGGGCCGGCGGTCATCTCGCTGCGGCGTTCGAAGCGTTCTTTGGTGACCTTGGCGCTGCGAATCCGGTCGAGCCGGAACGTGCGTTGTTCCTCGGCCCGCCGACACCAGCTGACGACATACCAGGCGTCGCGGGTGTTGACCAACAGATGCGGCTCGATCGAACGCGACGTGATCGCACCCCGAGCCTCGGTCCAGTAGTCGATGTCGACGACCCGGTCCTCGCGGATCGCCCGGGTGATGGCGGCGGCGACCGCGGCGTTTGCGGTCTGGATGCGTCCCAGTTCGATCGGTGGCAGGCGATCCTCTCCGATCGCGGCCTCGATCTTCTCGCGAGCCGAAGCCAACGGATCGTCATCGCCGATGGGCAGCCGGTCACCGATGAACTCCAGCGCCCACAAGAGGGCCTTGGCCTCGAGCGGCGACAAGCGTGCGGGCCGTGCGAATTGCTCGCCGTACGTCTCCTTTTGCACCGAAACCGCATCGTCGACGACCTGCGCGAACAAGGCGTAACACCCGCCGCCGAAGTTGATGAGGTTGAGCAACCCGATGTCATCTTCGAGCTCGCGTTGCGACAGGTTGAGACCCGTCCGCAGATCGAGACATGGCACCTGACCGTCGCGGGACTTGCCGCATGCCGCGAGCAGGCGCGTCATCAAGGCGAGCAGCCTGGTAAAGCGCTCGGCGGGCACAACGCGATCCGGGGCGGTCGCCGGACCCGAACTGGCCGTGCTGCGGTGCTCGGACACCGAGACCGTGATCGATGCCGGCTCGTCGCGCGCTTCGGGCTCAGCGGTGTGGCGGTCGCGAACGAGCTCGAGCGCGCTGACAGCGGCGGAGCGCAGATCGGGTGGGCTGACAACCTCGGCGTCGGCGCCGAGGCCCAAGATCCAGGTCAAGAGTTCGCGCTTGGATCCGAACGGGGTTGTGAACACACCCGTCCCGTCCGCCCGCGCTTCGAAGCTGCCGTACTGACCGAACATCTGCTCAACCCACCACGCGATCGTCGGGGTCAACGCGATCGTTGCGCTCTCGTTGGGTTCGGCGAGCTGCCACGGAGCGCGATCGCGGTAGGGCGACAGATCGAAGTCACGCGGCGGGGCGAAGTCGTGTTCGGCGCGGGACTTGAACGTGATGCGTCCCTCGATGCGCGACAGACGGAAGATGCGCGTGTCCTGGCGCTCGTGCGAATGGCCGACCATGTACCAGTTGCCGGCCGCATAGAGGAGGCTGTACGGATCGACCTCGCGCTGGGAGCGTTCGTCACGTCCGATCGAGTAGTACGAGAAACGAACCGTCTTGCGCCGTCCGATGGCCGACTCGATCTTGGTCAGGTAGGTGGCGACGTCGCTCGAGTAGTTCGGTCCGAGGAGGTTGACGGCGACGGTGCGGGCGGCGTGATCGTCGAGTGGGCTTGGCCGGCCGAGCGTCAGGTGCTGCAGCGCCAACCGCAGCGGTTCGGCATACGCGAACTGCCCCTCCAACAGGTACAGGCAAGTCTGCAGCGCGGACAACTCCCCTTCGTCGAAGTCGATCGGCGGCAGGTAGTAGCTCTCGGGCGGAAGGGCGTACAGGTCACCCTGAAACGGATCGTCTCCCGGCCGCTCGACGGTGAGTGAGAAGCCCATGGCCTCCAACTCGCTGCGGTCCGAGTAGAACCTGCGCAGGAAGGCCTGCTCGCTCATGCCGCCGTATCCCTCGACGTTCTCGTGGATCTCGTCGGCCGTCACCGGCCGATGCTGAGACATCAGAAAGGCGACGAGCGAGAGCTGACGAACCAGCTTGTCGTCGTCTCTCATCGCCACGGGCGCGTCAGGGCGGAAGGGGTCACTGCGGGGCGATGATAATCGAGCGAATTCGACCCCCAAGGGAGTTTTCAGGCATCTGTGTCGTTCGGAGTGAATTCCTGCCCGCACGATGCGAGATTCCTGATTGCCCACAGGTCACCCCGCCCTGTGGATAACTCGCGGAAGGGCCAGGGATAGTGGCCGGATCAGCCTCCGCACCCCAGTGAAGGGGGTACGGCGCCTCTGCGAGGGTTCATGCGCCGGACTGGCGATCAGCGCTGCACGGTCGGCTCTGGGAGGTCGGTTCGAGGGGCGACGGCAGGTGTGTCTGCAAGCGCGGGCGTCAACCACCGGCCGGCGACCACGCCTTCGATCGGAACGAGGATCATGGGGACGATCGCCACCCACCACAACGTCGGTGCGACCAGGATGCTGCTTGCCATTGCTGCGACGATGCCCGCGCCGATCACGATGGCCTCGGCGCGGGTCACGGCGACGGGATCATCCAGTTGCACCGTCCCATGGAGCGCGATTGCGACGGCGCCCGCCACCGCGGTCGGTGCGAGCGTGACGTCCACGATCAGGGTCCCGAGCAGCGCGGTCCCAGTGGCCATGCCCGCCCAGGCGAGCCCATATGCACGAGCGGCGTTCCCCAGACGGACGACCGTTGTCCGTTTGGGGGGCTGTGCCCGCGAGTCCGGACCACGGTCCAGATAGTGGTGGAACATCAGCATGGACACGCAGTACGCCGCATGGCTCGCGCCGACCAAGAGCACCCCCCGTGAGAGGTCGCCGGTTTGGACGGCGAAGCCCCCGAGCGTGCAGGCCCAGACACACAACGCAGCGACGACTTCACCGGCGAACGGGACGTAGGCAGCCGCCAACGGCGGCAAGGTGTAGACGACGGCACCGACGATGCCCACCGCCCCGAACGCCAACAGCCACCAGCCGCGTTCGGCCGCGACCACCACACCGAGACCGGTTGCCAGGACCGCCGCGACGGTTCCCATCCACACCAGATCGCGTTCGGACAGCAAACCGGCTCGCAGGACCTTGCTGCCGCCACTCAACATTCGTGGCGCGGGGTCGCGATCCGTTCCCGACCTCCAGTCGGTCAACTCGTTGACGCAATGGGCCACGGCGCCCTGGAGCAGCAGGCCGATCACCCAGGCCGCGACCAGCCACCCCACACGGCCCGATCGATCCCAGCCGAAGGCCGAGCCCAACGTGATCGCCGAGAACGACCAGAGGAGCACCGGCACCACCCGCAGTTCCAGGTAGCAGCCGACCAATTTGCGCTTCCACCGGGCGAGCGGCGCCGGTGCGCGCACCGCTGGTCCGCTCATCGTCGGTCACCGTCATCGCCGGCTGTGGCAAGATCACGATCGTGACCGTTCGCGAACACATCTATCCCATTCCCGACGAGGCTGAGCTCGCGCAGATGGTTGGGGCCGCGACGCCGCATTTTGCGTTGCAAATCCGTGATCGGGTTGCGGCATTGGTGCGCTCGCTGCCGCAGGACCATCCACGGCAGGCCGAGCTCACCGCCCATGTCGCCCGCCTCGAATCGCTCGCGTTGGGCGGGGAGGCCGGCCGGGACGGGCAGGCCGAGTTGCCGGCACGGCCGTCACTCGCGATTCCCTCATCCGACGGGGTCCTCAAGGACGGCGCGCACGAGGCCTGAAAAGGCGTGGAGGATGCGGGCGGTGGCGCCCCAGACGTCCTCGCCCATGAGTGGGTAGCGCAGCGACACGACGTCCGGTGACGCCGGCAGCGCATCGTCGGCATCGAGCAGGTCGGAGAGCGGAATCTGGAGTACCCGCGCGATCTCGCGCTCGCTGGGGACGGGTCGAAGCGCGACCCGCGACACGCCGACGAACGGAGCGACGACAAATCCACTGACCATCGTCAGCTCGTCGCCCATGCGACCCACGAGCCGAATGGACTCGCGCGGTACGCCCAGCTCCTCGTGGGTTTCGCGCAACGCGGTGGTGCCCAACTCCCCGTCGCTCGTCTCCCAACGTCCTCCTGGCAGCGCGATCTGCCCAGGGTGGTGTTCGAGTGTGTCCGTGCGCTTGGTCAACACCAGGTGCGGAACGTCATCGTGCTCGTAGAGCAGGATCAGCACGGCCGCCAGACGGTCGTGAGCGATCGGCGGATCGATCGGGACCGCCTGAATGAGCGCACCGATCCGCTCGGCCAGTTCCAGCGCCGGCGGCAACTGACGGTGCGGCGTGGGGTGCGCGGTCGACATCCGGTCAGATAGTAGTGCTCCACGTCGCTGCGGCGATCGCATGTGCACTAACCTGGGTGCGTGGCGGACGATTCCCTCGAAGCACTCGTCGCGGCTCTCGGTGATGCCCATGCCACGGCCGAAGCAGCAGTCGGTGCCGTGCCGGTCGGCGTGCGGGCTGTTGAACCCGCGAGCGGGTGGCGCTGGTACCTGTGCGCCTTCGACGGACCCCGATTCCTTTGTCTCGACGCGGCACTGCACATCGAGCGCGACCGGCGGCGCGTCCGCCAGGCCGCAACCGGAGCCCTTCTGGTCGAACACGTGGAGGGCCTCATCGAACAGGGCGAGTTGGACATCCTGGCTTCGGCATCCGCTGCACTGGCGACCCATGTCGAGGCTGCGGATCTTCGCGATGTGCTCGGTGGCCTGGCGGCGGCGGCCCTGGAGCTGTCGTCGTGGTGCGCGGCGCCCGATCGGGCGATTGCGTCATTGCCGGCACTCGAAGACGGGATTCGGATCCACGAGGTGGCGCGTCACCTCTACGAACGTTTCGTCGAGGGAACCGAACCGCTTGTGGCGGTCCAGGACCGTTTGGCGGATGAGCTGATCACCGCCCTTCGCGAGGTGGAGGAGGCGGCGGGCCGCGCCGGGATCGGGCGCTCCCTTCCGGGCACGATTGCCCAAGCCATGGCAACGTTTGACGCCGGCGCCGCCGAGATCATGACGGCACACGTGATACCGCTCGAGGGCGGCGACGACGAGTAGTTTGGTCGTGAGGTGACGTGCATCCGCCACCACGATCGTGACGCGCTGAGGGTGCCGCGACCTATTGGTCGCGGCGCTTGCGCAGCGAGAGCACCACGATCAGGGCGACGATGATCACCACTACGACGATCGGAGCGATCGTCCGTGCACCGACCGCGGCGGTCATTCCTGCGTGGATCCCTCGGAGAGGAACTCGAGGAGGTCCTCGACGGTGAACCGACCGCTCTGCATCGATGCAACCAGTCCGTAGACGGTCGCGGTGTGCGGGCGCTCCAAGACGTAGTCGCGCATCGCCTGGTTTGCGCCGACCTCGATCTCGCCGACGAGATCACGTCCGGCGTCGGTCGCCCGAAGCCCGCCACCGGCAACCTCGGCCAGCCCGTCCGCCGCGAGGCGTCCGGCCATGTCGGCGACCTCATCGCCGTCGGCCGAGAGGGCTTCCGACAACGTGGTGACCGCCGTGGGGCCGTCTGTCGCAGCGAGGTGCCGAAGGACCAGGTAGGTGCCGGAACTCAGGCCTGCGTCGATGACCGTCTGGTCGAGGACGCCGGCCAGTTCGGCCAGGAGCGCCAGGTCGTCGTCTGAGCGATACATGGGTCCGCTACGGACCGTAGCGGTGCGGTGGCGCGGGCCGCAACATGTCGTATGTCGCCCCGTACCAGATGCGTCCCGTGATCTGCAGGTCGTCGAGAATCCGCAGTGCACTCTGGACGACCCCCGCGGTCGATCCATGGCCCCAGGTGTTGGCGACGGTGATCTCGAAATCGTGGCCGCCGGCCGACCGCACCGGGCGGGCGTTGGCACGACCCAACGCCACGCGCGCGTCGGTCAACCGACGCGGGTCGTCGATCGTCAGGAAGCACTCGAAGAACGCCCAATCGTCGGGCTGCTCAGCGAGGAGCGAAGCAAACTCGTCTGCGTAGGCCACGGCGCGCGAGGCTAGCAGGCACGGTCGCTGCCGCGCCACGGGTGGGGAGTCGGGTCAACGGACCCGTGTGGGTGGGCCGTTTGCGGGACGGGGGGCCGGAAACGCTTGATAACGTGCTGAGCATGATTGATGCAATCCTTTCCCGCGCCGCCGACGGCGACCGAATCACCTCCGACGAGGCCGTCGCGCTGTACCGCGATGCGCCGCTCGAAGACCTTGGGGCCGCTGCAGACGCCGTGGCACGCCGGATGTACGGCGACGAGGTCACGTACAACGTCAATGCCCACCTCAACCCGACGAACATCTGCGTCGTGGGCTGCGGGTTCTGCGCGTTCGCCGTGTGGACCGACAAGGATGACCGCGCCTATGCGTATTCGGTCGATCAGCTCGTCGACCGTGCACAGCAGCTGGCAGACCTTGGCATCACCGAACTGCACATCGTGGGCGGGATGACCAAGGAATACGACCTCGAGTACTACGAGGAGCTCTTCAAGGACCTCAAGTCGACGCTGCCACACGTCGCGTTGACGGCGTTGACGGCGGTCGAGATCGACTTCGTGGCGCGCCTCTCCAAGGTGTCGAGTGGCGAGGCGTTGGAGCGGACGATGGCCGCGGGGCACGACACGATGCCGGGCGGCGGGGCAGAGGTCTTCAGCCCGCGCGTGCGTAAGATCATCGCCGACCGCAAGGTTCCGGCCGAGACCTGGCTCGATGTTCACCGCCAGGCCCACGGCAAGGGCATGCGAACCAACGCGACGCTCCTGTTCGGGCATTTCGAGACGCCTGAGGAGCAGGTCGATCACATGACGCAGTTGCGTGCGCTGCAGGACGACACCAACGGCTTCCAGGCGTTCATCCCGTTGCCGTTCCTGCCGGGCAACACCGAGTTCGCCTACCTGCCGGGGCCGACCCGCGAGGAGAAACTCCGCACCATCGCGGTGGCACGGCTCGTCCTGGACAACTTCCCGCACATCAAGGGCCACTGGGTCATGCTGGGCGAAGAGATCACTGCCGAGGCGCTCTCGTTCGGACTGGACGACCTGTCCGGCACGCTCACCGAGGAGCGCATCGCCCACGCCACGACCGTCCAGACACCGCTCGGGCTGACGCAAGAGCGCATCCGCTCGCTGGTGAGCTCAGGCGGTCGCATCCCCGTCGAACGCGACACGCTCTACGGGCGCGTCGACCGCGAGGAACTCACCACCTCGGCCTAGTGCCCTGATGTGCCCGGCGGCGTGATCGCCGGGACGGCCCGACCTACAGCGTCCGGCGCCGCATTCCTCGGACGCAGAGCAAGGCGAACAAACCGCACCAAAAGAGCGTCCACAGCACGGTGCCGATTCCAGCCGCCTGCAACGGGATCGCCACGTTGTTGATCTCGAACTGAGGGGCCGCCGGCCCACCGGCGCCGCGGTTTTGCAGCTGCACGATCATCGGTGAGGACACCGACCGGGGCAACAGGTTGTAGAGGACATGGGTCAGGCGATTCGCGCTGCCGAGCCGGCCCAGGTCCGCGGCTGCCTCAAGGTTGGTGATCGCCTGGGCGGTGACGTGGACGATGAGGCCGACCAACCCCGCGATGAACGGCCCCAGCACGGTGCTGACGGCCGCAGTGGCAAGCAGCACCATGGCGTGGGTTTCGCCGCTCGCGGCCACGTGGACTGCGAGCGGACCGTCCCATCCGCGCCCAATCGCGAGGCTCCCGACCTGCAACGCCGCGCACCACACGCCCAACGCCGCGGCCAGCGTCACCAGGCGCGCGGCGACACGTGCGAGGGTGAGCTCGGTCCGTCGTGCTCCCGAACCGACGAGCACGCCAAGGCCACCGGTGATTCCACCCGTGAAGATGGCGGTCGCCCCCAGGCAGAGCGCGAGCGTGAGGCCTCCGACGAGAAGCAGCGATGCGCCCGATGCACGGAAGTTATCGGACTGGGCCTGGTTTGCGTCGCCGCTGACGGCAATCGCTGCGATTGCCACGACGACGATCCCTGCTGCGACAAGCGCCCAGAGCCACCGCCGGCGCAACAGGACGGCCAGTTCGTACCGCGAGAGTCGTGCGATTCGTGCGATCACTGCGCGATACCGTTGACAAGGGTGATGGTGCGGCCGAGGAGGTCGGTGAAGCCACCCGGTTCGTCGGTCGCGACGAGCACCGCGGCCCCCCGGGCACGTGCGCGTTCGATCTCGGCAATTGTCTCTGGGAACTCCCAGGGATCGTCGAGGACGATCAACGCGGGGTCGGCGGCGATGGCGCACGCGAGTGCAACCCGGCGAATGTCCTCCACGTCGACCGTCCGCGCGTCGCGCCGTCGGGTGACGATCCCCGCCCGTTCCATCGCGTCGTTCGCCACGTCGGAAGCGGGCCGCCCCGTGCGCAGACCGGTGACGACCCGGACGATCTCGTGCGGGGTATGCCTCTCGAGGAACGTCCTGCCTTGGGGTCCGTATCCCACGCGTGCCGTGACCTCGTGCGATCCAGGAGGTGCCCCGAGGACCGTGATCTCACCGGTGGCGACGACCAACCCCAAGACCGCGCGCAGGACACTCGTCTTGCCGGCGCCGTGATCGCCCGTGAGCAGCAACCCGTCGCCGGGGCTGAGCGTGAACGCGACGGCCGTTGCCGCCGGTTCGCCGCCGCGTTGGTACACAACCTCGAGATCCCGCACCAGCAGGGCGGGGGCAGCGTCAGTCAAGCCGCTCCAGGATGATCGCGTCCTGCGGGCAATCGGCGATGGCCTCGCGCACGGCATCGGCAAGCGACGGCTGCAGCTCGCCCTGGACCGCGCTCGAGAGGTTCGTGTCGTCATCGACCGTGAACACCTCGGCCAGGTGGGCTTCGCAGACGCGGTTGCCCATGCACATCTCGTGGTCGACCCGCACCCGGTACCGCACCCCGTCGATCTCGATTTCGGCCACGCGTGTCCTCTCAGTTCCCGTGGATCAGATCGAGCACCTCGTCGCGCCGGCGCTCCATGTCGGCCTCCGAGACGAGGGATTCGAGGTTGAGTCGTAGGAGCGGTTCGGTGTTGGAGGAGCGCACGTTGAAATGCCAGTCGTCGAAGGCGACCGACAGGCCGTCCATCTCCGTCTGGCGACCATCAGCGTACCGGGTCCGAATGCGTGCGATCGCCGCGCGACTGTCGGCGACCGTCGAGTTGATCTCGCCCGAGATGTGGTACTTGTCGTGGAAGCGTGCGATCAGTTCCGACAGGGGTCGGCCCGCCTCGGACACGAGCTCCAGGATCAGGAGCGCCGGGATGAGCCCGGTGTCGGCGTACGAGAACTCGCGGAAGTAGTAATGCCCGCTGACCTCACCCGCGAAGAGCGCGTCGATCTCGCGCATGCGCCGCTTGATGAAGGCGTGACCGACACGATGTTCGTCCGGAGTGCCGCCGGCGGCCAGGATGGTGTCGCGCACGGCCCACGATGCGCGCAGGTCGTAGACGATCGGCGCGGGGCCGTGGCGGCGCAGCAGGTGCTCGGCCAGCAGCGCCGTCAGAAAGTCACCGGGCACGAATGCGCCGGTGTCGTCGATGAAAAAGCAGCGATCGGCGTCGCCGTCCCACGCGATGCCCAGGTCGGCATTCTCGGCGACGACCTTGGATTCGATGAACACGCGGTTCTCTTCGAGCAGCGGGTTGGGCTCATGGTTGGGAAACCGGCCGTCCAGATCGAGAAAGTACGGTACCGCGTCGATGGCAAGGCGTTCGATGACGGGGGGGAGATAGAGCCCGGCCATCCCGTTGGCCGCATCCATGACCACCCGCAGCCCGCTGATCTTCGCGGGTGTGACAAACCCGAGCGCACAGTCGACGAAGCGCGCGAGCAGGCCAGGATCGGTCGACGTCGTGCCGGGTTGCGCCGCCGTGGGTGAGTCATCCCGCGCGGCCATCCGACCGAGCTCGCCGATCCCGGTGTCGCCAGAAAGTGGCAGCGCTCCGGCCAGCACGAGCTTGGCTCCCGTGTAGTCAGGCGGATTGTGGCTGGCGGTGATGACTGCGCCCGCATCGTAGCCACCCTCCGCGACCGCGAAATAGACCATCTCGGTCGCAGCCAACCCAAGCTCGCACACGTCGGCGCCTGCGCTGCGCACCCCGTCACAGAACGCAGCGGACATGGACGGTGACGAGAGGCGCACGTCATGTCCCACAGCGACACGGGTGGCGCCCGTCAGCGCCGGGAATGCCCGGCCGATCCGTGCGGCGCCCGCTTCGTCGACCTGGTCCGGGTAGGTGCCGCGGACGTCATACGCCTTGAATGCAGCTGGATCAAGCGTCACGCGTCAAACCCCTTTCGCAGCAGTGTGTACGTCTCATCGAGGTGCTGCGGCATCACGCGCGTATCGGCGACCGCGGGCATGAAGTTGGTGTCGCCCACCCAGCGGGGAACGATGTGCAGATGCAGGTGATCGTCGATGCCGGCACCTGCCGCACGACCCTGGTTCATCCCGAGGTTGAACCCCTGCGGCTGCATCGCGCCCTGAACGACGCGTTGACTCACGCGGGCGAGTTCAAGCATCTCGCCGGCCGCCTCGCCGTCGAGGTCGGGGAACGAGGCTTGGTGGGCGTAGGGCACCACCATCAGGTGCCCGTTGTTGTAGGGGTAGCGGTTCATGATCACGAAGGCCAAACGGCCGCGATGCAAGATATAGGTCGCCGTGTCGTCACCCTGGGCGGGAAGATCACAGAAAACACACCCCGCGGGGCGCGCATCAGGGGACGACGACACGTATCTCATTCGCCATGGGGCCCACATGATGTCCTGCGCGTCTCGCGTCAGAGGTTCCTTTGCGTTCTGGCGGCTGTCGGTTCCCACCGGATTCCTTGTCCGCCGGGTTGCTCGCTCGCCAGATGACGCGACGTCAGAGCCAGCGTTTGCGATGGAAGAACCACACCATGCCGCCGCCGATTGCGCCCATGATCGCGAGCACGGCCAATGACCCCCACCAGTGCGCCGCGCCGGGAAGGCCCCGAGTGTTCATGCCGTAGAACCCGGTCACCAAGGTCAGCGGCAGCAAGATCGCCGAGAGCAACGTCAGCACGCGGATGAGTTCATTCTGACGACTGCGGATGAACGACTCGTTGGTGGACTCGAGCGCTTCGACGACCTCCTTGGAGTTCTCCAACTCGTCCCAGATGCGTTCGTTCTTGTCGACGATGTCGTCGAAGTAGATCTCGAGATCTTCCGGCGCGTAGCGCTGGGTCGCGCGCTCGAGTCCACGCAGCGTCGGTCGCTGCGGCTTGATGATCTTGCGGTAATTGATGATCTCCTGCGTGGCGTTGGAGATGTCGCGGACGACCTCTTCGCTCTTGCCTTCGAAGATCTGATCCTCGATCCACTCCAATTTGTGGCCGATCTTGTTGAGGATCGGGAAGCAGTAGTCGTACATCCGGTCGACGATCTCGTAGAGCAGGTAGCCGGAGCCCTTGTTCATGTGCCGAGCGCGATCGTCTTCGCGGGCCGTGCACTGGGCCCAGAGCGCGGAGAGCGGCTTGAGCGGCTCCTTGGGCAGGGTGATCAGCAGGTCCTCGGCCAGGAACACGTCGAGCTCGGCTGCCTGCAGGCGCTCCGTGCGCTTGTCGTAGCGCGGAAAGTGCAGCACCAGGAACAGGTAGTCCGGGTACTCGTCGATCTTGGAACGCTGCTGGCGTCGCGAGAGCACGTCTTCCATGTCGAGTTCGTGGAAGTCGTAGTTCGCGGCCAGCCACTGAGCATCGATGCCGCTCGGGGACTCGATGTTGAGCCAGGTCAGCCCGAACGCCTCGAGCCGCTGGACGTCGGCGATGGTCCGCTCAGGCTGTGGCGGTGCGACCGTGCGACGAGCGACGCGTGTGCGGCGGATTTTGGGAAGGCTCGCCATCATCGCCCTGACCGACCGCGGATGGGTCGGCAATCGGTGTCGTCAGTCCGGTCATCACGCCAAGCATAACCCACCCACCCGGGGACACCTACTCGATGAGCTTGGCCCGATAGGCGTACCGCGTGGCTTCGGTGCGGTTCGCGACCCCGAGTTTGCGGTAGATGTTCGACAGGTGGAACTTGACCGTCTGCTCGGTCACGAAGAGCCGGTTGGCGATGTCGAGGTTGGACAGCCCCTCCGCCACGAGGCGCAGGATGGACAACTCACGCTCGGTCAGCACATCGACGCTGACGGCCTTGGTGCCGTCCGTCGCGCCGCCGTCGGCAGGTGTCGCCGACGTCGCCACACCACGTAGATGCACGGTTCCTTCGACCACCTGACGGATCGTCGACGGCAGGTCGAGCGGGTTGATGGACTTGACGACGTAGCCGTCGGCGCCGCGCTGGAGTGCCTGATCGATGTGCTCTGAGTCCTCGAACATCGAAAGGATGATCACCTTCATGCCCGGGTGGTCCTCACGGATGCGCGAGAGGGTGTCGAGCCCGTCCCCGTTGGGCATGCGCAGATCCAAGATCACCACGTCCGGCTCGATGGTCGGCAGCAATGCCAGCATCTCGTCGCCGCTCATTGCCTCGCCCACGACCTCGATGTCGGGAGCGGTTTCGAGCGCACGTTTGATCCCGTCCAACATCAAGCGGTGATCATCAGCGATCGCCACGCGCATCAACGACCGGGCTGTCATGACTTCTGCTCCATCACGTTGTCGACAGCGTACCCCACCTGGTGGCCAACGCTTGCATCGTCCCGACCGACGTCAGGGCCGAGGGCTCAGCAGGCCGTGGCGCTTGATCGCGTCGACAATCTCGGTGGCGGGCGCACCTTTGACGAGATATTCCGACGCGCCGCCTGCCAGGCCGGCTTCGATCTCCTGGTCCTTGTTGCCGATCGACAGCATCAGAACCGTCAGATCGGGGAACCGCGCCTTGAGCGCATAGGTCGCCTCGACGCCGTCCAGGTTGGGCATCGACACGTCCATCAAGACGACATCGGGCCGATGCTCCTCGGCCAGGGCAATGGCCTCCTTGCCGTTGGACGCCTCAGCCAAGACCTGAATCTGGGGGTCGCGTTCGAGCAGGCGCCGGAGCACCGCTCGGAACTGAGCGTTGTCATCTGCGAGGAGAACGCGGACCATGCCTTCCTTTCGCTGATCGCGTTTGAACGAAGGACCTTCTGAAGAGAGCATAGGCCGCTGATTCGGCTCCGACCCGAGACGTCCTGCTCCGATGTGACTCGCCAAGGGTCGAGTTTGTTGGTTCTGTAGCCGGTTTTGCCGGAAACAACGGAAATTGGGCACATTGCCCTCGAGTAACCTTGTCGGCCCACCCGTCTGCTCGGTCGGATTCCGAAGTTGGGTGAACGTCTGACACGGCGCACTACAATGGACCGATGCCGGAGACCGAACCCCCATACGAGCCGACCGCGGTCGCCGCGTTGATCGCCGTCACGGAGGCGTCGGTCGACCAGGACGACCCCACGGGTGAGATGGCCCGATTGCTTCGCGCGATCGTCGATGCGCTCGGCGGGCGCGCCGCGGTCTTGCAGGCGGCGGATCCACGGGAGGGGCGCTTCACCGTGGTCGGGTCCGTCAACATCGCCTCGTCGGGCCCCGGGCTTGACAATGCGCCGCTGTCTGATGGTGCGGCGGGGCAGGCCCACGGTGAGGGCGTCGAACTCGACGTCGAAGCCGGCACGCTGCCCGAGGCGCTCCGAGTGGCGGGGTTCAAGCATGCGTTGGCGTTGCCCGTGCGGTCTTCGGAGCGGTCGCTGGGCGTCGTCTGGGTTGCCGCTGCCAGCCCGCTGTCCGAGGACACGCTGCGCAGGCACGCGGCGCGCGTCGGCGCCGAACGCATCGGCAGCCTGCTCGAGCAGGTCCGCCTGTACGAGACGCTCGAGCGCGCAATGGCCCAGATCCTCGAAGGTGATGAGCGCATGTTGGGGCGCATCGGCTTGGACATCCACGATGGTCCGACCCAGCAGCTGTCGGTGGCACTGCTGGAGGTGCAGCTCCTCGAGGCGGACCTGGTCGATGCCGAGGGTGGTGGAGCGGTCCTGCCCGACAAGTTGCGTCCTGGCTTGGCGCGCATCTACGAGACGCTCGGCGGCGCGCTCCAGGAGATGCGCGAGCTGATCGGTCATTTGCGCCCCGCACAGTTCGAAGATCGAACGCTGCCTGATGTCCTGAGCAACGCGGTGCGGGCGTTTGAGACCCAACAAGGTGTCGTCGTCGACTACGAGACACGCGGCGAGTTCCCCGACAACCGCGTGTCGTTGTCGCAGAAGATCACGTTCTACCGCATCCTCCAGGAGGCGCTCAACAACGCCGCCCGCCACGGCGCCGCGACCGAGGTGGCGGTGCGTCTGCGCGAAGGGCCCGCCGGCATCACGATGGAGGTACGCGACAACGGGCGCGGATTCGAGCCGGATCAGGTGCGCCGGCCCACGCCGGGCAATCCTCAGGCGCGGTATGGCCTGTTCGGCATGCGCGACCGAGCGCAGCTCCTGGGAGGGTCGCTCGAAGTGTGGAGCCGCCCCGGCGTCGGCTCGCTCATCACGGTGTTCCTCCCGCGGTGGCGCGGCGCCGAGCGCGGCAGGCTCGCACAGATCGGCACATGAGCACTCGACCTTTTGTGAAGGTGTGTGGGCTCACCGAACCCGCCGAGGCAGTCGCGTGCGCTCGTTTGGGCGTCTGGGCGATCGGCCTGATCTTCGCGCCCGAGAGTTCGCGGCGCGTCGACGTCGACCAGGCGCGAGCGGTGTCCAAAGCGCTGCCGTCGCACGTGCGTCGCGTTGGTGTGTTCGTCGATCCTGACCCGGCCGAGGTGGCACGTACCGCCGCGGCTGCCGGATTGACCGATGTCCAGCTCCATGGTTCCAACGTCGATGTGGAGGCGGTGCGTACGGCCGCGCGGTTACGCGTGTTCCAGGGGTTTCCGGTCGGTGGCCCCGCTGACATCGCTGCAGCCAAGGCGAGTCGTGCGGATCTGGTGTTCCTTGACGCATCCGTCGCCGGCCGGCACGGCGGCACCGGCCAGAGGTTCGATTGGAGTCTGCTCGAGGAGACGCCGCTGCAGCGCCCATTCGTCTTGGCGGGTGGGCTCGATCCGGACAACGTGGCCGAAGCGGTACGGCGGGTTCGCCCGTGGGCGGTCGACGTGTCGAGCGGCGTGGAGTCGAGCCCTGGTCACAAGGACCTGGTGCGCGTCGCGGCGTTCATCCACGCGGTCCACGACATGGTGGAGGTGGGATGAGCGAGCTTGCGACGCGTTTCGGTCCGTATGGCGGCCGGTATGTGCCCGAGACCGTGATCGGCGCGCTTGACGAGCTGACGGTGGCGTTTGAGCAGTACCGCGAAGATCCGGTGTTTCGCGCCGAGCTGGACGGCCTGCTCGCGACCTTCGTCGGGCGGCCAACGCCGCTGTACCTGGCCGAACGCCTGGGCGCGGCGTACGGAATCGACCGGCTGTACTTCAAGCGCGAGGACCTGTGCCACACGGGCGCCCACAAGATCAACAACGCGCTGGCGCAGGTACTCCTGGCCAAACGCATGGGCAAGCAGCGCATCATCGCCGAGACCGGGGCGGGTCAGCACGGCGTCGCGACCGCGACGGCAGCCGCGCTCCTGGGGTTTGAGTGCCACGTCTACATGGGTCGCGTCGACATGGAGCGCCAACGGCTCAACGTCGTTCGCATGAGGATGCTGGGCGCCGAGGTGCTGCCCGTCGACTCCGGCAGCGGCACCCTCAAGGATGCGACCAGCGAGGCGATCCGCGACTGGGTCACGAACGTGCGCACCACGCACTACGTCATCGGCTCGGCGGTTGGCCCCGCGCCGTATCCGGAACTCGTGGCCGACTTCCAGTCGGTCATCGGCAACGAGGCTCGCGAGCAGATCGTGGCCCGGGAGGGACGCCTGCCCGCGACGGTCATCGCGTGCGTGGGGGGTGGGTCCAACGCCATCGGAACGTTCCGCGCGTTCGTGCCCGACACGCAGGTTGCGCTCGTCGGCGTCGAGGCGGCCGGGCATGGGATCGAGACCGGCCACCACGGGGCGCCGCTCGGGCATGGGCGACCCGGCGTGTTGCATGGCTCGTTCTCGTACCTCTTGCAGACCGACGAGGGACAGGTCGCGGAGGCACATTCGATCTCGGCGGGCCTCGACTACCCGGGCGTGGGGCCCGAGCATTCGTGGCTCCGCGACACCGGCCGGGTGACCTACGTCAGCGCGACGGACGTCGAGGCGCTGACGGCGTTCCAGGAGTGTGCGCGCCACGAGGGCATCATTCCCGCGCTCGAGACCTCACACGCGCTCGCGGTGCTCGCCCGCGATGGCGCGGCGTTGGGTGCCCTGGGACCGGTGCTGCTGTGCCTGTCGGGTCGCGGCGACAAAGACGTCGACGCCGTGGGAGCGGCACTCGCGCTCGATGACTGACGGGGCAGGGCGGCTGGAGCGAGCCTTCCGCGAGGCCGGCAGGCCGCTGTTCATCCCGTACGTCATGGGGGGCGACCCCGATGTGGCAACGAGCATGCGGTACGCCAAGGTACTGGCCAAGCACGCCGACATCATCGAGTTGGGCGTCCCGTTCTCGGACCCGCTGGCCGACGGCCCCACGATTCAGGCTGCCGGTCAGCGTGCATTGGAGGCGGGTACCACCCCGTCCGACGTCATCGAGATCGCCGCAGGGCTGCGCGGTGGTCCACCGGTGGTGCTGATGACGTACCTCAACGCGGTGCTCGCGCAAGGCGTGCGCGTGTTCCTGGAACGGGCGGCCGCCGCCGGCGTGGCAGGGCTCATCATCCCGGACCTGCCGATCGACGAGAGTGACGAGGTACGCGAGCAGGCGACACGGGCCGGGGTTGCGCTGGTCCCCCTGGCGGCGCCGACCTCGAGCGACGAGCGCCTGGCGGCGATCGGTCGCAAGGCACAGGGGTTTGTCTATTGCGTGGCCGTGACCGGTGTGACCGGAGGCGAGGTCGTGGTCGACGATGCGCTGACCGGGTTTCTGAGCAGGGCTCGCCGGGCGATCTCAGCGCCACTCGCGGTGGGCTTCGGCGTGCGGACGCCCGAGCAGGCCGCGGCGATCGGCGCGCTTGGCGATGGCGTCATCATCGCCAGCCAGCTGATCCGGATGATCGAAACCGCGGAGTCAGTCGGAGCGGCGGAAGCGGTGCTGGAGCAGTTCGCTGCGCAGGTCCGCGCGGCCCTCATCGCCTGACGGGACGCCGACCGGTACGTCGGCGTCGAACGTGATCCACTCGGCGCCATGGTCATCCCACAGAAACAGCCGCTCGGCTTCGAGCGTGCCCGAGGCGAGCCGTACCAGCTGCGTGTACGCGATCGGCGGAAGGTCGGGGGTCAGCAGCACACCGCCGGTCGCCCGGCGCTTGCGTCCGCGCGCGCCCACCTCGATATGGCCGACGGGGCCCTGGCTCCACGCCTCCGCGACGCGGTGCACGAGCCGGTGGAGTGTCTGCGGGAGCGCCGCGCGTGGAACACCGAACCCCACCAGCAACTCATGGAGCGGTGTCGAGATCACCACACGCCAGACCGAGCTCTCGACCGCGCGGCGGCGGGGTGCGGCCCGGAGCCGCGCAGGGATCCCGGCATCCGAAAACGCCATCGACAACGCCAACGTCTCATCCGGCGTGGCCGGGTATTCCAGGATGACATTCACGCCGCTGCGTTGTTCGACGCCCACTCCTGCGTCCCTCCGAGGTTCTGCGGATCACAGGAACCCTCCCACGCCAGGGCGGCGGACGCAACGCGCACGATGTCGTAGCCTCAGGCGATGAGTGCCGACGCCCGGATCGTGCCGCCTCGACCGCTTCGTCACGGCGATCATGTCCGGGTCGTCGCTCCCGCAGGCTCCCTGATCGACCAGGACGTGACGGACCGGTTCGCCGCGGGCGTGGAGATCCTCCGCGCGTGGGGACTCACGGTCGAGGTGGCGCCCGACATCGCCGGGCGCACCGGCTCGCTCCCGTACCTCGCCGGCGATGACGATGTGCGCCGCGACGAGCTGAAGGCGGCGTGGGCCGGGACCGCCCGGGCGGTCGTCGCCGCGCGCGGCGGACACGGTTGCCTACGCATCCTCGAAGATTGGCAATGGCCCCGTCGACCCGATCCTCCTTGGCTCGTGGGGTTCTCGGATCTGACCGCGCTGCAGTGGAGCCTTGCATCGGTCGGGGTCGGGAGCCTCCACGGACCCGCGGTCGTCAGCCTGGCAGCCGAGCCGGACTGGTCGCGTGAGCGCATGCGTACGATCCTCTTCGGCGAGCCGGTCGACGACCTGCAGGGCGAGGTGGTGGTCGCAGGACGCGCGAGCGGCCCGCTGATGCCGGCCAACCTGGCGGTTGCCACGGCGATGTTCGGCACACGATGGATGCCAAACCTCGACGGCGCGATCCTGGTCCTGGAGGACGTCAACGAGCCGCCCTTTCGGGTCGACCGGCTCTTCACCCAGTGGCGGATGAACGGCATCTTCGACCGCGTGGCCGCCCTCGCCCTTGGCCGGTTCACCCACTCGGACACCGACCTGATCGACGAGGTCCTCCGCGACCGTGTCCACGACCTCGGTCTCCCTGTGCTGATGGGCCTGCCAATCGGTCACGACGGCCCCAACGCCGCCCTCCCAGTCGGCGCGCACGCGACGATCGACACCACCACCGGGACGCTGAGCGTTCCCTGAGTCGTCGAGCCGAACGCGAGTCGCGACACCGAGCCGTGACGCAATCACCTGAGTTGAGGTGACCTTCGCGGGCTCGATCGCGTTCGTTCAGGACCCAGGTACTTCGTCAGCTCCTCGGGTAGGACTCGAACCTACAACCCTCCGGTTAACAGCCGGATGCTCTACCATTGAGCTACCGAGGATCACTCGCACGGAGTGTATCGGAAGG
>JANMKR010000092.1:0-29885 GCA_031372145.1 Actinomycetota bacterium | reverse complement strand
CTCGAAGACGACATCCTGCATCGGCGGTTTCCCGCCCTGCACGCCGCCGCCGCTGCGCACGGGCTCAACCGTGTCGAGCATCCGCGCCACGGGGCGCCGCTCGGCATCGTCACCGCCGGCGCCGCATACCCGCTGCTGTGTCACGCCCTGCACGAGCTGGGCATCGAGGGGCAGATGCCGATCCTCAGGCTCGCGTTGACGTGGCCACTCGATCCCGAGCCGGTCCGGGCGTTCGCGGACACGGTCGACGAGATCGTGGTGTTCGAGGAGCGGGCGCCGCACTTGGAGACGCAGGTGCGGACCGCACTCGAAGGCCGCCGCCAAGCCGTGTGGGGCAAACGCCTACCCGGCGGTGTCGACGGCCCACCGGAGGGCCCGGGAATGGAGCCCGAGGCGGCCGTCTCGGCGGTGGCCCGGCTCGTGACGGCCCGCCCCGATGCATTTGTCGCCGACGCCGTCGAGCGTGCCGCGTCGGTGCTGCAGCGGACGGCACCCACGGCGCTTCCCATCGTCACACGTACACCCACGTTCTGTGCCGGGTGTCCCCACCGCGGCACGAGCAACCCGATGAGCGAGCTGCGCAAGCGCCTACGCGATCCGGAGTACATGCGTCGTGTCCACAACCGCGAGCCGATCGACGTGATCGCCCACGGCGGCATCGGGTGCTACTCGATGAACTACCTGCCCCCATTCAGCGAGATGGACAACCTGTCTGCGATGGGCCTTGGCGGGGCGACGGGTGCCGGCGCCGCACCGCTGGTCACCAACAAGCACTACACGCTCGTGGGCGACGGGACGTTCTTCCACGGTGAGATGTCGACGATCGCGAATGCGATCAAGCAGAACCAGGACATCCTCTACATCATCCTCGACAACAAGAACACGGCCATGACCGGACATCAGGGCACACCGGCCAGCCGGACCGACCTGATGGGACGACCGCAGCATCCGTTGGAGATCGAGGCGATCGTGGCCGCGATGGGACCGGCGTTGCTGGCGCGCTCCAACCCGGATGACCGTGAGTCACACGTCGCGCTACTGGAGCGCGCGATGTTGATGGACGGCACACGCGTCGTGATCGCCGACAAGGAATGCGGCATCACGTTCAACCGTCGGGTGCGTCGCGAGCGCGATGCGGTGGTTCGGGCCAAGGGCTACCTCCCCAAGGTGACGCGCTACAACATCGCCGAAGAGGTCTGCGAGAGCTGTCGTGAGTGCACGACCGCCACGGGCTGCCCGGGGCTCGCAGTCGTCGACACGCCGTTGGGCGACAAGGTCGCCATCGACGGCGAGGTCTGTGTCGACGACGGCTACTGCGCCAAGATCAAGGCGTGCCCCAGCTTCGAGCTGGTCACCGTCACGCGCAAGCAGGCGCCCGCGCACGTCGCCGCCGTCGAGACGTCGCTGCCGACCGACCCCGACATCCCGGCGGTCGGGCCGGACGGGTACTCGGTGTACATGGGTGGCGTCGGTGGCATGGGGATCGGCGTGGTGTCACGCATCCTGACCGAGGCGGCAGCTCGCTCGTTCCACGAGGTCGACACCTACCACAAGAAGGGACTCGCCCAGCGCGGCGGAGGAGTGTTCTGCGACATGGTCATGCACGACGGCGCACGGGTGCGGACTCCCCTGATCCCGGACGGGCGAGCCGACCTGATCCTGGGACTCGAAGGCATCGAGGGCGTCCGCGCAATGACCAAGGCGTCACGGGAGCATTCCGTCGGGGTCGTCAACGTCGCGACACGTCCGACCACGACGGTCTTGATGGGAGAGGCCGCGGTACCCGACAACATCGCCGCGCTGGCCGGCGAGCGCACGCGCGATGGCGGCCTGCTGGCACTCGACTTCGCGGCGGCCTGCGAGGAGACGCTCGGCGACCGCATCTACGCCAACGTCGCGACCTTGGGAGCGGCGTGGCAACGCGGGTGGCTCCCGATCTCCCGCGATGCGATCGAGGACGCCATCCGCGAGGTCACCGGACGGCGCTCCCCGAACAACCTGGCAGCGTTCAACCTGGGCAGACGCTTGGCGGATCATGCGCCTGCGCCACCCGCTCCGCCCAGTGCGGATCTCCTCGTGCACCGTGAGGCGGGCTGGATCGCCCGCGACGCGGACCGAACGTCGTTCCTGGCGCTGATCGGTCGTGCTCGCGCCGCGGGCCTGGACGACCCGCTCGTCGCGATGCTTGCGCCGCGACTGCCCGAACTTCTGGCGTGGGGCGGGCCGCCCCACGCAACGCGCTACCTCGATCGTGTTGAGCAGATCCAGATGCACGCCCCCGCGCATACCGCCGCCGCGATCCACAACCTGCACCGCACCATGTGCATCAAGGACGAGGTCTTCGTCGCCCACCAGCTCACCACCGCAAAGAAGTATGCCCGCGATCGCGAGCACTTCGGGGTCCACGCGGACCGCGGCGACCGCATCAGCTACGTGCACCTCAACCGTCCGGCGTTCGCCATCCTGGGCAAGGAGATCGAGTTCGACATGAAGACCAGGGACTGGATGCTGCGGCTCATCCGCCGCGCCCGGTTCCTGCGCCGCCTCATGCCCGCGTGGCACACACGGGAGCGGGCGTTTCGCGATTGGTACGAGCGGGACGTCGTCGGGGCCGTGGTCGACGGACGCCTGATCGGAACGGCCGCCGACGAGGCGCTGCGCCTGCCCGAACGGGTCACCGGCTTCCGTCAGGTGCGCTATCCCAAAGAGGACGCCGCCTACGCGCGCTTCGCGTCGCTCATCGAGTCGGCGAGGGCCAGCGCGTAGAGTCAGTCCTGTGAGAATCGTCGACGAGGCGGTGGGCCCGTACGAACGGGTCGTCTGGGCACACGATCCTGCCACCGGCCTGCAGGCGATCGTCGCGGTCCACTCAACCGCGCTCGGCCCCGCGGTCGGCGGCTGCCGGTTCTATCCGTACGCCGATCAAGCCACGGCCACGCTCGATGCGCTGCGCCTGGCGGAGGGCATGACGCTCAAATCGTCGGCCGCGGGACTCAACCTGGGTGGCGGCAAGGCGGTGATCATCGGCGATCCCACGACGGTCAAGACCTCGCAGCTGATGCAGGTATTCGCACAGGTGCTCGACCTGCTCGACGGCCAGTACTACACCGCAGAGGATGTGGGGACGTCCACTGCGGACATGGACTTTCTCCGGACGCTCACGCCCTATGCGTTGGGCGTCAGTGCGGACAAGGGCGGCTGCGGTGATCCGTCGCCGTACACGGCCCGCGGCGTCGTCGCCGCGATGCGCGCAGGGTGGGAGGCCTCGAGCGGTGCCCCATCGCTCAACGGCGCCCGCGTGGCGATCCAGGGCGCGGCCGGCAAGGTCGGCGCCGGCGTGGCGCGCCTGGCGGCGGCCGAAGGCGCCCAGGTCACGGTGTCCGACATCGCGAGCAGTCGGGTGGCGGCCCTGTCGGTCGAGATCGGCGCCGCAGTCGTCGACCCTGCCCAGGTACTCGCGACCGACTGCGACATCCTGTCGCCCTGCGCGATGGGTGGGATCCTGAGCGACGAGTCGGTGCCGCAGCTGAACTGCCAATTGATCTGCGGGGCGGCCAACAACCAGCTCGAGAGCGACGATGCATCGGCATTGCTGCTCACACGCGGCATCGACTACGTGCCGGATTTCGTCGCGAATGCCGGCGGCATCATCGCGATCGCCGAAGAGCGCCACGGGTTCGACGCCGACCGCGCCAACGTCCTGGCCGACGCCATCGGCGATGTCGTGCGCGCGATCATCGAGGAGGCCCGCTCCGGCAACGAGAGCGCCCTGGTGGTGGCACGCCGTCGCGCGGCTCGGCGCATCGCCGAGGTGTCGTGATGAATGCGGAGCTGACCGAACAGCAGGTGCTGCTGCGCAACACGGTGCGGGATTTCGCTGAGGGCGAAATCGCGCCGGTCGCCGAGTCATTGGACCGGGAGTCGCAGTTCCCGTACGAGATCGTCGCGAAGCTGGGCGAGCTGGGGCTGATGGGCATGCCGGTCCCCGAGGAGTTGGGCGGCGCCGGTCTCGACACGCTGTCGTACGCCATCGCCATCGAGGAGCTGGCGCGTGTGGACTCGAGCGTCGCGATCACCGTCGCGGCGCACACGTCGTTGGGGACGATGCCGATCGTCATGTTCGGCGATGACGCGCAGAAGGCGCAGTGGGTGCCGCAACTGGCGAGCGGTCGCATGCTGGGCGCATTCGGATTGACCGAGCCCGATGCCGGCTCGGACGCGGGCGCGACCCGCACACGCGCCGAGGCACAGCCCGACGGTGGCTATGTCATCGACGGCTCCAAGATGTTCATCACCAACGCCGGCACCGACATTACCGGCTGCTGCACGATCACCGCGCTGACCGCCCCGGGTGAGGTCACCAACTTCATCGTGCCCGCCGACGCCCCCGGCTACGTCGCGGGCCCGCCGATGCACAAGATCGGGTGGCGGGCGAGCGACACCCGCCCGCTCAACTTCGATGATCTGTACGTGGGCACGGACGCGCTGCTGGGCCCCAAGGGGCAAGGGTTTCACCAGTTCCTCAGGGTGCTGGACGGCGGGCGGATCAGCGTCGGGGCGATCGGCCTGGGCCTGGCGCAAGGGGCGTTCGAGCTGGCGTTGCAACACGCCAAGCAGCGACGCCAGTTCGGCAAGGCGCTGGTGGGGTTTCAGGTCGTGCAGTTCCAGCTGGCCGAGATGGCGACCGAGATCGCCTCGGCGCGCAGCCTGCTGTACCTGGCCGCGCGCATCAAGGACTCAGGCGATCGGTTCACCAAGACCGCCGCGATGGCCAAGCTCGTGACCGGCCGGCTCGCCCAAACCGTCGCCGAACGGGCGCTGCACCTGCACGGCGGCTACGGTTGGATGGAGGAGTCCCCCATCGCCCGCTTCTACCGCGACGCCAAGATCCTGGACATCGGCGAAGGCACCGTCGAGGTCCAGAAGATGGTCATCGCCCGAGCCATCGGGGCATACGAGGAGTAGCCCCACTCAGACGACGATGTCGAAGGCCTTTCGGCGATCCGGTCCGAACCGGTACACGGCGAAGTCCTTGTCGAAGCTCGCGACACGGGCGATGCCCAGACGGTGCATCACGGCGAAGCTCGTCCGATCAGTCAGCGAGAATTCCTGGTCGGCGAACCGCTCGCCGATGGAGGCGGCCACCTCCATGTCGGCATGCGTCGTGATCTCGATTCGCGCGATGCCGCCGCGCAGCCCGTGCCAGAGCCGCTCCGCAATCTGCCAGCCCGCTCTCCTTGCGACCAGCAGCATGGTCTCGACGAGCACATGATCGGTGCATACGAGCGCCTCGGCGCCGTCGATGACGGCCTTTGCCTGCTCGTGCCCAACGTCGTCCCGATCCACGGCCGCGTACAAGACCGACGTGTCAACGAAGACGCTCACCGCCCTCGTGCTTTCGTCCTGTGTTGCCTTCGGATCTTTGCGGCGACCGCCTCGGCGAGGTAGTCGTCCTTGTGGCGAGCGATGTCAGAGCCTCCTGACGCGAACATGCCGATGATCTCGGATGCGTCAGCCTGGTTTGAGGGAGTCGCCAGATCCGCACCGACGACGCGGCGTACGTACTCCGCGAGTGAAATCCCCAGCTCGGACGCCCGTACCTTGGCCCGCCCGTGATCCTCGGCATCGAGCATGATCTGTGTTCGTACCATCATAATGGCGACATTATAACGTCACCATCCGATTGCGTTGTATCTGACCCGTCATGCAGATCGCGGTTCGCGATACTGCTTCCGGATGAACCCCCCACACACATCGCGAGCAGCTCTGTGATCCCGGCCGACGCCATCGTCGTCTCCAGTGCCGCGTTCGGCGCAGACGATCCGCACCGGATCGTCGTGTCCAATGCCGCGTTCGTCGACGCCCTCTTCGCCGAGTTCCTGACCGCCGAGGAGATCGCGCCGGATGCCCTGCGCAGCTACTTCGTGCAGTACTACCTGGCGCAGATGGACAACGGTGGCTTCGCGCAGTTCGTCTACAACAGCAACTGGGATCCCAACGTCGTGGCCAAGGTGCGCGACGGATTGCGGACGATGGGCGCGCGCATGCACCAGGCGGTGTTCCTCGAGGGGGTCACCACGATCCGGCAGCTGGGACAGGAAGCGTTGGACGAGTTCTTGTCACGCGACTTCTGGGGCGACAACCCGGTGCGCGACCGCCTGGACGTGGTGACCGAGCAGTTCGTCAAGGCATGCGAGGTCGAGGATCTGGCCGCCCAAAACGCGAAGTGGCTGCGGTCCCATCCCAAGCTCCAGGTCCTGACGCGTGACGAGATGGAAGCCGAGGTCAAGAGGCGGGTGGTCGCCGTCCCCGACCTGCCGGATCGGCTGGCTGCCGCCCGCGAGCAGGAGCCCCGCCCGGTCAAGCTCATCCGCGTCCTGTGCGTGCTCGCCGGGCAAGAACTCGAGGTGATCGCCGCGGGCGACCCGGCCCACATGCACGAGGGGCAGGCGACGATCGCGTGGCACTTCACAACCGACAAGGGACCGCACCTGATGGTCGAGGCGGACGGACGGGCGATGATGTTCGCCACCGACGATCCCGATCAGGTCGTGTGTGAACTCTCCAACGTCGAATCTGCCGAACAGTAGTGCCCGAATCCGCCGATACGTAGCGTAAAGTTCCGCCCAAATGGTAGTCGTCGCCACCCCGGGTTCACCTCCGGGTGCCATGGGAAGGCTCGCAATAATCGCGGGGGTTCTGGTAGGGATTGCGGCGATCTCGGCGGCGAAGTCGCAGGTACGTGTAGGCCTGTTCGGTGCGTTAGTAGTTGGGTCGGCCTATATCTCAGCCTTACGCTGAGACGATGCTCCGGTGGCGATGCCTGCACTGGCCCTGAAGGGCTTGGGGCTCTGATAGTTGGTGCGATTCTCGTGGTCGGCACGGGGCTGGGGCTCGCGGTACGGCAGGTGATGCCGCGAAAGTCGCCGGACGAACGGCGGCCAAGGAGATGATGCCGACCTCCGTCAGGTTGGCCTTCATCCCATCGGAGCAGAACTGGCCCGTCGATGCGCCACGGACGACGTCGAACCAAGGCCGTTGAGTACGTCGTGGCCGCGAACCCGGTTCACCTCCGCCGCGGCGAGGCCGACCGACGCCTGAATGGTTCCGGCAGCTACGCCACGTCCAGGTCGAGCGCGATCCGAAGGGCATCGTCCAGCGCGCGGACCTTGTCAGGCCCCAGTGCGCCCCGCCGGCGCCGCAGGGCCCGCTTCGGCAGGGTGAACACGTTGTCGCAGTTGGCAACACAACCCTCAACTACCCCTTCAGATTCGCCGAGTGAGACCTCGGTGCGAATTCCCCTCACCGTCGTCGTTACCATCACGACCGTGACGTTCGAAAGCACCGGGATCGCAACGTCGCGGGTCGCAATCACGACCGGGCGCGGCCCGGCGGGAAGATCATCCACGTCGTAGACATCGCCGCGATTCACGAAGTGGGCTGCCCATCGAACGGAAGTTCATCGGCAGCCGCAGCCGCCAGGAGCGAGAGTCCCAGGGCCCCGACCCATTCCTCCTGCGGAATCGCGCCGTATGCACGCTCGTACTCGGCCTGGATCTCGTCGTCACGAAGTCGCTTGGCGAGACCTTCGAGCGCAACACGCACCGCCTCCGTCCGGGTCGCGAATTCGCCACGATCCACCGCACCGTCGATCGCGTGGGCGATGTCATCAGGTATCCGGACCGCGATCTGAATTGTCATGCAGTCACGGTACCACACCCGGAGCCGGCCCCCCAAAGACCGCTGCGACCGGTTCACCCGCGGCCGCCGCCAAACTCGTCACCGGCCGGCTGGCCCAGACTGTCGAGTTGAGCTGGTGCACAGCAAGCGTCAGTGCTGGGTGTCCCGAATGTCTTGCTCGGCCTCACCCCTCCGCGTAGACCTCCATCGGCGGGCAGGCGCAGACCAGGTTGCGGTCGCCGTGGGCGTGGTCGATGCGGCCGACCGGGGGCCAGTACTTGGTCGTGAGCAGGCTCGGAAGCGGGTAGGCCGCGACCTCCCGGCCGTAGCCACGCTCCCACGTGTCGGCGCTGACATCATCGGCGGTGTGGGGGGCACCGCGCAACGGGTTGTCATCGACACTCCACTCGCCGGATTCGACCCGACGGATCTCGTCGCGGATCGCGATCATCGCGTCGCAGAAGCGGTCGAGCTCGGCCTTGCTCTCGGATTCGGTCGGCTCCACCATCAGGGTGCCCGGCACCGGGAAGGACATCGTCGGCGCGTGGAACCCATAGTCCATCAGGCGCTTGGCGACGTCGTCCACGGTCACGCCGCAATCGTCCTTGATGGGACGCAGATCCAGAATGCACTCGTGGGCGACGCGTCCGTTGGTGCCGGTGTAGAGCACCGGGTAGTGCGGAGCCAGGCGCGCGGCGATGTAGTTGGCCGAGAGGATCGCGACCTCGGTCGCATGGCGAAGGCCGTCCGGACCCATCAGCGCGATGTAGACGGACGGGATCGGCAAGATGCCCGCCGAGCCCCAGGGCGCGGCCGCAATCGGACCCACGCCGGTTGCCGGACCCGCCTCGGCGACCAGCGGGTGATTGGGCAGGAACGGCGCCAGGTGAGCGCCCACCCCGACCGGCCCGACTCCTGGTCCACCCCCACCGTGAGGAATGCAGAACGTCTTGTGCAGGTTGAGGTGCGAGACGTCCGCGCCGAACGCACCGGGCTGTGAGAGGCCCACCAACGCGTTGAGGTTGGCGCCGTCCACGTAGACCTGCCCCCCGCCCGCGTGGACGACCTCGCAGATCGCGCGGATATCCTCCTCGAACACGCCGTGTGTCGAGGGGTACGTCACCATGATCGCCGCCACGCGTTCGCCCACGCCGGCGACCTTGGTGCGGAGGTCGGCCAGGTCGACGTTGCCCTCGTCGTCGCACGCCACCACGGTCACGGACATGCCGGCCATGACCGCCGACGCCGCGTTGGTGCCGTGGGCCGATGACGGGATCAGACAGACGGTCCGTCCCACGTCACCGCGGGAGCGATGGTACGCGCGGATCGCGAGCAATCCGGCCAGCTCACCCTGCGAGCCGGCGTTGGGCTGCAGCGAGACGGCGTCGTAGCCGGTCACCTCGCACAGCGCAGCCTCGAGGTCGTGGATCATCTCGAGGTATCCGGCAGCCTGGTCCGTGGGTGCGAACGGGTGCATGCGTGCGAATTCGGGCCAGGTGATCGGCAGCATCTCAGTCGTCGCGTTGAGCTTCATCGTGCACGAACCGAGCGGGATCATCGTGCGGTCCAGGGCCAGATCGCGGTCCGACAGGCGGCGCAGGTATCGCAACATCTCGTGTTCGGTGTGGTATCGGTTGAACACCGGGTGGGTCAGCAGATCGCCACTTCGGGCGTGGTGAGGTGAGATCCCGTCTGCCGCAGTCGCATCCAGATCACCCACCGACGCGGACACGCCGAACACTCGCCACAGCGTCTCGATCACGTCGCGCGTCGTGGTCTCATCAAGGCTGATCCCGACGGTGTCGGCGTCGACGCGCCACAGGTTGACACCCTCCGCCTGCGCGGCCGCGCACAGGTCCTCGGCCCGCCCGGGCACGTGGACGCGAACGGTGTCGAACCATGAGTCCGCAGGCACCTCGACACCGCCGCCGCGCAGACCCGCGACGAGAACCGACGTCAAGCGATGGACGCGGGAGGCGATCCTGCGAAGTCCGTCCGGACCGTGCCACGCGGCGTACATGCCGGCGATGACCGCCAGCAGCACCTGCGCCGTACAGACGTTGCTGGTGGCTTTCTCACGGCGGATGTGCTGCTCGCGCGTCTGCAAGGCGAGCCGCAGCGCGGGACGGCCGGCGACATCGAGCGAGACACCGACGAGACGCCCGGGCAATGCCCGTGCGTGTTCGTCGCGCGTCGCGAGGAACCCCGCGTGCGGACCGCCGTACCCCATCGGAACCCCGTAGCGCTGCATCGAGCCCACGGCGATGTCGGCACCCATCTGGTCAGGCGGAGTTGTCAGCACCATGGCCAGCGGATCGGCCGCGATCACGACGAGGCCACCCACCCCGTGCACCCGCTCGGCCACCGGTGCCAGCTCGCGCAACACGCCTGACGACCCGGGAAACGCCAGGAGCGCACCGAACATCGCATCGGGCAAATCGCCCAGTGGATCGCCGACCACGACCTCGACGCCGACGGGCTCGGCGCGGGTCGCGACGACGGCGATCGTCTGCGGGTGGCAGTCGGCGTCAATGAAGAACACCGGCGACGTCGATGTGCTGACCCGCCGCGCCATCGCCATGGCCTCGGCTGCCGCCGTGCCCTCGTCCAGCAACGACGCGTTGGCCAGCGGCAAACCGGTCAGGTCGGCCACCAGCGTCTGGAAGTTGAGCAGCGCCTCGAGCCGCCCCTGCGATATCTCCGGTTGGTACGGGGTGTACGCCGTGTACCAGGCGGGGCTCTCCAGGATGTTGCGCTGGATCACGGGCGGCGTGATCGTGTCGTGGTAGCCCAGGCCGATCAGCGAGGTCATGACCGTGTTGCGCGCGGCCACGCGACGCAACCGGGCGATCGCCTCGGTTTCGGTCAGCGGATCGGGCAGCGTGAGCGGGTCGGCCAGGCGGATCGATGCGGGGACGGTTTGGTCGATCAACTCCTCGAGGGTTGCGACGCCGACGACGTCGAGCATGTCGCCCACGTCGACGCCCTCGGGCCCGATGTGACGGCCTGCGAACGCGGCGTGGTCTTCCAGATCGGTCAGCGTGGGACGGGTGTCGATCATCAGGGCTCCCGGTGTGGTGGCATGCGAAGCTCGCGTGCCCCCGCTGTCCGTGTGCCTGAGAGATGGACCCGATGACCCGGGCTTTCCCCGTCGGCGGGATGTCTGACCATCCGCTCTCCAGCGTTACCGCGCCCCCCACGGTCCCTTGTGCCTGAGAGTTTCCGGGGCGGTTGCTCCTTCGGCGCCGGCTCGAAGCCGGTCTCTCCCACAGCGGGCGTTCGGTGAGGTGACGTTAGCAGCCGCTTCACTCCGCGCACCCGACACCGCATCCACACCAACGGGATTTCTCCGCACATCGCGGCGATTCACCGTGACGCACCCATAGGCTGCGACCGCATGACCGCCGAATCACACCGAACGCGAATCGCACTGGTTGGCCCGACTCATCCCGCACCCGGCGGGATCGTGCATTTCACCGATGGATTGGCGAGGGCGCTCTCTCAACGCGGTCCGTCGCTGGTGATCGGCTGGCAACGACGTTTCCCGGAGCGGCTCTATCCGGGGACGATCACCGACGACGTCTCGCTGACGGCGATATCTGCCACCGGCGAGCCGATCCTCGACCTGCTCGATCCGCGGACGTGGCGGCGGGCGACCCGACGAATACGGGAGTTCGAGGCCGACATCGCGCTGCTGCAGTGGTGGCATCCGATGCATGCACCGGTCGTCCTCGCGCTGCGCCGGCAACTCCGTCGGGCCGGGATCGCCGTCGTCGTGATCTGCCACAACGTCGAGCCCCATGAGACCAATGCCGTCTGGCGTCGGCTCACATACGCCGCCCTCAAAGGAGCGGACGCATTGGTCGTCCATGCCGCCACGGTTCGGGACGAGGCCCAGGCGCTCGCGCCGGGGGTGCCCATCGTCCAGGCATTCCTTCCGGTGTTCGGCAATGTCGCGGACGCGATGAGCGATTCGTCGCCGGCGGCGATGGACGCGCTGCGCTCGCGCGTTGGCGCACACGACCGCAAGATGCTGCTGTGCTTCGGGTACGTGCGACCGTATAAAGGGGTGGCCGATGTCATCACCGCGATGGCTGACCTGCGCTCGGACGCGACGCTGCTGGTCGCGGGCGAATGCTGGGACGGCGAGGCGGGGTACCACGAGATCGTCGCTGCGGCCGGGCTGACCGATCGGGTGACGCTCGACTTTCGGTACATCCCCAACGACGAAATTCCCGTGATGTTCGGCGCGGCCGACGCGGTGGTGCTGCCGTACCGCGCGGCGACGCAATCGGCGGTAGCCGCGCTGGCGTTCGCATTCGCTCGACCGGTTGTGGCGACGCGTGCGGGCGGACTGGCCGAACTCGTCGAGGACGGCGTCACGGGTGCGCTTGCTCCGGTCGGTGATCCGCCGGCATTGGCGGCGGCGATCGATCGGGTGCTCGAGGACGACCGCGACTGGGCACCTGCGATCAGGCAGGCCCGCGAGCGGCTCTCGTGGAGTCGATACGTGGAGTTGATCGAACATGCCGTCGCTGCCCGGACACCGTCGCGGGACCCGCATACCCACGCCATCCTCGATCGCACGTCTCGCCGCGCGAAAGCCGCAAAGATCGCTTGGACCATCGAGCAGGCGCGCACGCTGACGGGGACCAGGGTGCTCGATATCGGCACGGGCAACGGGACGATCGCTGCGGAGCTCGCCGCTGCGGTCGGTGCAACAGGCCGGGTTGAGAGCGTCGATGTCGAGGACGTGCGCGTGGATCGCGACGGGTACAGGTTCGCTTTGCTGGACACCGACCAGCTCCCGTTCGCAGACGACGCCTTCGATGTGGTCGTGTCGAACCATGTCGTCGAACACGTGGGCGATGGCGCCGCGCAACAGCACCATCTGGACGAGGTCGCTCGCGTGTTGGCGCCTGGCGGTGTCGCGTATGTGGCGGTGCCGTACCGCTGGCGGCTGGTCGAGAACCACTACCGCCTGCCGTTCCTCAGCTGGCTGCCGCGGCGCGTGGCCGACCGGTACGTGAGCGCGACCGGACGTGGCGACCACTACGACTGCCGGCTCCTCACGCGTCGCGAACTTCTGCGAATGCTGCGGGCCGCGGGCCTGTCAGCGCGCGATGCCACCGGCGAGCTGATCGACGCGACGATCGCGCTCGACCGTGGCCCGGCGGCCCGTGCGTTGCGACTGCCGGGAGCGCGTCACCTGGTGCGTGGACCCGCGGTTCCGACGATCGTGGCAATCGCCCGCAAACCAACCTTGTGACACCCGATTCGAACCCTTCCGTACACCCCGTGATCCGTTTCGTGACAACGGGTTTCGGAAAGACTGGTGTCAGTTGCGCGGGCGTGGGACACGCCCGCCCCGCTGGCGGTGAAACTGGATCTGCTGACGCGAGCAGCGCGTCACAGATCCCGTTTCTCCACAGACACGGATAGTGACTTTGTGCGAACCGTCAGACACGGATGTGACTTTGTGCGAACCGTCATCTCGTCACAGAACCCTTCTCTCCACAGACACGGATTGTGACTTTGTGCGAACCGTCGTCAGGCGGTACGGCCGAGCAGGCCCCGGCGGCGTTTCGGTGGGAACACGTTGCCCAGGTCAAGGTCCTCGAACCCGACCGGGGCCTCGCCGTCGGCCGCGTACCGGTAGAGCGCGACGCGGAAGACCATGTTCAGCGCACCCATGGCAACCGCCACGATCAGGACCCATGAGAGCCCCAGCGCCACCGCGATCGCCACCAACACCGGCTGCCCGCCCCCGCCGATCAACAGCAGCGGCGGCAGCGCGACCAACACCGCCAGAAAGCTGATGACGGACATCCCGATCTCGCCCGAGACGGTCTCACCCCACGTCTTGACGAACAGGTTCTTCGATCGCGTGACCGCCTCGCGCACGGTCAACCCCTCGAGGACCAACACGGGCAGGATCAGGTAGGTGATCAACGCCCACGCCAAGCCGAGTAGACCGGCTGCGATCTTGCCGAAGATGCCGCCCCGGTCCTCGATCGCGCGCAGCACACACGACACGATGACCGACACCAACGCCCACGGGGCGATCGCAGCGGCGTGGCGAGACGCATCCGACAGGGCGCTTCGCACGGTCGGGTCGCCACCGGTCATCCGATCGTCCGCCGCGCACACGAGGGCCACGTTGAAGAAGATCGTGACGTACGACAATGCATACGTGACCAAGCCCAGGACGATCCACTCGAACGGTGTCGGCATCGCAATCGGCCCGTTCTCGCGAAGGACGCTCAAGTCGTCGGCAAACAACCCGAAGAACACCACCGTCAGCAGCGCCGCCGAGGACAGGAACGACAGGATCGGCAGGACGAGCAGCTCGCGGTCGGCCCGCAGGACCCCCCACGATGCCCGAACCAGGCGGAAGCCATTTCGGATGCGTTCCATCATTGTCGTCGCCTCCATGCGCGGCGGCCACGGAACGACCGCTCAGTAGGATATCGGCATGAGCCCTCCGCGAGATAACAGCACCGCTGCGACGCCCGTTCCCAAGGTCGTCTACACGCTGTCGACCCTGGTCATGCCCAATCACACCAATACGCTGGGCGTGATGCACGGCGGGTGGATGATGTCGTGGATGGACATGGCCGCCTGGGTCGTCGCCGCGCGCGCGGTCGAGCCGGATCAGACCGTGTTCTTCAAAGCCGCGACCGACGTGGTATGGACCGGACCCGTCAGGGCCGGTGAGGTCTGCAGCGTCACGGCGACCCTCATTGCGGTCGGCCGCACATCGCTTGGGGTCGCGTTGGAGGCCACGGCCGAGGACCCGACCGCCAAGACCACCCGCACGGTGTGCACGTCGACCTTCACGATGGTCGCGGGCGCCGACGGCCAGGCGCAGCCGGTCCGACTGCATCGACGGCGGCGCCGCTGAAGGTTGTCAGTGCGGCGCGTGGTACCACGGACCGGCGTCCAACGCCGCACGCAGTGCGGCCCTGCCGCCGGTGAGCACCGGTTCCCCGTGGGTGACGAGCAGTCGATCGCAATCGACGTCGAGCAGCGGATCCAGGGACGGGCGTAGCCTGCGGACGTACCAGTCCGCTTGCCGGGGTGTCGGGCGTCGTTGGATCCACACCCGCGTTGCTCCGTACGCCTGCACGATCGCATCGCCGAACACCAACGCCCGATGCGCCGGCACGAACAGCGGCATCTCATACCGGCGCGGGCTTCCGATCACGATCGGAATGACACTCGCACCGACCGCGATTCCCGCCTCCAGGGCGCGAAACCCGTTGTCGTCGGCGAGACGTTTGGCGACCGCCGGGTGGCCGTGGATGGTGGCCCCGCCGGTGCGGCGGTACTGACGCCACACGGACTCCGCGTCCCGGACGTGGTACGGGATCGTGATCATGATGCGCACCCGCCCCGAGACCTCCCGGTCGAGCACGCCGAGCAGCGCCGTGACGTCCCCGCCCGGCGCAATCGGATCGATCACCAGCGTATCGTCACCGTCGCGCAGGAGGTAGCTCGCGACCTCGGCCCCGAATGCGCCATGCGGATGCCATTCGGGGTGCCGCGCCGTCCAACGCCAGATGCCGTCGGCAATGCATTCCATCCATCGACGCTACCGCCGGGAGGTATGTTGGGGCAATGGCCGATTGGTTCGTCGTCAACGTCGCAGATGCCCCCGCCCTGCGCCACGCGCGCGCCGGCGCGTACGTGCGGTTCGAGTCTCCCGACGCGCGGTTTCCGCAGATCGGGGTCAACATCCACGTGCTGCAACCCGGTGAGCCGAACGGCCGGTACCACCGCGAGGACGCACAGGAAGACTTCCTGGTGCTGAGCGGCGAGTGCCTGGTCATCATCGACGATCAGGAGCGCCGGCTCCGCGCCTGGGATTTCGTTCACTGTCCGCCGGGAACGGACCATATCTTCGTCGGCGCGGGCGACGGACCGTGCGCGATCCTGATGATCGGCGCCCGCGGGCCCGATTTGGGGATCCACTATCCGGTCAACGCCAAGGCCGCCGCCTACGGGGCATCCGTCTCGCAGGCAACCGACAGCCCACCCGAGGCCTACTCGGACTGGCCGGGCCAGTTCACGCCCACCGACCTGGGCTGGCCGCTCAACACCTCGTCTGAGTGATACCGCGCAGGCGCCGTCGGACCGTCCGGCGCGTGGGTTCAGGCAGGCGTCTGCTCAATGCGGATCGTGTTGATGTGAATCGGCGTACGGGGACGGTCACGGCCGTCCGTCGCTGTCGCGCCGACCTTGTCGACGATGTCCTGGCCCTTGACGACCTTGCCGAAGTTGGTGTGCGCGCCATCCAGCCACGGCGTCGCCTCGGCGGTCACGATGAAGAACTGACTGCCGTTGGTGCCGGGGCCGGCGTTGGCCATCGCGAGCGAGCCGTTGACGATCTTGTGGCTGTTGAACTCGTCGGCGAACTGGTAGCCGGGGCCTCCGGTGCCGACCCCGTTGGGGCAGCCGCCCTGGATCATGAAGTCCTTGATGACGCGATGGAAGACGCCGCCGTCGTAGAACCCCGAGGTCGCCAGACCGACGAAGTTGCCGACGGTCTGGGGCGAATCGGATGCGAACAGCTCGCAGTGGATCTCGCCCTCGGTCGTGTCAAAGATCGCGGTGTACTTGGTGGCGGGGTCAGCGGGGGGTGGCAGCGTCGGCATCGCGAGTGGTCCCTTCGAAGAAATGATCTCCGATCAGCCTACCGTCAAACCCGCACGAAGCGCCTGCCCGTCACACCCGTACGCGTACACGCCCGCTGCCTGCAGCCGCCAGGTCGGTCAGCGGGACCCGCACGATCCGCTCCTCGAGGAGCGCTCCGCCCACCGCGACTTCCGCGGCGCCGCGGTGTGGGCCACGCACGATGATCCCGACGAATCTGCCGGTGCGCCGCCCACGGGCATCCCACCACTGCACCAGGTCGCCCGCGACGAACGGGCTGAGTCCGAGTTGCTCCATTGAACCGCATCGTGACGACGCGCCCGGACGGCGACGATGAGGGTGCCGAGTGCCCGCCGTCATCCTCAGGCGTTCAGGCGCTCAGCGGTGCCCGTCCATGGTCGGCGCAGATCCGTCCGCACCGCTTCGCACGTTAGCCCGCCGCAGCCACCGCCGCATCGCGCACAATGCGTGAGATCGGCTCGCTCAGATTGCGCCGGCGTAGCCGTCCTTACGTGGTTCGGAACCGCCGACCAGCCGGTCGCCCAGGCATTGGATGATCTGCCCGCCACCAAAGCCTCCTTGGTCAGGATCGCGGCCCACGCGGTGGCCGCGCCGGGCGAGGTCGTCGGCCAGGTGCCACAGCCCGGGCTCGAGCGCGAGCCCCCACCCCGCGGCGGACGGGTCGCAGCGAAACCGCGGCGCATCGAGTGCCTGCTGGGGATCGCACCCGCGGTCGATCATCGCCGAGACCACCTGCAGGTGTCCCTGCGCTTGCATGTGGGCCCCCATCACGCCGAAGGGACCGAGCAGTGCCCCATCGCGCAGCAGCATGCCGGGGATGATGGTGTGGAACGGCCGCTTGCCGGCGGCGAGTCGATTGGGATGGCCAGGCTCCAACGTGAACCCTGCACCGCGGTTCTGGAGGGCAATGCCGGTGCCGGGCACACCGACGCGCGACCCGAACCCGCGGTACAGGCTTTGGATGAACGAACACGCCATGCGGTCCTCGTCGACGACACACAGGTACGCCGTCCCGCCGCCGGGCAGGGTTCCCGGCGCAGGATCCCCCGCCCGCGTCGGGTGGATCCGGTCGCGGCGCCGTGCCAGGTACTGCGCGTCGAGGTAGCCGTCGGGCAACGGCCCGTCTGCGATGTGGCGCTGGGCATCGCTGAACGCGAGCTTCATCGCCTCGGCCTGCAGGTGCATGCGATCGACCTCGGATGCAGTGTCCAGTTCAAAGCCGCCGACGATGCCAAGGGCCTGCAGCGCAGCGGCGCCCCAGCCGTTCGGTGGGAGTTCGACCACCTCCACGTCACGGTAATCCAGTCGGAGTGGCTCGACCCACGCCGGCGTGTGCGCTGCGAGGTCTTCGGGTTCGAGCCAGCTGACCGCGCAGATCGCCTCGGCCACGGCTCCGCGGTACAGGCCGGCGGCCCCGAGGTCGGCGATGCGACGCAACGTCGCACCAAGCGCCGGGTTGACAACGGTGTCGCCGGCGCGCGGGGCCGGCGTGTAACACGCGGTCAACTCGGGATCGGCGGCGAGCACGGGCGCCAGCGCGGCCCACGCGCGGCTGATGACCGGCGTCGCGACGAACCCCCGCTCGGCGGCGTCGATCGCCGGTGCAAGACATCGATCGAGCCCAAGCCTCCCGTGGCGTTCGAGCAGCGCCACCCATCCCGACACGGCGCCCGGCACCGTGACCGACATCGGGCCGTACAACGGAATCCGATCGAGCACATCGGGGTCGGCGGCGGCGGGCGCCCGGCCACTGGCGTTGAGCCCGCTCAGGACGCCGTCACACCACACCAGCGCGAACGCATCGCCGCCGATCCCGGTCGACATCGGCTCGCAGACGCACAGCACCGCCGCGGCGGCGACGGCCGCATCACACGCGTTGCCACCGGCGCGCAAGATGTCGAGCGCAGCGTCAGTCGCGCGCGGGTGGCTCGTTGCCGCCATCGCGCGCGACGCGATGACCGCTGCTGACGTCTGGCGCACGTGGCGAGCGTACCGCGAGCGCTCGGTCAGATGGACGGGTGCTGACCGGCCACGTGTTCGTCGTACCAATCGTCGTCGTACACCCGAAGCCACGCGGAGAGCGTTTCGATGACGTGGGCCATGCTCTCGCCCGCGAACAGCACCGGCTGATACCGGGTGATGTCGTACGGCGTCATCCCCATCTGGGTGATGTCGAACGCTCGGATCTCGGCCTGGCGGAACATCTCGATCTCGCCGAACGAGGACAGCAAGCCCGCCCCGTAGCAGCGAAGTTCGCCCGCCTCGTGGGCGACGCCAAACTCGAGCGTGAACCAGAACACGCGGCTGAAGAACTCCAGTGCCGCCGCGCTCGTCGCCCGCAGCGACGCCTCGCCCGCGAGCCGCGACAGCTCAGCAAGCTCCGGATCCGCCAACATGCCGCAGTGGCCGATGACCTCATGCACCATGTCCGGCTCAGGCGTGTAGAACGGGACCGATGTGTGGCGGATGTACTGCGTCGACAAGAAACGTCGATCGGCAAGCGCACCGTAGAACCGCCGCGTCGCGACGAGACCGGCCACAGGCTCGACGCGGAAACCGGTCAATGCCGCGAGACGGGCAGAGACCGCGCTCAGCTGCGGAACACCCTCACGCCGTAACCGAAGGGCGACCACGCCCTCCCGCGCGGCCCGGCAGGCAAAGCGCTCGTGCCTGCGCTCAAGCTCCTGCGTGACGAGTCGCCACAACGCATCCTCGGCCTCGGTATAGGTGACATCGGGGATCCGGTCGCCCGAGACATAGCGCTCGCCGACGAGCGCGATCCGGGCCCGCCGGTCGCGATACGCCGCGTCCGACACGCCTGGGTGATCCGCGGGAAGTGCGAAGCCAGGAGTCACGGGTGTTCCGGTTGCCATGCCGACCTCCATCAATTGTCTCCTCGACGATGCCCGTGTCTTTCATTTCGGTCAAGTCCATGGCGCAAGTCAAGACGATTTGATTGACATGGCAGATTATTGGAGGCAAAGTGATCGTCGGTAACCGTGTCACCCTCGATGAGGACGGTGATCTGCCATGCAGCTGGACGACATCGACCACGCCATCCTCGCGGAGTTGCAGCGCGACGGGCGGCTGTCGGTGAGCGACCTGGCCGTCCGGGTGTCGGTGTCGCGGGCGACCGCCTACAGTCGGATGAAGCGCCTACGAGACGAGGGTGTCATCCGCTCAGTGCGCGCGGACATCGACCCGGCCAAGGTCGGGCTGACGATCGGCGCGGTCATCTTGGGCGACATCGAGCAGGCGAGTTGGCGGGCCGTGCGCAAGCGTCTCCTCGCGTTGCCCGGTGTCGAGCACGTCGCGCTGACGAGCGGTGGCCACGACTTCATGATGATCGTGCGGGCACCGGACATGGCCGCGATGCGCGATCTGGTGCTGCTGGAGCTGCACGACATGCCCGAGATCCGGACGACCCAGACCATGTTGATGCTGGACGAGATCCATCGCCCGATCGCGGAGCCGCCCAGGTGAGCGAGCCGGTCTGGACGCCATCGCGTGACGTCGTCGCGGCCGCCAACACCACGCGTTTCGCCCACGCGCACGGGCTGGCGGACCATGCCGAATTGCTCCGTCGCTCGCTGGACGATCCCGCCTGGTTCTGGGATGCCGTCGCCACGTGGCTCGACCTTGGTTTTCGCACCCCGTACGAGCGGGTCGTCGACACCAGCGCCGGACCGCAGTGGAGCACCTGGTTCGTCGGCGGGACCCTGAACCTCGCGTGGAGTTGCATCGGTCGTCACGCGACGTCACACGCCGCCGACCGGCCGGCGGTCATCGCCGAGCGCGAAGACGGTGCGCTGACGTCGCTCACCTATCGCGAACTTGCCGACGACGTTGCCCGCCTCGCGGGCGGGCTGCGGGCCGCGGGCGTGGCCTCGGGCGACCGCGTGGCGCTGGTCATGCCGATGTCGACGGCCGCGATCACCGCATTCCATGCGATCGCCTGGGCCGGCGCGGTCGTCGTGCCCGTCTTCTCGGGATTCTCGGCGACAGCGATCGCCGCCCGACTCGTCGACTCTGGTGCGGTGGCCGTCATCACCGCGGACGCGACCAGACGCCGCGGGGTGATCGTGCCGATCAAACACACCGTCGACCAGGCCGTCGCTGCAGCCCCGTCAGTCCGCGTCGTCGTTGTCCAGCCACATCTCGACACCAACGTCGACTGGGCACCCGCACGCGACGTCACGTGGGACGCGGTCGCGGCCGCCACACCGATCGAGCCGGCGTGGGTCGCTTCGGAGCACCCGGTCATGATTGCCTACACCTCGGGCACAACCGGCCAACCGAAGGGCGCGGTCCACGTCCACGGCGGGCTGCTGGTCAAGCTGGCCCAGGAGGCGCACTTCCAGGCCGACATCCATCCCGGCGACCGGTTGTCGTGGGTCACCGACATGGGATGGATCATGGGTCCCTGGGCGACGATCGGCGCCCACGCCAACGGCGCCACGCTGGTGGTGTTGGACGGCGCTCCGGACGCCCCCGGCCCTGATCGCGTGGCGCGCTTCGTCGAGCGCCACCGGGTGACGTTCCTTGGCGTCTCCCCGACGCTGGTCCGCGCGCTGCGCAGCCACGGAGATGCCGCCTACGCAGACGCAGACCTGTCGTCGCTGCGCGCGTTCGGCTCGACCGGCGAGCCGTGGAACCTGGAGCCGTATCTCTGGCTTGCCGAACAGGTCGGCGGCGGACGCCTCCCGATCATCAACATCAGCGGCGGCACCGAGGTGGGCGCGTGTTTCCTGTCCTGCGACGTGACCGTGCCGATCACGGCGTGTTCGCTCGGTCGGCCGTCGCTCGGGATGGCGATGGACGTATGGGACGACGAGGGCCGACCCGTCCGCGACGGTGGCGTCGGCGAACTGGTCTGCACGGCGCCCTGGCCCGGGATGACCCGGGGCATCTGGGGTGATCCCGACCGCTATCTGGCCACGTACTGGTCACGATGGCCGGGTGTGTGGGTGCACGGTGACTGGGCAAGCGTCGACGCCGACGGCAACTGGTTTTTGCACGGTCGTTCCGACGACACGCTCAACGTCGCCGGCAAACGCGTCGGACCCGCCGAGTACGAGTCGGCGCTCGTGGGCCATCCCGGCGTCATGGAAGCATGTGCCGTGGGCATCCCGGATGCGACCAAGGGTGAGACGGCGTGGTGCTACGTGGTGCCGGCCCGCGGGGTCGTGCCCGACGACGCGTTGCGTGCCGAGCTCGTGGCTGCCATCGAAACGGACTTGGGCAAGGCATTCCGGCCCGGGGCGGTGCGGTTCGTCACCACCCTCCCCCGCACCCGGTCGGCGAAGATCGTGCGCCGCGCGGTGCGGGCCGCCGTCCTCAACGAGGACCCGGGGGATCTCTCGACGCTCGAGGACCCGGGTGCGCTCGATGCGATCCGGGCGGCGACCTGATGCGCCTCGCCACGTTTCGCGATCCCGCGGGCGCGGTCCGCGTCGGAGTGGTCACGCAAACCGACGTTCACGCGTTGGAGGCGCGGTCGATGCTCGCGTGGCTCTGTGGCCAGGGCCACGCGACGACGTCCGATTCATGGGCGCTCGCCGACGTCACCTTGCTGGCCCCGGTGCCCGAGCCGCCGAGCGTGCGTGACTTCTATGCATTCGAAGGACATGTGGCCGCCGGATGGCGTCGCCGCGAGCAGCCGATCCCGCCCTACTGGTACGACTCGCCGGTCTTCTACTTCTCCAACCCCGCATCGATCATCGGTCCCGACGCGCCGGTGCGCCGTCCTGCGACGACCCGGATGCTCGACTTCGAGCTCGAGATCGCCGCGATCATCGGTGGCGACGGCCGGATCGCCGGCTTCACTTTGATGAACGACTGGAGCGCTCGCGATGTCCAGCGCAGGGAGATGACGGTCCTGCTGGGTCCGCACAAGGCCAAGGACTTCGCCACGACCCTTGGTCCATGGCTGGTCACCCCGGACGAGCTCCCCTACCACGACGGCGTGTTGTCAATCGAGGCGAGCGTGTCCGTCAACGGGGTCGAGGTCGGCCGCGGGCGGACCGACGCGATGCAGTTCACCTGGGACGAACTGGTCGCACACGCCGCCCGCGACACGCACCTGCGCCCCGGCGACGTGCTGGGATCGGGCACGCTCAATCGCGGATGCCTGCTCGAACTCGGTCCGCTGCACGGCGACCGCTGGGTGGAGCCGGGCGACACGGTGACACTCGCCGCAGACGGGCTCGGACACCTCACCACCCCGGTGATCTCGCGGGTGCAAGACTCGGGGGCCCCATACCACGACGATCCGAGGACCGATGGCACAGCGCCGGCTTGAGATCACCGACCAGATCGACACCTGGCTCGATCAGCTCAATGCACCGCCCGACGCGGTCGCCGCGATCCTCGCCGAGCATGCAGACCATCCGCGTGCCCAGATGATGACCCACCCCGACGTCGGCCGGCTCCTCAGTCTGCTCGTGCACGCCACGGGTGGCAGGCGTGTGCTCGAGATCGGTACCTTCGTCGGGGTCTCGGCCGTGTGGATGGCCGAAGCCCTGGGATCTGACGGCACTCTCGACACACTCGAGATCGACGACGCCACGGCCGACATCGCCGAGCACAACATCGCGCGTGCCGGCCTGGCCGACCGCGTCCGGGTTCATCGCGGCCCGGCGCTCGACACGCTCGCCCATCTCGACGCCGGAGCGTACGACGTGGCCTACATCGACGCGGACAAGCCCGCGTACCCCGCATACCTCGACGCGTGCTTACGGCTCGTGCGTCCAGGGGGCATGATCGTCGCCGACAACCTCTTGCTGGGCGGGCGGGCCGCTGACCCGACCAGCACCGACGAAGCCGTGCTCGCCATGCGAGACACCGCGCGCCGAGCCACATCCGA
The DNA here is from genome assembly GCA_031372145.1 of Actinomycetota bacterium. Lineage (GTDB taxonomy): Bacteria > Actinomycetota > Thermoleophilia > Miltoncostaeales > Miltoncostaeaceae > CALMEC01. Next base: position 6,664 of record JANMKR010000092.1, on the reverse strand, counting down.
CCCACGTCTCATGTCCGTGGCCCTCAGCATCGGCGACGGCGTGCTGGTCGCCGTTGTCAAAGGTTGACACTGCTTGCATTCCAGCTGACCGCAAGTGCTCAGTAGTTGAGTCCGAACAGCACCGCTACCGCTCAGATCCTTCTAACACTGCAACCTTCAGCACCTGCTCGTCGAACGACTCGATCCGCACGGACGCACCGGCGACGCGTTCGCGGTTGGCGATTGCGAGGACGAATGCGTCAGGGAGCTTCAATGGGGTACGTGCCCGCAGATCAGCGGCCGCTCTCGCCAGTGCAGAATCGACCGCAATCACCTCGATCGAGAATCGCCGCAGCATGGTGTCGACACGAGCCACGGTTCCGGTTCGCGATGGACCGACCAGAATCTCGGCGTAGTTGACGGCCGATATCACCCTCCGTTCTCCGGAGGCGAGTGACTGCCGAAGACGCTCCACCGCCTGCGTATTGTGCGCATCGTCCCGATTGATGAATGCGATCAGGACATCTGCATCGAAGACGACTACGGCCATTCTCGCCGTAGTGCTTCAAGGTATCCCGGTGGATAGACCGTGGCGTCGAACATTCCCGCGAACTCTGCGACGAGCTCATCAAACCGCACCAATTCGAGTCGCCCGGGTGCCACGACGACCACGCGAACATCATCGCCTGGTTGCAAGCCGGCGTCGGCGAGCGCGGCGACTGGGATCGTCACCTGGTTCTTTTTTGATATCACGCTCATCGACACTCCTTTACCATCCGTGTATCAAGTAAAGCAACCCGATCCAAATACGTCAATCACCCTCGAGGTCTCCCACGCACGACGTTTTCAAACGAGCGAGGCGGCGGCGTCAACAGATCAAGTCGTGCAATGAACGGATCCGATCGACGTCGACGCCCACGTTGTCGTCGAACGGGTCGATCAGAATCGGGTGCAGCCCGGCGGCGCGGGCACCCTGCACGTCCATCGTGACCGTGTCACCCACGTAGGCCACACGTTCGCGCGACATGCCTTCGAAGTGGTGCAAGGCGAAATCGAAGATCCGTGGATCCGGTTTGGCGACGCCCACCACGTGGCTGTCGATGACACACCGCACCGGGATGTGCGGGCCCTCGCCCACCTGGCAGACACGGCTCCGGACTAACGCCTCCTCCACCTGGCCTTGTGCGTTGCTGACGATCCCGATGGGCATCCCGGCGTTGGCCAGTTGGCGAAGCGCCGACACATTCTGGGCGATGGGCCATCGCCACAGGAACGAGTTGAAGGTCTGTTCCAGCGCCCGGACCGCCGTGGCGACGTCTGCGTCGTTGACGCCGATGAATCGCACGTACGCCGCGTGGTACTCGGCCCAGAACGTCTCGCCTGCCTGCGCTGCGCCCTTGACCGCCATCGCGTGGTAGTGCGCCCGGACCTGCGCGTCGATCGACGGATCGCCACCGTAGTAGGCGAGCAGCGGACCCAGGACCGTCGGGTCCGGGAGCATCAGGACGCCGCCGACGTCGAACAGGATCGCTTCGAAATCGCGCATCGGCCAATCATGCCCGGACGCGCGCACCCGCCCATCCAACCTCGGCAAGGCCGATCAGCGCCGCTCGGCCAACGGGCGCTCGAAGAGGGTCGAAAGGACGATCTGCGTTTCGGTCGCGCGCACCCCCGGGGCCTGACGGATGCGCTCAAGCGCATCTTCCATGTGGGAGGTGTCGCCGGCCTGGACGTGCAGGATCGCGCTGGCCTGGCCGGCCACCGTGTACGCGGCGACGACCTCCGGGATCGGCGCGGTCGTCGCCCGGATCTCGGCTGCCGACATGCGCCCATCGCACATCAGCGACACGATCCCGCGTGTCGGCCACCCCATCGCACCGGCATCGATCACCGCGACATATCCGCGGATGACACCGATCGCCTCCAGGCGATCCACACGTCGCTTGACCGCGGGGGCCGAGAGCCCGACGCGCGCGCCGATGTCCTTGAAGCTGCGTCGCGCGGCCTCTCGAAGCAACGCAACGATTTTCCGATCGATCGCATCCATTCGTTGCTCCTCAGCCGTAATACGCAACACATCGCTATTGATCGCATGGCGATACCGACGATGATGATATCAACCGAACCGGTTACTGGAGGAGTTCTCATGGCCACACGCCGCGCACCGCTTGCCACCCTGGATCGGCAGGTCGACGACATGCCCCTCCTGGGGATCGATTACCTGGAGCTGTACGTCGGCAACGCCACGCAAGCCGCGTATTACTACGCGCATGCGTTCGGATTCCGTGAGGTCGCCTACGCCGGGCTCGAGACGGGCTCGCGCGACCGGGTCTCGCACGTGATGCAGCAGGGCGGTGTGCGGATCGTTCTGACCGGCGGGCTGCGCCCCGATGGCGAGGTCGCCCGTCACGTTGCCCGACACGGGGATGCCGCCAAGGTGATCGCGCTGACGGTTCCGGATGCGGAGAAGGCGTACCTGAACGCAGTGAGAAAGGGCGCGAAGGGCGTGCACGAGCCCAGCGAGGCGCGCGACGAACACGGGGTGGTGCGCCTGGCGAGCATCGCTGCCTACGGCGAGACCATCCACACCTTCGTGGAGCGCGAGGACTACGCGGGGCCGCACCTGCCGGGTTTCCGCCGCACCGAAGGCGGCACCGACGCGGGGATGTTCGTCGCGATCGACCACATGGTCGGCAACGTCGAGCTGGGCGCAATGGACGAGTGGGTGGGGTTCTACGAACGGGTCATGGGCTTCACCGAGATGTTGCACTTCACCGACGACGACATCTCCACCGAGTACTCGGCCCTGATGAGCAAGGTCGTCTCAGGTGGCGACGGGCGCGTCAAGTTCCCCATCAACGAGCCGGCCGAGGGCCTGCGCAAATCACAGATCGACGAGTACCTGGACTACCACGACGGCCCCGGCGTGCAGCACGTCGCACTCGAGACCACCGACATCGTCGGCACCATCCGCAAGCTCCGGCGGCGCGGCGTGACCTTTCTGCGCACGCCCGACACCTACTACGACGACCTGCCGGAGCGCGTCGCGGCAGTGACCGACCAGGTCGACGAGCTTCGGACGCTCGGCATCCTGGCCGACCGCGACGATGAGGGATACCTGCTGCAGATCTTCACCCGACCGACGGGCGACCGGCCCACCGTGTTCTTCGAGATCATCGAACGCCATGGCGCACGCGGGTTCGGCGCCGGCAACTTCAAGGCCCTGTTCGAGGCGATCGAACGCGAACAGGCCCTCCGCGGAAATCTGTGAGTCGGAAGGGACGCGATGCGCTACCACAGCCTGGGTGAGCTTCCGCCGAAACGCCACACGCAGTTGCGGCGCAACGGGCATCTGCTGGTCGAAGAGGTGATGGGCTACGAGGGGTTCAGCGGCAACGAGTCGATCCTCTACCACCTGGAATCCCCGTGCCGGGTGAGCGAGGTGCTGGACTTCACCCCCATCACCCGCGACGAATGGGTACCCGACGCACACGTCCACCGCCTGACGAACACCGCCGAGATCACACCGCAGGGCGATCCGATCTTCGGCCGGCGCCTGCTCATGTGGAACGGCGACGTCGAGATCGCGATCTGCAAACCGACCGAGCAGTCCGAGGTGTTCTTCCGCAACGGCGAGGGCGACGAGGTGCTGTTCGTCCACGAGGGCTCGGGCACGCTCGAGTCGGTCTTCGGGACCTTGCCGTTTCGCCGCCACGACTACGTGGTCATCCCCCGCGGCACGACGTATCGCATCACGATCGACGACGGTCCGCAGACCTGGCTGTGCTTCACGACCCCCGGCGAGATCGAAACGCCCAACCGGTTTCGCAATCGCTACGGCCAGCTCAACGAAGGCGCGCCGTTCTCGCACCGCGACTTCCACCCACCGGCCGCGCTCGCAACGCACGATGAGCCGGGCGAACACGAGCTGGTCGTCCGGGTGCGCGGCGGCTACCAGCGGTTCGGCCTGGACTACCACCCGTTCGACGTGGTCGGGTGGGACGGCTACGTCTACCCGTACACGTTCAACATCGCGGACTTCGAGCCGATCAGCGGCCGCATCCACCAGCCGCCACCGGTGCACCAGACGTTCCAGGGGCCCAACTTCGTCATCTGCTCGTTCTGCCCGCGGGACCTGGATTGGGACCCGCTCGCGATCCCGCTCCCCTATCACCACTCGAACCTGCAGTCCGAGGAGATGATCTACTACGTCGCCGGCGAGTTCGGATCACGCAAGGGCGTCGGCCTGGGATCCATCACGCTGCACCCGTCGGGCTTGCCGCACGGACCCCAACCGGGATTGGTGGAGCGATCCCTCGGGGCCAGACGCACGGAGGAACTCGCGGTCATGTGCGACACGTTCCATCCGTTGCGGATGTCGGCACTCGCCCGCGAACTCGACGACCCGGCCTACGCGTTGTCATGGAAGACCGACGACCGGGCCGGTTCGCTGACCAGCACGACGACGGGCTGACGACGACGCAGCGGTGACGAACGTCTCCGAACGTGTGCGCGGACGGGACTGACGTTCGGTTCCCGACCGTTCGCGGGTGACCGGTCACTAGCTTGGAGGGATGTCGGTCCTCGAAGCCACCGGTCTCGTCAAGCGCTACGGCACCCACAGGGCGCTCGACGGCGTTGACCTGGTGGTCCCCGAGGGATCGCTCTATGGTTTTCTGGGCCCCAACGGCGCCGGCAAGACGACGGCGCTGCGGGTCGCGATGGGCTTGCTGCACGCGAATGGCGGCACGATCCGCGTGCTCGGCACCGACCCATGGCACGACGGGCGAAGCATCCGCTCGAAGATCGGGTTCCTCCCGACGGACCCCGGTTTGCCCGGCCGCATGCGCGGCACACAGGCGCTCGAGTACTTCACCCGGCTCGATGGATGCCCGTCATCGCTTCGGTCGGTGGCATGCGATGCGTTGCGCCTGTCCGACGCGGACCTCGACAGACCGATTCGCACGTACTCACGCGGCATGCGTCAGAAACTCGCGATCGTGCAGGCCGTGCAACACGATCCCCTGTTGTTGCTCTTGGACGAGCCGACCGAAGGGCTCGACCCATTGGTGCAGGACGGGTTCTTCACGTTCCTGCGTGACCGACGCGATGCGGGCGCCACCGTGTTCTTCTCGTCGCATGTGTTGGGCGAGGTCGAGGTGCTGTGCGATCGCGTCGCGATCATCCGCGACGGTCGCATCGTCGACGAAGGGCGCGTGGACGACCTCCGCGGACGGCGTCCCAAGCGGGTCACGCTCCAGCTGCGCGGAACGGTCGGGGCGTTCGGACTGCCCGGGGCCACCAACGTCGCACAGTTCGGCGACCGGATCGGCTTCGACTACCTCGGCGATGCCGACGCCCTGCTTGCGGCGCTCGCCACCCTGCCGGTCATCGATGTGCGCATCGAAGAACCGGGCCTCGACGAGATCTTCCTGTCCTACTACCGGTCGGACGACGAGGGATGAACGGTCCGGTCATTCGACGCGTGGTGTGGGAGCTGCGTCTTCGCCTGCCGCTGATCACCCTGCTCGTCGCCCTCTGGGGATTCGCACTCGTGGCCCTGTTCTCGAGCGCCGACAACCAGACGCGCACCGCAGGCCTGGACGGCAACATCTCGATCGCGTTCCGACTCGCAGGCCTCGATCCGCTGGCCGCCTGGACCGTGCTGGGCCAGACCCACCCGATACTGCTGGTAGCGGCGTTCCTGTTCATCATCGGGCTGGGCGTGCGCGCTGTCGCCGGCGAGCTTGAATCGGGAAGCCTGGACCTTGCGCTGTCGCGTTCGCTCAGCCGCAGCAGCTACCTGGGCTCGCACGTCGCCGTACTCGTCCCCGGCGCCGCGCTGCTCGCACTGGCCTACGCCATGGGCGCGGTCGTGGCGGATCGCATCTTCGACCCGCCCGGTCTTCCACTTGAGCCGGATCGGATGCTCGTGGCGGCGATGCAGGCGTGGCTGCTGTTTCTGGCGGTTGGCGCTCTCGCACTGCTGGTGTCCGCGCTCCTCAGCGAACGTGGCAGAGCCCTCGGCATCGCCATCGGCATCACCCTGGTCATGTACGTGGGCAACTTCCTGTTCGCGCTGTGGGCACCACTGCGATTCCTGACCCGCTTCACGCTCTTCTGGTACTTCACCCCTGGGCCCACGATCCAGAACGGCGATGTGCCCTGGGGCAACTGCGCCGTCCTGGCCGGGTTCATCGCCGTCACGCTGGGGCTGGCCTTCGTCGCGTTCTCGCGACGCGATCTCGCTCGCTGATCCGGCGCTGTATCACCGGCGCGGTCCCGTGCTCTGTCAGGTATCGCCCCTGCAGTCAGAGAGGAACGCCCCGATGGCAACCATCGCACCCGTCGATGTCGACCTGTGGATCTCCGAAGAGGAGCTCGCGGAACTCGCAGTGACCCTCGAACGGATCGTCACGCGGTCGCGACTGCGGCCCCAAGCCGAGCGCTCCGTGTTCTTCGCCGACTACCTCGAAGCGGAGTGATGCAGTTCGGTCCCACCCCGGCCATCGGCCGTGTCAACCACGACAGGATCACGACCGCCAGCCGTCGTGTTCGAGCAGATAGGTGATGTAGAACGGCCGCAGCGCGTCCGCGAGCGCGCCCTCGTCGGCCGTGACGATGTCATGCACGAGCGCTCGGACCCTGAAGATGTCGGCGCTGCTTCGCTCGATGTCGCCCGTGG
>JANMKR010000085.1:0-4333 GCA_031372145.1 Actinomycetota bacterium | reverse complement strand
GTCAGTAGGAACGTGGCTCCTCGTGGTCGCTTCATCGTTCCTCCTCGAATGTCCGGCGCCGTGGCGTCACCATATCCGCGGCGAACACGATCGTCCACGTGGCGAGCACAATGGTTGCACCAGGACGTCCGGGTCACGCGCGGCATTTATCCGAGTGCGACGTTGCCACCCGAGAGCACGACGCCCACGGTACGGTCGCGGAACCGCTCGGGGTACCTGGCGAGGGCGGCGATCACTGTCGCGCTGGACGGTTCGATCACCAGGTTGAGCGCGTCACGAACACGGCGCATCGCGTCGATGACCTCGGCGTCGCTTACCAGCAACACGTCGACATCGTGCTCGCGCATCAACGCGAAGTTGATCGCTCCGACCGTCCCGCGCAGGCCATCGCAGATCGTCTCCGGTGTGTGCTGGGTGACACGCTCACCCCGTTGCAAGGAGTCGTAGGCGTCACGCGCGCCTTCGGGTTCGGCCCCGACGATGTGGATGTCGGCGTTGTGGGCGTGGGCGGCGATGGCGCTGCCGCAGATCAGCCCGCCGCCGCCGACGGGGGTCAAGACGAGATCGATGTTCGGGTGGTCTGCGAGGAGTTCGCGCACGGCCGTCCCCTGTCCGGCGATGACACGCGGATCGGCGAACGGATGCACTGCCGTCGCGCCCGTGCCGGTCAGAACCCGCGCCAGGCCTGCCTCGCGAGCGGTCATGGTCGGTTCACACAGGGAGACGATGGCGCCTTGGGCGCGCACCGCGTCGAGCTTGATCTGCACGCTGTTGTGCGGCATCACCACATGGCACGGGATGCCGCGCAGCTGGGCCGCCATTGCCAACGCCTGGCCGTGGTTGCCGGACGAGTGGGTCGCGACGCCGTGCGCGGCCTCGGCATCGGTGAGTGACTGCACGGCGTTGGTCGCGCCGCGATATTTGAACGACCCGGTGTGCTGCAGGTGTTCACATTTGAGGAACACCTGAGCTCCGCAGAGCGCATCGATCTCGGCCGAGTTCGCGACCGGGGTGCGACGCACGAACGGGGCGATCCTCTGAGCGGCGGCCCAGACGTCCGCGATGGTCGGCAGCGGGTCGCCGGCCATCGCCGTCAGAGGATCACACGCCGAAACTGTCGCCGCAGCTGCAGGTGCTGGTGGCATTGGGGTTCTTGATCTTGAACCCGCGCTTCAAGATGGTCGACTCGTAGTCGATGATCGAACCCGTCACGTGGATGGAACTCTTGAGGTCCATGATCAGGCGCACGCCGCCGGAGAGCAGTTCGCGCTCGCCCTCGGCTGGGGCTTCGCCCTTGGCCAGCAGGTCGATGTGGTACTCCAATCCGGAGCAGCCGCCCGCCAGGATTTTGACGCGCACCCCGTCGTCCTTGCCCTGTTCGGCGGCGACCTTGCGGATGTAGTCGCCCGCGGCCGGCGTGATTGCGACCGACGCGATGCCGGCGGCCTGCTGCTCCTTGGCCGTGCGGGCACGGGCGCGGGCAGCCGCCTTCTTCTCGTCCAGCGTCATCGGCGGAGGAGTGTCAACGGTCGTTGCTGTCGTCGCGTCACTCATCACATGAACCCCATCACCTTCATCATGAGTTTGCCTTCGTCGGTCATGGACTCGGGTGACCACGGCGGGTCCCAGACCCAGTTGATGTCGACGCTCGATACGCCGTCCAGCGGGAAGACCGCCGCCTGTGAGTCGCCGAGGATCTGCTCGGTCAGCGGGCAGCCCATCGAGGTCAGCGTCATGTCAAGGATGACCTTGCCGTGTTCGTCCAGGGAGATGCCGTACAGCAGGCCCAAGTCGACGATGTTGACGCCGAGTTCCGGGTCCTCCACTTGCTTCATCGCCTCACGGATCTCGTCTTCAGTTGTCACGGTCGCCCTCCTCAAAGGTGTTGATCGCGTCCTTCAACGCCATCCATGAAAGCAGAGCGCACTTGATCCGCGCCGGAAACTTGGCCACCCCGCCCAACGCGACCGCGTCGCCCAGACGGGTTTCGTCCGGCTCCTCGCTGCCGTGCATGACCTGGCGGAAGTGCTCGACGAGGGTTAGTGCGTCGGCCGTGGAGGTGCCCTTGACGACCTCGCTCATCATCGACGCCGATGCCTGTGAGATGGAGCAGCCGTCGCCCGTATATGCCAAATCGGCCAGCTGATCGCCGTCGATCAAGACCTCCAGGTGCACCTGGTCGCCGCATAGCGGATTGTTGTGGTCGACCGCGATGGAGGGCGCGTCAAGGGTCCCGCGATTGCGGCGGTTCTTGTAGTGGTTGAGGATGACCTCCTGGTAGAGGTCGTCGAGTCCGCCCATCGCTCCCCGCCGTCGGTGCCGGTTGCAGGAACGCATCCGGTCGAATCACGCACTATTGATTGTAGGCCCTTCGCCCCGCATTCGTTCTCGTGGCGAACCGGCCGCGGGTGTGTTGGCCAAGTGGCTGCGGGTGTGTTGGCCAAGTGGCCGCGGGTGCGTTGGCCAAGTGGCCGTGGGTGTGTGGCCAAGTGGCTGGGCATGCACGGTCATCAGGCCAAACGGCGTCGACGTGGCGGTTGGTAGGCTCGGTGCCGTGGTTCGGCCGACAACGACGTGGAGAGTGGTTGCGATGACCACCGCGCTCGTGATCGGTGCGGGAGTTCTGGCGGAGCACTCGGATGCGCGGATGACGATCGTCTACGACGTCCCAGCTTCGGTGTCGGCCCTGACGGGTGTCCAGACGGATGGGAGTGCCGGTCTGCGGGTTGAGGACGGCCTCTTTCAACAGGTTGCGGGACCGCTCCCGGCCGACCGCCTTGTGGGAGGGCTGACGGGCGGCGCCGGGTCTGCGGCGGTTGCCACGATCCGCGATTTGAGCGGTCCCGCAATCGCTGCACTCATGCGGGAAAGGGTCAACCTGTCGGGTGCCCGGATGGTGTTCATCGACCTCGGGCCGGATTTCGACAGCGGAGGACCGGACGGGCTCAACCTCGAGGCTGCCATGGTCGAAGTTGCGGCCACGCCGTTCGCGGGCGGCGGCAGCTACGCCGATCGGGTGCAGTTCTACGTCAGCCGGGTGGGCGCAATTGCGGACCCCGGGAGCCAGCTGCCCTTCTGGCACGCGATGTCGCTGACCGCTGGAGTCTGGTTGGAGGCATATCAGGGTCGGGTCCAGTGGTCTCAGGAGCATTGGTTGGCGTGGCCCCGCGCACTTCGCGACGGCCTGGTCGACCGCGGCATGGATTCCAGGCGGATCCACATCATCGTGCGTGGAGCGGGCCAGGCCGCTGTTTGGGCGAACATGCGGGTGGGGGCGGCCTGTGACCTGCTGGCAAACGGTCCCGGTGCCTACCGGATCGAGGACCACCTGGGATTCGTCCGGGAGTTCCGTGCGACGTTCGGAACGGCGCCCGCGCCGATCGGTCCATCCGTCGTGTCATGCACACCACCCCCGATCCTGGCCGAGCCTCGGGCGGGTCAACTTGCCGGCGTGCTGGAACTCGAGCGCATCGGCGCACCCATCCCGGTCGCGTCGCTGTCGTCGCGGCTCGTGCGGCCCGGGAAGTCGACCACGTTGACCGTCGCCTTGGGTGCCGATCCGCTCGGGCTCGCCACACGGCTCGGAGCTGACCCGTCGACGTTCTGGGCGGCTGCACAGGCGCGGCTCACCGTGACCGGTCCGGGCATCGACACCTCGGCTTCGCTGCTTGCGAACGGATCCGGCACCCTGCCGCTCATTCCGGCAGCAGAGGGTTTGATTCAGCTCGGACTCGTCGTTGATGGCGCTGCAGTTCGGCAGGCGATCGGCCCGCCGGTGGATCTGGCCGTCAGCCTGGCGCCGTACAAGGACCGCATCGCTCCGGTCCTCGGCCACATGATCTCGCAACCAACGACCTGGCGGCTCGCCATCCCGCTGATCTCCAAGCTGCAGTCCAGACGGCCTCCGCCGCGGCTCTCGATACGCGTGCTGCGGCGTCGCGCGGCGCCGAGATTGTCGCTGCTGGAGTTGCGGCTTTCGCGACGGTCTGAGCGGCTGTTGATCGAGGTCGGGATACTGAGGAAGAGCGGACGCTATGCGCGGGTGCGCAGGCTGCGAATCACCGGGACACGCGTCGTCGTCGGTATCCGGCTTCCGCGCGGCGTGCCCCTCCGGGCACGGGTTGTCCCCGAACCGCTGGCGTAGGCACGGCTGGGATCAGGCGAAGTACCTCCGCGCGCCATGCAAGCCGCGTACCAGTGCATCGATGTCGTCTCTGCTGCTGTAGACGTGGGTGCTGGCCCGGGCCGTCGCGGTGACGCCGAGCGCCCGCATGAGCGGCTTGGTGCAGTGGTGTCCCGCCCGCACGCACACGCCTTCCTGATCCAGGAACTG
>JANMKR010000076.1:0-19063 GCA_031372145.1 Actinomycetota bacterium | reverse complement strand
CGAGGCGGTTGATCCAGACCGATGGGAAGCCGAGTTCGGCGGCCGGGGCGATGTCGTGGAACAGGCTCGCGGCGACGTGGACGTGGCGGGCACGGTCGGCGCCGGTCTCGGCGAAGAAGCGCTGCCAGTGTCCGTGGGCCGGTTTGTACGAACCTGCATCCGCGGCGGTGATGCGCAGGTCGACATCGACACCGATGTTGGCGACCGACGCGTCGAGCAAATCGGGGTCGGTATTCGAGAGGATCGCGATCCGCCAGCCTCGTTCGCGCAATTGTGTCAGGGACGCCGGGACCTCGCGAAACGGCGGCCACGACGGCAGCGAGTCGGCGAGCGCGAACCGGCCATCAGGGGCAAGCGCGAGACCCTCGATCGCGGCCACGGCCTCCAGACACCGCGCCAGCACCTCCCGGTACGCCAGGGCCCCGCCCTCCTGGACAAGGTGTTCGACGGCATGGTGGCGCCGCAGGAGCGCACCGGCGTCGACATCGGGCCACACCGACGCCATCGCCGCGCGGATGCCACCCTCCCAGTCGATCAGCGTTCCGTAGCAATCGAATGTCGCCCACCGCTCGTTCATCCCGACTCCGTTCCGTTCTCGGCGACGACTGCGAACTCGACCGCCTGTTCGACGAGGGCGAGCATCGCCGCGACCCACACGGCGTCCTCGGCGGGATCCTCGGGGGGCTCCCCGGCCGCGAGCACCTGCACCGCGCGCGACGTGACCGGCGCCGCCGGATCGTCAACCCGTCGCAGTTCCTCGCGCGCCCAGGCACGCGACTCCTCGTCACCGGTCGAGCGTGCGAGCTCACGCCTGGCGCCATCGCTCTCGCCCGCTGCCAGATACGCCGTGATCTCGTCCTCGTAGTCCGGCGGGTCGAGATCGAGCAGGTCGACCACGATGGATCCGATGACAAGCGCCAGGTCCGCATCCGGCGATGCCCCGCCGGTCAGACGTCGCTCGAGTACACCCAACCGCTCGTTGTTGCGCTCGACGACGGCGGCCAGGGACCGGCCCGCCTCGTCGGCCAAGGCCCGCGCGAACGCGTTGTGCGGCTGCTCGTCGAACGTCAGATCCAGGGCCTCGAGGGTAAGGTCGTCAGGCGCATCGCCAACGGCCCGCTCGAGCGACGCTCCGATCGCAAGTCGAAGCTCGTCCCAATGGGCACCCGCGGTGGCATCGCGCAGTCGATCGAGTTCGTCCACCGAGGCCCCCGCAACGATGGCGTCGGCAAATGCGCGGGCCTCGACACCGAGCGCACCGCGCGGCAACACCACCGCCGTACGGAAGATCAGCTCCGCGAAGCGCGGGAAGTCGCTCATGCTCCGATGACCGGGTGTTCAATGGCACCAAGCCCGGCGATCTCAACGCGCACGACATCTCCGTCGCGCAGGAATCTGGGCGGTGTGCGCGCGACCCCGACACCTGCCGGTGTGCCGGTCGTGATGACATCACCCGGCTCGAGCGTGAACGACGACGAGATGAACGCAATGAGGTCGGCCACACCGAACACCATGTTCGCGGTCGTCCCGTCTTGCACAAGTTCACCGGACAGCCACGTACGGATCGACAGCGCCTGCGGGTCCGGCACCTCGTCGGCGGTCGTGATCCATGGCCCCCATGGCGCAAACGTGTCGGCGCCCTTGGCCCGAACCCACTGCGGCTCACTCAGTTGCACGTCCCTGGCACTGACGTCGTTCATGACCGCATACCCGAACACGTAGGCCAAGGCATCGTCCGCCGGCACGTCGCGCGCGAGGCGGCCGATCACGACCGCCAGCTCGCCCTCGAAGTCCGGTTTGGCGGTGTACCCGGGCAGCACGACCGGGCCCGACGGACCGGTCACCGACGTCGGCATTTTCGAGAACAGCAACGGCATCTGCGGGACCGGCTTGCCCGTCTCGACCGCATGATCGCGGTAGTTCAACCCGATGCCGATCAACTTGCCCGGGCGCAACGGAGCCAGAATCGAGAGTCCGGCGAGCACCACGGGGTCACCCGTACGCTCGACCGCCGCGCCCCCCACGACATCGCGCACGGTTGCCGAGATTCGCGCGACGACATCGCCGTCGACGACCCCGGCGCAGGGGCCGTCGGGCCCGAGGTACGAGAGGATCCGCATCGCTCGCTATCCTACGTCCAGGTCCGCGGCTCCCGCCGCCGACTCACCATGACCGAACGCGAGCCGCCCATCTCCACACACACCGAGAACCTCGAATCTCCACCGCCGTCCGTCCGGCAGCGCGTGAGCGACGGAGCGCGGGGCATCGTCGATCCCGTCATCCGCTGGCTGGTGCGCCGGGGAGTCGGGCCCAACGTCATCACCGTCGCAGGATTCGTGCTCGTCGCCGCCTCGTGTGCCCTGATCCTGGCCGAGCAATGGATCCTGGCCTGGCTCGTGTTTCTCGTCGGATCGTTGAGCGACATGCTGGACGGCTCGGTGGCGCGACTCTCAGGCAAGGCAACGACGTTCGGGGCGTTCCTGGACTCCACCCTCGACCGGCTCGCCGAAGGGCTCGTCTTGGGCGCGATCGGAATCGTGTTCGCGCGCGACGGCAGCGAATGGGCGCTCGCCGCCTGCTTCGTCGCGCTCACGGCCTCGTTCCTGGTGTCGTACACCCGGGCACGGGCCGAGGGGCTGGGCGTCGACTCGAACCGCGGAGGTCTGATGAGCCGGACCGAGCGCCTCTTCTTGATCGGCACGGGCTTGTTCTTCGGGTGGATCCACCACTTCTTGGAGATCGCGATCTACGTTCTGGCGCTCCTGACGGTCCTGACCGTCATCCAACGCGTCGTGCACGTATCGAGCGCACTGCGGGCAGACGCCCGCAAGTAGTGTCCTGCGTCGGGGTGGTCCTTCCCCCGCGGCATGATGTACACTAATCTCCACGTCGTACACCAAATTGCTGGAGGTCACCCGTGAAGGGTCCCGTCAACGTCGCCATCATCGGCGTCGGAAACTGCGCATCATCCCTCGTCCAGGGAGTTCACTACTACCGCGACGCCAAGGACGACGAGTTCGTCCCCGGGTTGATGCACACCACCCTGGGTGGCTACCACGTGAGCGACATCAACTTCACGGCCGCCATCGACATCGACGCCCGCAAGGTCGGTCGCGACCTGGGCGAGGCGATCTACACCGAGCCCAACAACACGTACCGGTTCGCCGAGGTGCCCAAGACCGGCGTGGTCGTGCAGCGCGGCATGACCCATGATGGCCTGGGCAAGTACCTGAGCGAGGTCATCACCAAGGCCCCAGGCTCGACGGCCGACATCGTGCAGCTGCTCAAGGACACCAACACCCACGTCGTGATCAGCTACCTGCCCGTCGGCTCAGAGCAGGCAACCAAGTGGTACGTCGAGCAGATCCTGCAAGCCGGGTGCGCGTTCGTCAACTGCGTGCCGGTGTTCATCGGGCGCGAGCCCTACTGGCAGCGCAGGTTCGTCGAGGCCGGTGTGCCGGTTATCGGTGACGACATCAAGAGCCAGGTCGGCGCGACAATCGTGCACCGCACGCTCGCACGCCTGATGCGCGAGCGCGGCGTCAAGATGCTGCACACCAGCCAGCTCAACTTCGGTGGCAACACCGACTTCCTCAACATGCTCGAGCGTGAACGGCTGGCATCCAAGAAGATCTCCAAGACCAACGCCGTCACCTCGGTGCTGGGCCAGGAGATCGACGCGAAAGACATCCACATCGGCCCGAGCGACTACGTGCCGTGGTTGACCGACCGCAAATGGGCGCACATCCGCCTGGAGGGTCAAGCCTTCGGTGACGTCCCGCTCAGCATGGAGCTCAAGCTCGAAGTGTGGGACTCGCCCAACTCGGCCGGCATCGTCATCGACGCCGTCCGGTGCGCCAAGCTCGCCCTCGACCGGGGCATCTCGGGCACGCTCGAAGGCCCGTCGTCCTACTTCATGAAGAGCCCGCCGGTGCAGCACCCCGACGACGTCTGCCGCGAACTGACCGACGCGTTCATCAGCGGGGAATCCAACCGCGCGCTCACGGGCGCCGAGCCCAACGCGGTGCCCGCCGCC
Source organism: Actinomycetota bacterium (assembly GCA_031372145.1). Classification (GTDB taxonomy): domain Bacteria; phylum Actinomycetota; class Thermoleophilia; order Miltoncostaeales; family Miltoncostaeaceae; genus CALMEC01. The sequence continues at coordinate 15,027 of JANMKR010000076.1, read as the reverse complement.
GCACCGGCCGAATAGTGCCGTGACGGCCATGGGCGACCCCGGCTGCTAGCGTCGAGGTCGCCCATGGCTGACTCACGTTCGATCGCGCTCGTCTCGCCGCACGCCTGGCCGGCGCACGACGATCTGACGTGGCGCATCGAGCAGGAGGCCCGTGCCCTTGCCCGTCGTGGGCACCGCGTCAGCATCCTGACGCCGGCCACAGGGCCTGAGCTTCTGGCAGACAGCCGGCGGCGCCTGCGTTCGCTTCGCAACGGCGACACGTCCGCCGTGATCGGCGTCCCCGGCGAGGTGGTGGTCGTGCCCCTCGGACGGTCGCTCCCGACGGGACCCAGGCGACGCATCGGCGGGCCGCTCGATCTGTCCGCAGCACTCGGGGACGTCTTGTCACGCGTGCTGTTCGACGTCGTCCACATCCACGAACCCCTGGCGCCCAGCCCGGCGCTGGCGGCGTTGCGCCATGCCCGCGGCGTCACTGCGGCGACGTTCTACCGGCCGGAGCAACTCGCCGGAGTGGCGTTCGTGCAACCGTTGCTCGAGCGTGCGGTGGCGCGCTTGGACCTGTGGGTGGCTGCCAGCGACACCTCCCGCCGTGCCGTGGCCGAGCTCTTCGCACGCGACTGCGAGGTCATCCCCGGCGGCATCGACCCCCAGACGTTTCATCCTGTCGATGTCGAGCCCGTGGGGCCGCCCGGCCTCGTGATCGTCGCGCGAGGAACGGACCGCGCCGGATTGCGGTTTGCGCTCCACGTCGTGCGCACGCTGGATCTGGACGCGCTGGGAACGATCACCATCCTGGGCCCGCAGGAGGCACCGTGGCGGACACGGGCGGCGGTCCCCAAGGCGCTTCGTGAGCGCGTCACCGTCATTCCGGACACCGGCGCCCCTGCCCGTGCCCAGGCCTATGCCGCCGGCCGGATCGCCCTCGTCAGCGCACCAGACGACCTGCTGGGATCCGCCGCCGCCGAAGCCATGGCCTGCGGGCTGACGCCGATCATTCCCCGTACCGGGGAAGGGGACGCGCTCATCACCCACGGACGCGACGGCCTGGCATTGGCTCCGTTCTCGCGCGACGTCTGGGCCGCGACGATCACGGACCTCGTCGACGAGCCGCAGCGCCGTGCCGAACTCGGGGCACACGCCAGCCGGCGCGCCTCGGCACGGACCTGGGACACGGTTGCGACCGAACTCGAGGACGGGTACGCCGGCGCAGGCAACGTCAGCCCAATCGTGTCGGTGCCGCGTGACCGGATCGTCGTGGATCTGCGGGTGCATCCGGGACCGGAGCTTCCCCCGCGCACCATCGTTGACGCCTGCCTTGCCCGCGACGTGGGTGCCGTTGCAGTGATCGCAGACACCGGCCCCGAACCAGGTCTCGAAGCCGCCGCCCTGGCCGGGGGACGATTGACCGTCATCGCCGGACAGCACATCGCGACCTCGGACGGTGGCCTGGTCGGGCTGTTCCTGCATACCGCCATCGCGCATGGGTTGGGCCTCGAGGCGACCGCGGAGCTGATCCACGCCCAGGGCGGGCTCGTGATGGCACCGCATCCGGGGTGGTCAGAGCCCCCCAGCCGGGACCTGCTGCGCCGCCATCGCGGCTTGATCGACTGCTTCGAGACGCTGAGCGGCCCCGCATCCACGGCGCGCGCGGGTCTGGGCGAGGAGGCCGCACGACTGGCCCAACGGTTCGGGATGCTCGCCGCGGCAGGCAGCGGCGCCACCACGATCGAGGACATCGGGGTCGCGCATCTGCGGATGCGTCCGTTCACGTCGGCGCGTGAATTCCTGGACGCGCTGGTCGACGCAGAACCCCTCCAACGACGCCGCGGATTGCGTCCTCGCATGCAACGTGAGAGACGCCGTCCAGCCGACCCCGCGAACTGAAACGCGTTTCACGCAGGAGATCCGCCACCACAGAGCCAATAGATGCGTCGCTGATGACCTCCGACACACCAGGCAACGACACCCGCGCACAACGACCGCGCCGCAGTTCAGGCGCAGCAGGCGGCGGATCACCCACCGACCTGCAGGACGCGTACTTGCGTCGCTCGATCGCCGAGATCGAGTCGCTCAATCGCGAGATCCTTGCGTGCACGCACTGCGTCCCCAAGGACGAGTTGCCGGTGCTGGCGTCGGGGTCGCCGCAGGCCGAGATCATGATGGTCAAGTGGTCGGCAAGCCTGGCCGAGCGCCAGGAAGGCGTCGCGTTCTTCGGACGCGCCGGCACGGCGATCCTCAAGAGCGTCGAGCGGCTCGGCATCAGCCCGGCCACCATGTACGGGACGCTCGCGGTCAAGTGCAGTCATCTGGCCGAGCGCGATGCGGCGCGCCTCTGCCCGCCCTGGCTGGCTCAGGAGATCGCGATCGTCATGCCCAAGCTCGTGGTCGCGATGGGTGAACATGCCCTCACTGCGATCAACCGACTCGACTATCCCCTGGCGGAGCCCTTGCGAGCCGAGACCGGCGTCGTACAACGCTGGACGCCGACGATCGAGGCGCTCTATGCCCCGGACATCGACGACTCCCTGGATGAGCAGGGTGCGAAGCGGGCGTTTTGGGCGGCGTTCCGCGCCATCGGCGATTGGCACGAGGCCCAACCTCCGTACTGACCCGCGGCGCGGGACCTGACATCCGACCCGGATCGTCCACGGGTTTTGAGGTCCGCCTCCACCCGCCCATCTTCGTGATGCGGCACGGGGCTGGCACCATGCCCCGCTTGCCGTCCACCGTCATCGGTGGGACGCCCAACCCTCACCCTCGCCGCGCCGCTCCACAGACGGCTGTCGCCCCGCGCGGGTGGGGATTCACTCCGACGAGGGAGACTCCTCTGAACCGCAGAACACTCGCTCTTGCAACAACGTGTGTCGCCCTGACGCTCGCAGCCACCGCGATGTTCGTCACGCTCACCCCGGATGCCCACGCCGGCGAGCGCACGCAGTTGGTCCGCGCCGAAGCACAGATCTCGGCATTGCGCGCTCAGCTCATCACGGAACGGCGACGTCATCACCGCGCTCTGATGGGACTCCGACGCACATCGCGATCGGTCACCGACGTCAACCACGCCCTGGCACTGGCGGCCGCCACCTACGGCGTCCCTGCGACCAAGCTCCGGCGCGTCGCGACGTGCGAGTCGACCCTTGACCCGAAGGCGACGAACGGGCGCTACGTGGGCCTCTTCCAGTTCGGCACCCCGCTGTGGAACACCACGCCGTACCGACGTTTCTCCCGCACCGACCCGTACGCCGCAACATCCGCAGCGGCCTGGGCGTTCAAGCGCGGCATGGCCCGTCACTGGCCCGTTTGCGGCCGCTAGCTGACGTACACGGGCCGCCGCCAACTGATTCCCGCCAGTCGGCGTTGGCGACGAGCGCCAATTGGCTCGTGACTCGTGCAGCCGGGGTGTCGGAGCAGAGCCCCGCTTCGCCACTCCGGCGCCACGGTGTCAGTCCGGTCTGGCCTCGACCACGGGCGTGGTCTGGCGAACAAACCGCGCGACCGCCTCGATGTGGGGGGTCTGAGGAAACATGTCCACGGGACGCACCCATTCGAGGTGGTACCCGCCGTCGACGAACCGCCGGGCGTTGTCGGCGAACGTCGCGGGGTGGCACGACACGTAGACCAAGACCGGCGGCGCCAGCTCGATGATCCTGCGCACCGCCCCACCGGACAGCCCCGCTCTGGGTGGATCGACGATCGCAACATCGGGAGGCGGCAGCGTGCCCCGCTGCTCGCGCAGCACGACGCGCACGTCCCCGCAGAGCGCCTGGTAGCGCGCAAAGCCGTTGGCCTTGGCGTTGGCCTTGGCGTCGCGAACGGCCTCCTTGATGATCTCGATCGCCACGACCTCAGAGGCCTTGGGCGCCAGCACCAGTCCGACGCTGCCGGCGCCTGCGTACAAGTCGTACAGCACCTCGTTGCCCGTCAGGCCCGCCGCCTCTGCTGCACGTTCGTACAAGCGCTCGGCCATCTTGGTGTTCGTCTGGAAGAACGCACCCGACGACAACCGGAGCTTGACACCGTGGACCCGCTCCTCGAGCCAATCCTTGCCCCACGCGACCCGTGACGGCAGACCCCCGGTCACCTCGGCGACCCCGTCGTTGACCGAATGCACGAGACCGACGAGCTCAGGATGGGCTGCGGTCAAGCGCGGCGCCAACGCGTCCACGGCCTTCTCGGCTCCCGGCGCCGTCACGATCGTGACGAGCCCCTGTCCCGTGTTGATCCCGACACGGACGACGACGTGCCGCAGTGTCCCCCGCTGCACGTCGTCCGGATTCTGCGCCGCAAGGCGCTGGTCATACGGCACCATCCCCTCGTCCGCGGCCCACGCGCGGACGGTTTCACGCAGCGCGTTGCCGAGTGGGGTCGCGAGCATGCACTCGGAGATGTCGACCACCTGGTCCCAGCGGCCGCGCATGTGGAAGCCGAGCGTCAGCTCACCGTCAGGTCCCGGCGCCGCGGAGTACTCCATCTTGTTGCGGTAGGCGAAATGCTCGACCGCCGCGTCGGGTTCAAGGACGGGCACGTCGGGCAGGTGCGCGATCCGCGCGAGATGATCGGCGATCTGATCGCGCTTGGCCTGAAGCGTCGCGTCGTACGCGATGTGTTGCAGCCGGCAGCCGCCGCAGCGCGGCACGTACCGGCAGGGCGGGTCGATGCGGTCGGGGCCCGGCGCCAACACCTCGACCAGGTCCGCCTCGGCGAATCGGCGCCGCGCCTTACGCACCCGGACCCGCGCCCGGTCGCCCGGCGCGGTGTCCGAGCAGAACACAACGAACCCGTCCGCGCGCGCAACGCCCTGGCCGCCGAAGGCCAGGTCGTTGACTGATACCTCAAGCTCGTCGTCGCGTTTGGGTCGGTCCATGGGCTCGCAGACAATAGGGATCGCAGGTGGTCGGTACGCTGCGGCGATGACCGGGTACCCGTACCTCATCGTCGATGTGTTCACGCGTACGCCCCTCGCCGGCAACCAACTGGCGGTCTTCACGGAGGGGGCCACGATCCCGGAGGAACGGTTTCAGCCCCTCGCCCTGGAAATGGGATTCAGCGAAACGGTCTTCGTCTTCCCACCTCAGGGTCGGGAAACCGCTCGGATCCGGATCTTCACCCCCGCCAACGAGGTCCCGTTCGCGGGACACCCCGTCCTCGGAACTGCGATCGCACTGGCGATCGCGGGCGACCTCGACCGCGTGGAGCTGCGGACGCCGCAGGGCCTCGTCCCGCTCGAGATCGTCGACCGGACCCCGTCGGGAGCATTCGGACGCATGCGTCAGCCCATTCCGACCGTCGGCACGCTCGCCGACCCCCGGCCGCTCTTCGCGGCCTTGCGGGTCACGGGCTCAGACCTGCCCGTTGAGATCTACGACAACGGGTTGCCACATGTCTACGTGGCGCTGCCGGACGAGGCGGCCGTGGCAGCCCTCACACCTGACTACGGCGCCCTCATCGAACTCGCGCGCGCCCGCGAAATGCCGATCGTCGGCATCAACTGCTTCGCCGGCGCAGGACGCCACTGGACGACGCGCATGTTCGCCCCGGCCGACGGAGTGCCAGAAGATGCCGCCACCGGATCCGCCGCGGGACCGCTCGCCTGCCACCTGGCCCGCCACGGCCGAATCGCATTTGGTGACCAGATCGAGATCTCGCAGGGTGAGGAGATCGGGCGGCCCAGCACGCTGTTTGCGACGGCACACGGGTCACGTGATGCCATCACGCGCGTGGACGTCGCGGGAGCGGCCGTCGTCGTCGCATCAGGGACCTTCCGGCTGATGTAGGGAGCGGTTTCCCTCATCGTCGCGCCCTGACATGCTGTCGATCCAATGAGTGACCCCGGAGGGCATGACGTGGGCAGCGGCACGCTCTCGAGCATTGTGCGCACGGCGCGCGCAGCCCTCGAGTCGCATGCGCGCGAGATCAACGATCTCAACGTCTTCCCGGTCGCCGACGGCGACACCGGTACGAACATGCTGCTGACGGTCCAGGCCGTCGAGGCGGCGGCGGCCGGGCTGACCGGGACCTCGACCGCTGACCGGTGTGAGGCGCTGGCGCGCGCGGCGGTGCTCGGAGCGCGAGGCAACAGCGGGTTCATCTTGTCGCAGATGGTGCGCGGGGCGGCCGACGTCATCGCGGACGCCCCCGTCGTGGACGGTCCGACGATCGCGCAGGCGCTCCGTGGCGCCAGCGACCGCGCGTATGCGACGGTGCCAAACCCCGTGGAGGGAACGATGTTGACGGTGATCCGCGACATGGCCGCAGGCGGCGAGGCGGCTGACAGCGGCACCGTCGAACAGGTCTTGACCGATGCCCTCGACGCAGGGCGCACGAGTCTGGCCGCCACCCAGGAGATGTTGCCGCAGTTGCGCGAGGCCGGGGTCGTGGACTCGGGCGCCTACGGGGTATTGCTGATCGTCGAAGGCCTCGCAGCGGGGCTCACCGGCCGCGCGATCGGTCCCTCGATCCAGGTCAGCGCACCGACCCTGCTGACCGCCGACCACGAGCCTTCGGCATTTCGTTTCTGCACGTCGTACGTCCTCGAGGACGCGGCGCAGGAGCTGGCCGAGGTCGAGGCGGCCCTCGCCGTGCTGGGTGACAGCCTGCTGGTCATCGGCGACCGCCGCCAGGCCAAAGTGCACGTTCACACCGATGACCCGCAACGCGCGATCGCAATCGGCGAGGCAACGGGCATCGTCAGCGGCGTCAACGTCGACGACATGCACCAGCAGGAGCAGGAACGCGCCGCGCGCATCGCACGGCGCACACGGTCCGAGCGCGCGGCTGCAACCGGCACGATGGACCCCACGCTCGCGCTGTCGGCCGCGACAACCGCACTCGTGACCGACTCGGCGGCCGACCTGCCCCCGGAGATGCTGACCGACAACACCTTTGTCGTGCCGATCCCGGTCAACTTCGGGACCGAGACGTTCCGGCCCGGCGTCGACCTTGACTCCGAGGAGTTCTACGCGCGACTGAGCGCCGGTGGGCAGACCCCGACGACCGCCTCCCCGTCAGTGGGTGAGCTGGTCGAGATCTACACCCGGGCGCTTGCGCGATATGAAACCATCGTCGCGCTCCACATGAACCGCAAGATGTCCGCAACCGTGGATGTCGCGCGTCGCGCCGCCCTCGAGGTCGACCCGGACCGGATCATCGTGATCGAGACGGAGTCGGTCTCGTTTCAACTCGGACTGCTGGTCGGGCGCGCCCAAGCGCGCCTGGCCCAGGGCACGACCCTCGGAGACATCCAGGAGCTCGTCGACCGGTTTCGCCGCACTCAGGGAACCGTGTTCACACTCGAGACACTCGAGTTCCTGCGCCGAGGTGGCCGTATCGGCCGCGCCAAGGCCCTCGTCGGCAACCTGCTCGGGCTGCGTCCGCTTCTCGAACTCTCCGATGGCGAGGTGGTGCCGGTGCGCCGCGTCCGCGGAGCCGACCGCGTCCTTCCGGCGATGCGCGACTACCTGGAAGCGCGATCCGACCCGACCCAGCCCCTTCGCGTCGCCCTGGGTCACGCCCGCGCTGCGCAAACGATGCCCGCGCTCGAGGCGCTCGTCCGTGAGGCCCGCCCGAACGCGATCATCGAGATGGTGACCGAGATCGGTCCGACGGTCGGAACCCACGCCGGCCCGGGCACCGTCGCGTTCGCGTTCTTTCACGACCCGATGGACGGCACCGCGGACTGATCGGACCGAGTGGGCCTACGGAACCGCCTGCGCAACGCCATCCCCGGTGTCCGTCGGGCTCGCGATCCGTGACTCCTCACCGACGAGCACTGCGCCCACGGCCGGCGCCTGCCCGCGTGAGACCACCGCGGCGCTGAAGCCGAGCGACACGCTGGTGCCACGCTTCCATGCCAGCAGGTACGGGTACGGATCGACGCTGGCGCCGTCCCCCGGGTGAATCTCAAAATGCAGGTGTGGCGGCGTCGTGATCGCCTGCCCGGTGTTGCCGACAAAGCCGATGATCTCGCCACCGCGCACCCGGACGCCGTCCGCCGCACCGGCCGCGTACGCCGACAGATGGGCGTAGTAGTAGGCGTTGCCGAGGTCGTCGGTCAACCACAACCGGTTGCCGCCGAGGGTGTTGACGCCGACCTTGGAGAGCACCCCGTCTGCGACCGCCAGGACCGGCACACCGATCGGCGCGAAGATGTCGTTGCCGTGATGCCAGCCGGTGCCCGCACGCGGTGCGCCGTAGTCGCTCGAGAACGTCGCGCCGGAGCCGAACACGGGAAACACGTACTGCGCCGGTCCCGGTCGTGCGCCGCGTGTGGAGGCGACCTGGGGGATCGCGACGACGGGAGGCAGCGTGGCACGCTGAGCCGTCGCCGTCGCCGTGGTCGATTGCGCACCGAGCGCGCACGATCCCGCAATCATCGTTGCGGCGACGATGAGCAGGGCTGGGGGAACGGCGAGGCGCACGTGCACCCGCCCATTGTCTCGATGCCCGGCGGCATGTTCAATCGCAAGGGGCACCGGTTTGCCGGATCGTCACCTCGCCAGATGCAACGGGAATTTCAAAACCCCGCTAATTGGACAAATATTGTAATCCTGGTACCTTGCCCCGCTTGGCCGGGAGGCCGACCTCCGGCATCCGTCGAAAGGCAGCTCTGCACCGACTTCGCCTCACACATCTGCGCGCCGGCTGTGCGCTCGTGCTGATCGCCATCACCATTGCGATGGCGCCGTCGGCAGCATCATCGGCGCCTTCGATCGGTGAACTGCGTACCCAGGTGGCACGTATCCAGGCCGAGGTGGCGGGGATCGACGCCCAGGTCGAGGCCGCGGCCGAGGCCTACAACGGAGCCGTCTACCGGCTGGACCAGATCCAATCGCGCATCAGGGCCAACGGCGAGATCCTGCGCAAGGCCAAGCGGGAACTCGCAACGGCGCGCGACATCCTGGGCGCGCGATTGCGGGCCGCATACATGCAGCCGCCACCGTCGCGCATCCAGCTGATCCTGTCGAGCGGAAGCGTGTCGTCGTTCTTGGGTGGCGCCGAGGCGCTGGAGCGCGCAAGCAGCCAGGACGCCTCGATCGTCCGCGGTGTCCAGGCCCTGCGCCAGCGCGCGGTCGTCGCCCGACGCGAGCTTTTGGCCGACCAGAACCGTGCACAAGACGAGGTTGCGGGCCGCCAACGCCAGCGCGCGGTCGTGACGGCGTTGCTGGGTCAGCGCCAAGCGGTCCTGGCCGGAGCGAAGGGGCGCCTGGGCAAGATGCTCGAGGCGCAACGTGCCCGTGAGCGAGCTGCGGCCGCAGCCGCCCGCAGGCAGGCCCTCGAGCGGGCGCACGCAACGCAGAGTTTGGGTGACGCGACCGCCTCCGCAGCGATCGGCGGGGGCGCGGGCGTCGTCAGCGGCCCCGGCAGCGCGGCCAACGCCCAGGCGGCCAGCATCGCCCTGCAGTATCTGGGTGTGCCCTACGTCTGGGGTGGCGCGACGCCGTCCGGATTCGACTGCAGCGGCCTGGTGAGCTACGTCTACGCCAAGGTCGGCAAGTCCGTCCCGCACTACACCGGAGCGATCTGGGCAGCGTTTCCCAAGGTGACCGGTCCGCTGCAACCCGGCGATCTCGTGTTCTTCCACAACTTGGGACACATGGGGATCTACATCGGCGGCGGCCAGATGGTGCACGCACCACACACCGGTGACGTCGTCAGGGTTGCCTCGCTCGCAGGACGCAGCGGCTACGTCGGAGCCGTCCGCCCGTAACGAGCGGGAACGGCCAAGTGGACGTTGTCGGTGCCGACCGGCACCGACGTCTCGCAATGCCCGCAGGACGGCACGCGGTTCACAAGAGCGCCCGGATCGTCTCAGAAAAGGTGGGGCGTGAGCGCCGTGGCGACGTACCACACGCCGAACGCCATGCTGGCGACCCCAAGGGTGGGTGCCAGACGATTGAAACTTCGTCGCACCGCCCGTGCGTTCAACGCCATTCCGAAGGCCCCGGAGCAGAGGGTCATGGAAATTGCGGTGAAGACGGCGAAAAGGAGAAGCGCAACGATCGCGATCGCGCGGTTCGAGATCGACGCGAGGAGGAGAAGGCCCACGCCTGCGCTCCCGCCGAGCCCATGGACCAACCCGATGCCGTATGCGGCGAGCGAGGATCGGACGGGCTGACTGACGTGATCGTCGCCGCCTGCGCGGACGTGCCCGTGCAGATGGCGATGACCTTGGCCTTCGTGCTCATGTTCGTGGACGTGCAATTGTCCCCGCCGCCACCGGACGAGCAACCTTGCCGCCAAACCGATGATCAACAGCCCGATCGCCGCCTCGGCCAAACGCTCGACCTCCGGGGGCAAGTAGCTCGCGAAGAGGATGATCGGCACGCCGAAGATAAAGAGTGTCGTCGCGTGTCCGGCTCCCCAGGCGAGACCCATGCGCATGGCCTTGTGCACTCGCCGGTCGGACTCGGCGGCGACGAGAGTCGAGACGGCCGAGAGATGGTCCGGGTCGGTTGCGTGTCGAAGCCCGAGCAGGACCGCAACCACGGACGACAGGATCACCGAGTGTCCCGCTCCGAGACCTGCGATCCATTCATCGAGCCCGAACATGATGCACCTCCGACGATGCCGTGCCGACCCTCTGCCGGCCCCCATATACGTACCCTTCGAAGCGAAGTGCAAAACGGATCAGAATGAAAACGGATCAGAATGACCCACAGACGACGGCACGGTCTGTCCCGGTCGCCTCCTCCGCCCGGGCGGGCGACGCGGGGACGACGTTGAGTCAGCGCCCTCTGAACGCCCCGGGCGTGTGTCGCGACCCAGTCCGAGCCGGGTCGAGTTGCTACCGGACACGGGAAAACCGGTGTACGGCATCGAGAAGTTCCTGAGTCTTGGCGGCGGCGGCGGCCTCGTCGCCCGACGCAAACGCGTTCGCAACGCAATGCTTGACGTGATCGTCGAGGATCCGAAACGCGAGGCTCTCGAGAGCGGTTGTCGCAGCTGCGATCTGCGTGAGAATATCGATGCAGTAGCGACCTTCCTCGACCATCCGCTCGACACCGCGAACCTGCCCCTCGATCCGATGGAGTCGCTTGACGAGCGCCGTCGTGTTCTTGGTGTAGCCGTGGACCGGGATCGCCTCGCTCATGCCGTTCCTTCCTGGCGGACACTGCGGAATCGCCGGAGACGCAAGCTGTTCGTCACGACGAAGAGACTGGATGCGGCCATCGCAGCCGATGCGATGATCGGATTCAACAGACCGACGACGGCGAGCGGGATCGCCGCGACGTTGTAGGCGAACGCCCAGAAGAGGTTGGCTTTGATCGTCCCCAGAGTGCGACGTGCCAGCCGGATTGCGTCCACGGCCGCCCGCAGATCGCCGGAGACGAGCGTCAGATCGGACGCCTCGATGGCCACATCCGTTCCGGTGCCGATCGCAAGCCCCAGGTCCGCCTGAGCGAGCGCCGGAGCGTCGTTGACGCCGTCCCCGATCATGGCGACCACCTCACCGACACCCTGAAGGCGCCTGATCTCGGCAACCTTGTCCTCGGGGTACACCTCGGCGAGCACGCGCTCGATCCCGACCTCGTCGGCGACGCGTCGGGCGGTCAACTCGTTGTCGCCGGTCAGGAGCACAGGTTTGAGACCAAGCGCCTTGAGCTGACCGATCGCCTCGGCGCTCGTCGGCTTGACGGTGTCACGGACGGTCAGGGTCGCGTAGGCGCGTCCGTCCCAGGCGACGGTGATGGCACCGTCTCGACGGCCGACCTCGACCTCATGCCCATCGACGAGGCCGCGCACACCGACGCCGGGCAGGTTGCGGAAGTCGGTGACCTCGGGCAGCTCGCCGAGCTCCTGGCGGGCGGCCCTGGCGATCGCCTGGGCGATCGGATGCTCGGACGCCGACTCGACGGCACCACCGAGCCGAAGCACGTCGGCTCGCGTCGCGCCGTCCGCGACGACGACATCGGCGAGATCCATCTTGCCTTCCGTGATCGTGCCCGTCTTGTCGAGGACGATCGTTCCGACCCGTCGCGTCTGCTCGAGAATCTGCGGCCCCTTGATCAGGATCCCCAGCTGGGCGCCGCGACCGGTGCCGACCATCAGGGCGGTGGGAGTCGCGAGGCCCAGCGCGCACGGACACGCGATGATCAGCACGGCGACGGCGGCGGTGAAGGCCGAGGCGGCGCCGTTGCCTGAAGCCAGCCACCCGACCAGGGTGGTCAGCGCGATCACGATGACGATGGGCACGAAGATGGCCGACACCCGATCGGCGAGGCGTTGTACGGGTGCCTTCCCCGTCTGGGCCGTCTCGACCAGACGGGCGATCTGCGCGAGCGCCGTGTCCGCGCCCACCTTGGTGGCCCGGACGATCAGGCGACCATAGGTATTGATGGTCGCCCCGGCGACCTCCGAGCCGGCAGCGACCTCGACCGGGAGCGACTCACCGGTCAGCAACGACTGATCGATGGCGGAGGCCCCCTCCTCGACGACGCCGTCGGTGGCGATCTTCTCGCCTGGCCGGACGACGATCAGGTCACCGGCGCGAAGCTCGTCGGCAGCGACGAGTACCTCGTCGCCCTCGCGAAGGACGCGCGCGTCCTTCGCACCGAGCTCCAGCAGTTTGCGGATCGCCTGGGAGGAGCGGCTCTTGGCGTGAGCCTCCAGGTAACGGCCGAGCAGGATCAACGTCGTGATGATCGCAGCCACCTCGAAGTACGTGTCAGTGGCGATATCGCCGATGAGCACGACCGTCGACCAGAGCCAGGCCGCGAGCGTGCCCATCGAGATCAGCGTGTCCATCGTCGCCGCGGAGTGGCGGGCACTCTTCCACGCGACGCGGTGGAAGCCGGCCCCGGAGTACGCGACAACCGGCGTCGAAAGGACAAGCGCGAACCACTCCCAGCCTGCGAACTGCAGCGGGGGCACCATCGCCAGCAGCGCGATCGGCACGCTCAGGACGATCGCCACGACCAGCCGGCGGCGGAGCACGCCCACGGGCTCGTCCTCGTGGTGGTGCTCTCCGGCAGACTGATGGTCGTGCACCTGATACGCGGGCGCAGACGGGTGGGCGCCATAGCCCGCAGACTGGACTGCACGGATCAGCTGATCGGTCGTCACTGACGGATCGCATTGGACGGTCGCCTGCTCGGTCACGAAGTTGACCGACGCCTCGACACCGTCGAGCTTGTTGAGCCCCTTCTCGATCCGAGCGGCGCAGGACGCGCACGTGATGCCTTCGAGATCGAGGCGCACCTCATTTGCCATCGGACTTCGCGTCACGTTCATGGTGCTCTCACTTTCTTCTCCGAGTATACCCCATTAGGGTATAGAGGCGAACAGTTGGCGCGGTGGTACGTTCTCGTCGCGGACCACCGTCCGCACAGAACGTGGAGGCCGAACTACCCCCTCGCGGCAAGCGTCACGGACAAGCCGGGATCGAAGATCGGCGTTTGAGGGAGCTGCAGGGATTGAAGCACCACCCCGTCGGCACCGTTGATACCGTCGACGTTGAGCGCCACCTCGACCGCCACCGGCCCGATCGTCCTGCTTCGTCGCCGCGGATCGACGCGAAAACCTAAAGGTTCGGCCCCAGCGGCCGATCCCTATCCACAGAATGGCTGGACGCCTCACACACGTGGCCGGACGCCACCTCCCGCTCAGACGCGCCATGGGTGCGGCATTGCTCGTTGCCGCGTTGGGCGCGGGGCAGGCATCGGCCGCAGGTGAATGGAGTGTCAGCGCGGCGCCGGCACCGAAGGCCGCCAATGACAACACGTGGCAGGTCGCACCGGCCGGCGGCTCGTGGACGGTCGCCCCGGCGGCCGAGCAGGTGACCACGCCACCCACTCCGGGACAGATCCTGGACGAGTTCGTCGCCAACTCCACGTCCGACACATCAGCGCCACCGGTCCCGCCGACCGCCGTGATCGCCGGCCTCGACGCCCCGATCGTCGCAATCGACGACAACGCCCCCCAGGTCGTCGCCCTCGCCAAGGCCGAAGCCGAACTTGAGGCCATCAACGCGGATCTCGCGGATGTGCGCTCCCAAATGGACCTGGCGTCCGAGGACGAGATCGCCGGGCTGACCACGCGCGAGGCTGCACTCGAAGCACAGAAGACCGAAGCGGCTCGCCGCGTCGACGAGCTTCGACCTGCCGTCGACAAGCTGCGCAAAGAGGCCGCCGAGAAGGCGGCTCAGGCACAGGCCGCAAGCCCGTTTGCATCCCTTCCGGGACTGTCGTTCGCTCCGGTCTCATCAACTGTGCCTACGATCGACGCGAACCTCGCCGGCAACTTGGACAACTATCTCGTCGGCAAGGGCAGCCCCCTGGCCGGCCACGGCGCTGCGTTCGTCTACCAGGCGACGTCGGTCGGTCTGGATCCGCGGTTGCTCGTCGCAATCTCAGGCGCCGAGACAAGCTTTGGCACCTACGGGCCGTCACAGGGAATCCACAACCCGTTCGGCATGGGACCCGGCATCGTCTACCCCTCATGGGATGACGCGATCGCCGCTGCCGCACGCAACCTGGGCGGACAGCTGTACAAGGGCTCCGGCCTCGTCACGATCGCGCAGATTCAGCACCGATGGGCACCGAATGGCGCGAGCAACGACCCGACGAACCTCAACAGCAACTGGTACAAGAACGTCAGCCGCTACTACACCGACCTTGGCGGCGACCCCAACGGCACGGTGTTCACGGACCGCGCCGCCTCGCAGATTGCCATCCCCGTGGCCCCGGGCGTCGCGCCCGGCATCCAGGGCACCGTCGCGGCGCCCGATGCCTACGGACCGGCGATCGCCGTTCCCGGTGGTGGCCAGGGTCGGGGCCCCGCAGCACTCCAGCTTGCGCAGACGTATCTGGGCATGCCATACCTATGGGGCGGCGCGAGCCCCAAGACCGGGTTCGACTGCTCCGGTCTCGTCCAGTACGTGTACAAACAGCAGGGCGTCACCCTCCCTCGGGTCGCCGAGGCTCAGGCTGCCGTCGGCTCCCCGATCCCACCCGATCAACTCGCGCCAGGTGATGCGCTGTTCTTCGCCGACCGCAGCGGCTACATCCATCACGAGGGGATGTACATCGG
>JANMKR010000075.1:0-12680 GCA_031372145.1 Actinomycetota bacterium | reverse complement strand
TCGGAATGGCTCTCCGAGAACAAGGTCGGCAAGCCGCGCTTCAACGCGATCGGCAAGCGTCAGGCCAACCACGAGATCGAAGAGGTCGGCAAGCGTCTGCGGGGGATGATGAGTTGGATCAACCAGGACTTCTGAGACCGCTCGGCCGCGTCGGGGTTGCGATCCTCGTCGGCGTGTTCGCGCTCGGCGTTGCCGCGTGCGGAGGCGGCGGCAAGAGCGCGTCGACGACGAGTGGATCGACGCCCGAGCAGCCGGACTTCACCGACAATCGCGCGGGGCTGATCGAACCCGAGCCGGCGATCGATTCGGCGAACCGCGCTCCACGTGGCGCGAGCGTCACCTACAACGACCCACCACCGCCGATCGCGGCGGCCGTCAGGGCGGCGGCCGACACCGCCAAGTGCTCGGTGGCGTCGTTCGCGAGCGAGAAGGATCCGCAAAACCACATCACCGGTGAGTCGGCGACGACGCTGTCGATCCCGCCGCTGTCGGGTGCGCACAACGCGTATTGGGCCGACTGGGGCGTGTACAACAAGCCGGTTCCGTACAAACACCAGCTGCACAACCTTGAGCATGGCGGCGTGGTCATCCACTACGGCATCGAGGTGCCCGTCGACGGGGTCAACGCCCTGCGGACGTTGTGGGCGAAATCCCCGGCGTACCTCCTCGTCGTTCCGGATTCGAATCCGAAGTTCCCCAAGGATGCGGTCGTTGTCGGGAGCCAGCAACGCTGGATGGTCTGCAAGCCGTTCGCTCCCGCCCAGGCCGGCGCGATTGAAGTGTTCGTCGACGAGTACCGCGGGCGGGGCCCGGAGCAGATCCCAGCGAAGAACGCCGGTGGCAGTCGCCCCGACGGGTTGCCGGCACCGAAGATCTCCGACAAGGGCGCGGAGTAACCGCCGTGGGAACCGGCGCACAGCCCGGGCAGCTGGCCCGGGCCGATCTTCGCGTGCTCGTGTGCGAGAAGCTCGCGGATGCCGGTGTCGACTACCTGCGCCAAAGCGTGACCGTCGACGACGGGACAGGGTGGTCCAAGGAGGAGCTGGCCGAGAAGATCGGCGACTATGACGGCATCGTCGTGCGCAGTGCGACCAAGGTCACGGCCGACCTGATCGAGCGAGGCACGCGCCTGAAGGTGATAGGCCGCGCGGGCACCGGCGTCGACAATGTGGACGTGGCCGCAGCGACCCGCCGCGGCATCGTGGTGTGCAACGCGCCCGAGTCCAACTCGCTGTCGGCTGCCGAGCACACGATTGCGCTGATCCTGGCGCAGGCGCGCAACGTGGCCCAAGCGCACGCCCGCCTGGTCCAGGGCGCATGGGAGCGGTCAAAGTTCGGCGGGATCGAGGTCACCGGCAAGACGCTCGGTGTCGTGGGTCTGGGGCGCATCGGCCGCCTGGTCGCCGAACGCGCCAAGGGCCTGCGGATGAACGTCATCGCCTACGACCCGTTCATCGCCGAGGCCCGCTACAAGGAACTCGGCATCGAGCGCGCTGAGGACCTGGACAACCTCTACGCCCAGAGCGACTTCATCACGCTGCACATGCCCGCCACACCCGAGACCCGCGGCATGATCAACGCCGCTGCGATCGCCAAGATGAAGCCTGGCGCGCGCGTCATCAACGTCGCACGCGGAGACCTGGTCGATGCGGCCGCGCTGGCCGACGCGGTTGTGAGCGGCCACCTGGCCGGTGCGGCGGTCGACGTGTTTCCCGAGGAGCCCGCCACCGAGAGCCCACTGTTCGGCGTACCGGGCATCGTCGTGACGCCGCACCTGGGCGCCTCCACCGTCGAGGCGCAGGACCGAGCCGGTGTCGACGTGGCCGAGCAGGTCGTGGCGGCGCTGACCGGCGGGGTCGTGACGACAGCCGTCAACATCCCGTCGGTCAGTGCGGAGGGGATGGAGGCCATGCGCCCGTTCATCCCGCTCGCCCGCCAGTTGGGGCAGTTGCAATGCGCGTTGACCAGCGGCCAGGTCGCGCCGCTCGAGATCATGATCGAGGGTGGGTTGGCCGACCACGGAACCCGCCTGCTGACCGCTGCCGCGTTGACCGGAATTCTGGCCGGGCACACCGCCGAGCCTGCCAACCTCGTCAACGCGCCGCACCTGGCCGAGGAGCGTGGCATCCGGTTCACCGAGGCCACGACGCGCCAGGAGCGTGACTACACCAACCGCATCACGCTGCGCACAGGTGACGTCAGCGTGTCGGGAACCACGATCGGCACGACGTCACGCACGCGCCTGGTGTCGGCGTTCGACCAGGACATCGAGATCGAGCTGGCACCGCATGTCGGGATCTTCCGCTACTTGGACGTGCCCGGAATGATCGGTCGCGTCGGCTCGATCTTGGGCAGCGCAGGCGTCAACATCGCCTCCATGGCCGTGTCGCGCAGTCGGGCAGAAGGACTGGCGGTCATGGCCGTCACGGTCGACTCACCGGTGCCCAAGGAGGTCGCCGACCAGATCGCGGCCATCGACGGCTTCGAGCACGTCTGGTTCGTCCAGCTCGACCTGGAGTAGCCACCGGAGTCGCGAGCTGCGCGCCTCGCTGTTGCTCAGGGACCCCGAACCGTTCACGCCGGTGCGTCCCGCCACCGTTCCAGCAGGTCCGGGATCTGGTCGGCGGCCTCGGCTCGCACCATCATGTGCAGGGCGTCGCCGGATTCGATGCGCGTTGATCCGCGTGGTGGAATGGCCTCGGCGCCCCGGACGATCAGGGTGATCAGCGCCTCGCGGGGCAGTCCGAGGTCGCGGACCAACGTGCCCGCGATCGCATCGTCCGGCTCGACGGTCCACTCGATGAGCTCTGCGCCGAGGCGCTGAATCGTGCCGGTGTCACCGATCGGACGCGGGAGTGCCGGCCGCGTGGTCGTCACCCGCAGCACCCGCGCGAGTGGTTCGACGGTCGCCCCCTGAAGCACGGTGGAGAGCACGACCGCGAAGAACACGATGTCGAAGAAACGCTCGCTGTCGGGGATCGCGGCGATCACCGGGAACGTTGCGAGCACCACGGGAACGGCGCCGCGAAGGCCGGCCCAGCCGAGCACGATCCGCTCTGAGGGCGTGAAGGCCTCGAACGCGGTCGTGACCATGACCGCGACCGGGCGAGCCAGCGCGACGCTGAGCAGCCCGATGACGACCCCCTCGATCCAGACGTCGCCGAGTCGCGACGGGAACACCAGCAACCCGAGCGTCAGGAAGACGGCGATCTGCGCGACCCATGCCGCGCCCTGATGGAACGCCTCGATCGTATGGAGGGCGGGGATCGACGCGGTGGCAAGTACCGCCCCGGCCAGGTAGACGGCCAGAAAGCCTGAGCCGTGTGCCGCGTCCGCGGACCCGTACGCCAGCGCGGCGGTCGTGATCGCCATCACCGGATACATCCCCGCAGCGCCAAGGCGAAGGCGGCGAAATGCGATCACGCCGAGCAACCCGACGCCGAACCCGGCGGCTGCGCCGATCGTGAGTTGCCGGACGAACAGCCACATCATGTCCAGGACGCCAAAGTCGGGCTCGTCGATCCATGTGACGAACCCGATGACAAGGAGCACCGCGATCGGATCGTTGAGGCCCGCTTCGCCTTCGAGCGTCCGCGCAACACGTCGACGGAGGCTGGAACCGCGCAAGAGCGCGAAGATCGCCGCCCCGTCGGTTGCAGACAGGATGGCGCCGAGGAGCAGCGCCTCCAGCAACGAGAAGTCGAAAAGCCAGTAGGCGCCGACGCCGGTGATGGCAGCGGTGATGAGCGTGCCGACCGAGGCCAGCAGGATCGCGGGGCGCGCGACGACGCGCAGTTCCGCCCATCGCACGGCGAGGCCGCCTTCGAACAGGATCAATGCGAGCGCAATGACACCAATCCTGCGGGCGAGCTCGTAGTCCTCGAAGTCGATCCACCCTGCGCCGTCCGACCCGATGGCCATGCCCACGCCGAGAAACAGCACGAGGGCGGGAAGACGCACACGCCCGGCCAGCAGGGACGCCGCAATGCCGGTGGCGAGGAGCGCACCGGCCACCAGAATGAGCACGCCATCCGACATGTCGTGATCTTCTCAGCTGGGTCCCCTCAATTGCCCACAGCGTGTCTGTCGCCGCGGGCCGCCGATTCGGCTCTGTGACGACTCCTGTGAGGCTCAAAAAACAGTTTCTCTATTGCCTCACTTGACAACACAGGTAGACTGCGTTTCGAATCACCTGAAACACCACACATAAAGGTAGGTTTCGCTGATGAAGAAGGTTCTGCTTGCATTGCCGGTCGCCATTGCGCTGCTCGCGACCGGCTGCGGCGGGGCGTCGGACACAAAGGGAGGCGACCGATCCACAGCTGCGTCAAGCAGCGGGTCGGGGGCAACGATCTCGTTGGTCGCCTACTCCACACCGCAGGTCGTCTACGACGAGGTCATTCCCGACTTCAACGCGACCGCCCCCGGAACGAACGTGACGATCAAGACGTCGTACGGGGCCTCGGGTGAGCAAAGCCGCGCCGTCGAGGCCGGGCTGGGCGCTGACGTCGTCACGTTCTCAACCGAGCCGGACCTCACGCGTCTGGTCAAGGCGGGCCTGGTGGCCGACGATTGGAAGGCGGCACCGCACGCCGGGTTGGTCACCACATCGCTCGTCGCGTTCATCGTGCGCAAGGGCAACCCCAAGGGCATCACGTCGTGGGACGACCTCCTGAAGCCTGGGATCGAGGTCGTCACGCCCAACCCCTTCACGTCCGGCGCCGCCAAATGGAACCTGCTCGGCGCCTACGCGCACGGGGGCCTGCCGTTCGTCCAGACCTTGATCAAAGACCACGTCAAGGTCCAGCCGAAGTCCGGTCGGGAAGCACTCCAGACATTCACCGGTGGCAAGGGCGACGTGCTGGTCTCCTACGAGTACGAAGCCACCACCGCACAGAAGAAGGGTGAGTCCGTCGACTACGTGGTCCCGGATGACACCGTCAAGATCGACATCGACATCGCCAAGACCGTGTCGGCGCCTGCAGCGGCACAGGCATTCATCGATTACGTGCTGGGCGACGCCGCCCAGCAACGGTTCGCCGACTGGGGTTACCGTCCCGTCAACGAGACGGTGCTCGCGGCCAACGCAGCCAAGCTCCCGACCCCCGCGAAGCTCAAGACGATCGACGATCTCGGTGGGTGGACGAAACTCAACGACGAGCTGTTCGATCCCGAGAAGGGCGCGATCGCCAAGATCGAAGAAGACGCGGGGGTGTCAACCGCCAAGTGATCACTCAATGAGCATGCAGCAGGTCAGCGTTGAGCGCCCACGCCGCCGGATTCGTACCGGCGGCGCGGGCGCGCTGCAGATGGGGATCGCCACGCTCTGGTTGAGCGTGATCGTGCTCCTGCCACTGGCGGCAGTGGTGAGCCGGTCGTTCGACGACGGCTTCGTCGCCTTCTGGCATTCGGCGTTCAGCCGGCAGGCGACGGCGGCCCTGGTGTTCACCCTGTGGATCTCGCTCGTGGTGACCCTCATCAACGGAGTGTTCGGGACGCTGACCGCGTGGGTACTCGTTCGCGACAGGTTTCCGGGCAAACGGGTGCTCAACGCGCTGATCGATCTGCCGTTCGCCTTGCCCACGATCGTCGCGGGCATCACGTTGCTGGCGCTGTATGGCAACGCGATCGCCTACACCAAATGGGCGGTCTTGCTCGCGTTGATGTTCGTGACGCTGCCGTTCAGCGTGCGATCGGTACAGCCCGTCTTGCTCGAACTCGACAAGGAGATGGAAGAGGCCGCGGCGTCGCTCGGGGCCTCACCGCTCACCACGTTTCGACGGATCATCCTTCCCAACCTCGTGCCGGCGATCATCTCGGGGTGTGCGCTCGCGTTTGCCCGCGCGGTCGGTGAGTTCGGTTCGATCGTCCTCATCTCGGGCAACGTGCCGTTCGACACACAGGTCTCGTCGGTGTTCGCCTTCAAGCAGCTGGAGTCCGACAACGTGCGCGGGGCGGCCGCCGTGTCGGTGGTGCTGCTGACGCTCTCGCTGGTCATCCTGTTCGCGCTCAGGTTCGTCGAGCGCCTGAATCCGGGAACGCGTGGCGAGTGATGCGGGGTCGCCTGACGTTGCGTGCCGTCGTGCTCGTGTACCTGGGTGCGGTCCTCCTCGTACCGGTCGGGGTCGTCTTGTACAAGACGTTCCAGCCGGGTCTCGGCTCGGTCTGGGACAGCATCACCACGCCGGCTGCGATCCACGCGTTTTGGCTGACGGTGACCGTCACCGTGATCGCCGTTCCGCTCAACGCGGCGTTCGGCGTGCTGACGGCGCTTGTGCTGGTCCGCGGCAGGATCCGGGGACGACGGCTGCTGGAAGCGTTCATCGACCTGCCGTTCGCGGTCTCGCCGGTCGTCGTCGGCCTGGCGCTCGTGCTGCTCTACGGCCGTACCGGCTGGCTCGGCGGCGAGCTGCACGCGATCGGCCTCAAGATCATCTTCTCCACGCCGGGCATCGTGCTGGCCACCATCTTCGTGTGCCTCCCGTTCGTCGTGCGCGAGGTCGTTCCGGTCCTACGTGAGGTGGGGGACGATCAGGAGCAGGCTGCGTCGACGCTCGGGGCGTCCGGGTGGCAGACGTTCTGGCGTATCACGTTGCCATCCATTCGATGGGGACTTGCGTACGGCATCGTGCTCTCGACGGCGCGTTCCGTCGGCGAGTTCGGCGCCGTCAGCGTCGTCTCAGGCAAGGTCTCCGGCGAGACCGAGACGTTGACGCTCCTGGTCGAGAAGCGCTTTACGAACTTCGACCTGGCGGGCGCCTATGCAGCGTCCGCGTTGCTTGCGGTGCTCGCGCTGGCGACGCTGCTCGCCATGACGCTCGTCAACAAGAGGAAGGACGAAGAGTGATCACAGTCGAATCGGTCTCGAAGCGCTACGGAGACTTCGCCGCCCTCGACAACGTGTCGCTCGAGGTCGAGTCGGGCTCGCTGACCGCGCTTCTCGGCCCGTCGGGGTCAGGGAAGTCGACGTTGCTCCGGGTCATCGCGGGGCTCGAGGTTCCAGACACCGGCACCGTCCTGCTGGACGGCCAGGATGTGACCGGAGTCGCCCCGCAAGGACGCGGCGTGGGCTTCGTGTTCCAGCATTACGCCGCGTTCAAGCACATGACCGTCCGCGAGAACGTCGCGTTCGGGTTGACGATCCGCAAACGCCCCAAGGCCGAGGTCGCTGCGACCGTCGACCGGCTGCTGACCGTCGTGGGGCTCTCGGGGTTCCACGCACGGTATCCGTCCCAGCTGTCGGGTGGGCAGCGTCAGCGGATGGCGCTCGCGCGCGCGCTCGCCATCGAGCCCAAGGTGCTGCTGCTCGACGAGCCGTTCGGTGCCCTTGATCGGAACGTACGCACGGAGCTGCGTGCGTGGTTGCGGCGCCTGCACGACGAGGTGCACGTCACGACCGTGCTGGTGACGCACGATCAGGAGGAGGCGATGGAGCTCGCCGACACGATCGTGCTGCTGAACGCAGGGCGGATCGAGCAGACCGGCGCGCCACGCGACCTCTACGATCAACCGGCCAGCGATTTCGTCATGGGGTTCCTCGGTCCGGTCGCGCAGGTCGACGGCGGTCTGGTCCGAC
This sequence comes from Actinomycetota bacterium, assembly GCA_031372145.1. GTDB lineage: Bacteria > Actinomycetota > Thermoleophilia > Miltoncostaeales > Miltoncostaeaceae > CALMEC01. The sequence goes on along the minus strand of JANMKR010000075.1, from coordinate 5,104 downwards.
CACACGATGTGGCCGTCCTGCTCGAGCCAGAGGGTGAAGCGGCCGAGGCGCAGGTGGTCCGAGTGGTCCATCTCGGTTTCGAGGTACGCGTCGAACTCGAGTTCGGTGATGGCGCGCCGGTCACCGTCCAACTGGCCCGCAACGAGGCCGAGAGGCTCGAACTCCAACCGGGGCAGATCGTCTACGTTCGCTCGCCTGAGCCGGCGCTCTTCCTGGCCGAGGGAATCTAAAGGGCCGAGGGAATCTAAGTGATCCTCCTCGCAAATACGAACACGGTTCCTGGCTGCAAACCGTCGCCAGGCGTTGTCCTCGGTCCCACCGTTATGGCAACCGATAGCGGCAGGACACTGCGTCCTCGCCTGGCTCGGTTTTCGCTCAGGAAACGTGCCCGTACTTACGAGGAAGACCACTACGGGGCCGAGGATCAGCGCGTGGTCCAGGACTCCGGATTCTCGGCGAGCTTTGAGATCCGCGCCGGGAGTTTGCCGGAGGCGATGTCGGCGATCGTGACATGCTCGACGACTTGACGCAGGCTCGAACGAAGCGCGATCCAGACGCGTTGGAGCGGCTCGGCAGCTCCGGCATAGACGGTGTTCTCGGGCCGACCGCCTCGGACCGATGCGAGTGGGCCATCCACCGCGCGGATCACGTCGGCAACGGTGATCTCGCCGGCCGGGCGCGCCAGCCAATATCCGCCATCGTGGCCGCGGCGGCTCGCCACGATTCCGGCGTGGCGCAGGTCGCCAAGGATGTTCTCGAGGAAGTTGAGTGGGATGCTCTGCGCCCGGGCGATGACGTCGCCTTTCGTCGGGCTGCCCTCGTGAGCACCCGCGAGTTCGATTGACGCACGGACGGCATAGTCGGCCTTCGCGGAAATGCGCACGTGGGAATCGTGTCAGATTCGCGCGGGGGACCGGTGCGCTCGTGGCATCCGGCGTGGACGGCGGCCACGTGCCCCGGTCTGCACCGGGGCACCCACGGTGACCTACTCGGGCTGGGGCACGATTCGGATGTAGGGGCGCGGCGCATCCCAGCCGGCGGGATAGATCTGCCGTGCCTCGTCGTCGCTGACGGAGCCGGCGATGATCACGTCATCGCCCTGTTGCCAGTTGGCGGGCGTCGAAACCCTGTGCTGCGCCGTCAGTTGCAGGGAATCGATCACGCGCAGGACCTCGTCGAAGTTGCGACCTGTGGTCATCGGGTACATGAGGACGAGCTTGACCTTCTTGTCGGGGCCGATGACGAACACGTTGCGCACCGTCTGGTTGTCGGCCGGGGTGCGCTCCGCCGGATCACCCGACGTACTTGCCGGGAGCATCCCGTACAGCTTCGACACGTTGAAGTCGATGTCGCCGATCATCGGGAAGTTCGGCGCATGGCCCTGCGTGGCTTCGATGTCCGCGGCCCAGTTCGCGTGCTTGTCCACCGGGTCCACCGACAGCCCGATGATGCGGACGCCACGTCGGTCGAACTCCGGCTTGATCTTGGCCATGTAGCCCAACTCGGTGGTGCAGACCGGGGTGAAGTCCTTGGGGTGTGAGAACAACACGCCCCACGACTCGCCAAGCCAGTCATGGAAATGGATGGGACCTTCGGTCGTCTCAGCCGCAAAGTCTGGGGCTGTCTCGCCAAGCTGCAGTGCCATCTGACCCCCCGTTTGTCGCTTTCTACACTTGAACAGTAGAGATTATGCCTGGAGCCCTCAGCCGATGCCTACTCCCGCAGCTCCAGAGGCGCTTGACGGTACCGTATCCGCTACGCCCCGGGGGGTCGTGGACCCGTCGTGAGCGGCGGGAGTAGGCTCGGAATCCATGCGTCCTCCAAAACCGCTGATTCGCGCGATGGGCAGGGTCCAGGCCACGATCTACCGGGCCAGTGGCGGACGGCTCCTGTCGCGGTTTGGGAAGGTCGAGGTGTTGCTCTTGACGACGACGGGTCGGCGTAGTGGCGCCGCGCGCACGGCGCCGCTCCTCTACATCGAGGACGGTGACGCGTTCGTGGTGGTGGGCTCGCAGGGTGGACACGACACGCACCCCGCGTGGGTCCTCAACCTCAGGGCCAACCCGTCTGCCACCGTCCGGATCGGCGCGCGCGTGATCCAGGTCGTCGCCGAGGACGCGCCCGACGACGCCCGCCCGGGACTTTGGCAACGTCTTGTCGCGGTCTACCCGTCCTACGCCGCCTACGTTGAGCGGACGGACCGGCGGTTCCCGATCCTCCTGCTTCGCCCTCGCGACCCTGCGACCGATCACGCCGTTGCGTGATCGGCTGGACGCCCATCCCCACCATGCTATTCTCCCGCTCGATGACGGCCGCCCGGAACACTGACGCTCCGCTGCGCGGCCTCGGCCTGCTTCTCGGCCTTGTCCTCCTTCCCCGTTAGGGGAAGCGACTGGACACCCATGTGCCGTAGGCACACGTGAAGCCTCGAGAAGCCGACTGAGGAGGAAACCGCTGTGAGCAACGAGACCGAAAAACATCAGGAACGTGACCCGGACAAGCGCGTCCGGTTCTTCGACACCAGCCTGCGCGATGGCGAGCAGGCCCCGGGCATCCATCTGAACCAGCGCGAGAAGGTCGAGATCGCGCATCAGCTCGCGCGCCTCGGCGTCGATGTGATCGAGGCGGGCTTCCCGATCTCGTCACCCGGCGACTTCGAGGGCGTGCAAGCCATCGCCCGCGAGGTCGAGGGCCCGGTCATCGCGGGGCTCGCGCGCTCGCAGGACAAGGACATCACCACGTGCTGGGATGCCGTCAAGGACGCCGCCAATCCGCGCATCCACACGTTCATCGCGACCAGCGACATCCACCTCAAGTGGAAGCTGCGCATGGACCGCGCACAGGTGCTGGCCGCCGCGACCGACGCCGTTCGCCTGGCCCGCTCGCTCTGCGAGGACGTGGAGTTCTCGTGCGAGGACGCGACGCGCAGCGACGTGGCGTACGTCGCCGAGGTCGTCGCGTCGGCCATCAACGAAGGCGCCACGACGATCAACATCCCTGACACCGTCGGGTACACGATGCCCAACGAGTTCCAGAGATATCTGTTGGAGCTCTACGAGCGCTGCCCCAGCCTGGCGGACGTGACCCTGTCGGTCCACTGCCACAACGACCTGGGCCTGGCGGTGGCCAACTCCCTGGCAGGCATGCACGTCGGCGCGCGGCAGGTCGAGGGCTGCGTCAATGGCATCGGCGAACGTGCCGGCAATGCGTCGGTCGAAGAGCTCGCGATGATCCTGCGCACCCGCGCCGACGACGTCGGTGGGTTGTGGTGCGACATCAACACCGAGGAGATCACGCGCTCCAGCCGCTTGATCAGCCGCATGACCGGCTACGTGATCCAGCCCAACAAGGCCGTGGTCGGCCGCAACGCGTTCGCCCACGAGGCCGGCATCCACCAGCACGGCATGCTGGCCAACCCGCTGACCTACGAGATCATGGACGCCAAGAGCGTCGGCCTGGCCCGCAGCGAACTGGTGCTCGGCAAACACTCCGGCCGTCATGCGTTGCAGCATGCGTTGGAAGAGTTGGGGTACTCGCTCGACCGCGAGGCGATGGCGGCGGTATTCGCCCGCTTCAAGGAGGTTGCGGACAAGAAGGGCGAGCTGTCGGCGCTGGACCTCGAGGCGCTGATGGGCGACGAGATGCGGGTTGAAGCGGTCGGCGGCCACATCTTGTCGGGCTTCAACCTGACCGCGGGCAGCGAGGGCACGCCCACCGCGACCGTCGTGATCGCGGGCCCTGACGGCGCGCGGGTCGAGCAGGAGGCGTCAGGCGACGGCCCGGTCGACGCCTTGATGAAGGCCATCGACGCGGCCATCGGGAGCAGCGGCAAGCTGCTCGAGTACTCCGTGGGCGCCGTCACGAGCGGCAAGGACGCGCTCGGCGAAGCCCGGGTGGTGTGCGAGATCGACGGGCGCACGTACACGGGACTGGGCGTCTCGACCGATGTGTTGGAGGCGAGCGCGATCGCGTACATCCGCGCGGTCAACGCAAGCCGCAAAGTCGAAGAGGGCGAACGAGTCGCCGGAGGGATCTGATGCCGAAGACGTTGTTCGAGAAGGTGTGGGAGTCGCATCTGGTACGAGACGGCGACGCCCAGGGGCCGCCGGTCATCTACATCGACCTGCACCTGGTCCACGAGGTCACGTCGCCGCAGGCGTTCGACGGTCTGCGGCTCGCCGGTCGCAGGGTGCGCCGCCCCGACCGCACGTTGGCGACCGTCGACCACAACGTCCCCACGGTCGGACGCGACCGCGGCATCGAAGATGAGCTCTCGCGCCTTCAGGTCGAGTCGCTTGAGCGCAACTGCGCCGAGTTCGGCGTGCCGCTCTACTCGTTGTTCAGTCCGCGCCAGGGCATCGTGCACGTCATCGGCCCTGAGCTTGGGGTGACCCAGCCGGGCATGACGATCGTGTGTGGCGACAGTCACACCGCCACGCACGGGGCCTTCGGTGCGCTCGCATTCGGCATCGGCACGAGCGAGGTGGAGCACGTCCTCGCCACCCAGACGTTGTCGCAGCCCACGCCCAAGACGATGCGGGTGACGATCGACGGCCACCTGGGTCGCGGGGTGACGGCCAAGGACATCATCCTGGGCACGATCGGTCAGATCGGTGTGTCCGGCGGCGCCGGATACGTCATCGAGTTCGCGGGCTCGGCCATCAGGGGTCTGTCGATGGAGGGCCGCATGACGGTCTGCAACATGACGATCGAGGGCGGCGGTCGCGCCGGCATGATCGCTCCCGACGACACGACGTTCGCATACATCGAAGGTCGGCCCGGCGCACCCGCGGACTACGCCGCAGCGGTTGCGGGGTGGCGAGAGCTTCCGACCGACGACGGTGCGGTGTTCGACGCCGAGGTCGCGGTCGACGCGAGGACGCTTGCGCCGCAGGTCACGTGGGGCACGACCCCGGGCATGGTGGTCCCCGTCACGGGGCGTGTGCCGGTCCCCGAGTCGGGGGGCGATGCGAACGAGCAGGACGCGATCCGTCGCGCGCTCAACTACATGGGGCTCAAGGGGGGCGAGGCCATCGAGGACATCGCGGTCGACGTGGTGTTCATCGGGTCATGCACCAATGGGCGCATTGAGGACCTGCGCGCC
>JANMKR010000066.1:0-4550 GCA_031372145.1 Actinomycetota bacterium | reverse complement strand
ACCTTGCCTTTTCCTTCGTCGCCCCATTGGGCGCCGACGATCACCGTTGCGGCCATCGCGTCCTTGCTCTCAGTTTTCGGGTGCGAGGTTGCCGAACTTGGCGTACCGGTCCATGAACGCGAGCTTGACCCGTCCGGTCGGGCCGTTGCGGTGCTTGGAGATGTCCAGGTCCGTCAGGCCCTTGTCCTCGGTGTCCTTGTTGTAGTACTCGTCGCGGTACAGCATCAGGACGAGGTCCGCATCCTGCTCGATGGCACCGGATTCACGCAGGTCCGACAGCAACGGGTGTTTGTCGGGACGCGAGTCCGGGGACCGGTTGAGCTGCGACACCACGATGAGCGGAACATCGAGATCGCGGGCCATCAGCTTGAGCCCTCGGGAAATCGCCGAGATCTCCTGGACCCGATTCTCGTCGCGCCGACCCCGGCCCGGGGCACCTTCCATCAACTGGATGTAGTCGACGATCACGAGGTCCAACCCGTGGCGGCTCTTGAGGCGACGCGCCTTGGTGCGCATCTCCGCGACGGTGACGCCCTCGGAGTCGTCGATGAACAGGTTGGCCTTGGCCAACCGGTCGGCCGCCTGCCCGATGCGCGGCCAGTCGTCTTGCGAGAGCCGGCCCGTGCGCAACCGGCTGCCGTCGACCATCGCGACTGAGGACAACATGCGGCCGACGATCTCGTCTGCCGACATCTCGATGCTGAAGATCGCGACGGTCTTGCCGTCGTCGATCGCTGCATTGGCCGCCATGCCCAGCGCGAGGGCCGTCTTGCCCATGCTGGGACGCGCAGCGACGACAACGAGGTTGGCGGGACGCAGTCCGCCGGTCATCTTGTCCAGGTCCGCGTAGCCCGTTGCCAGTCCGGTGATCTCGACGCCGCGTTCCGATGCCGCGATCAGTCGGTCCAGGTTGTCCTTGACGAGCTGCTCCGCGCCGACGAAGTCTCCGCGGACCGATGCCTGCGACAGCCCGTAGACCAGGTCCTCGGCCCGCTGCACCATCTCGTCGGTCTCGCCGGTGCGTCCGGCGACGATGCCCTCGATCTCCTGGCTGATCCGCAGCAGGCGACGTTGGGTCGCGGTGTCGTGGACGATCTCGCAATACGTGCGGTAGCTCGCGGCGATGTACGGCGTCTCGACCAGGTCCAGGACCGCGCCCTTGCCGCCGACGGTCTCGAGCGTGCCGGACTTGGTCAGCTGCTCGATCACGGTCAGCGGCTCGATCGGCTGGGCGCTGTTGAGCAGATCCAGCATCGCCTGAAAGATCAGGCGATGGTTCTCGCGGTGAAAGTCGTCGCCGTCGATGATGCTGAGCGCCTCGGCCAGGTTGCCCGAGGCGTCCATCAGTGCACCGAGGAGGTGCTGTTCAGCTTCGAGGTTCTGGGGTGCGGGGACGCGCTCGGCCATGGCGCTGCCGTGGGGTCGTTCCGGGGCGCGGGTCTCGCTCAGGACTCGCCGTCGAGCAGTGGGCTGACGATCGTCTTGACCTCGGCGACCACCCCCGACACCACCTGCACGGGGATCGTGTAGGTGCCGGTCTGCCGGATCGGCGGATCGATCGTGATGTCATGCCGGTCGATCTCGACCTGACGGGCCTCGCGGATTGCGTCCGCGATGTCCTGGGAGGTGATCGAGCCGAAGAGCCTGCCGTCGCCGCCCGCCTTGGCCTTGAGCGTCAGGATCGTCCGGTTGAGCAGGTCGGCGATCTGCTCGGCCTCTGCTGCGCGCTTCGCAATCGCCGCGCGGTCGGCCTCCATCCGCCGCTCGACCTCGGCGATCCGTGATGCCGTCGCGAGCTCAGCGAGCTTGCGTGGCAGCAAGTAATTGCGCAGATAGCCGCGTGTGACGTTGACGACGTTGCCGGCTTTCCCGAGCCCGTCGACTTCCTGAAGAAGAATCGCCTGCATTCGTTGGTCTCCGAGCCTAGAACGGAATGTCGTCGTCCCCGCCGGCAGCGGGAGGGGACATGTCACTGGTGTCGACGGGCAGGTCGCTGCCCGCTGGCGCAGACCATCCGCTGCCGCCGCCGCCCTCACCACCACCGCCGCCTTCGCCGCGGGAGTCGAGGAAGAAGATGTCGTTGGCGACGATTTCGGTGGACTGGCGCTTTGCCCCGTCCTGGGCGGTCCACTCACGCCACGAAAGGCGGCCGTCGACGCCGATGCGCCGCCCCTTCGCAAGGTAGTTGCTGGCCGTTTCGGCCTGGCGACCGAACACGACGACATCGAAGTAGTTCGATCGGTCGCCCCACTGTCCCGCCTCGTCGCGGGAACGGCTCGAGACCGCCACGCGCATGGAGCACACGGCGTCGCCGCCGGCGGTGTGGCGAAGCTCAGGGTCGCGCGTCAGGCGCCCGACAAGGGTCACACGGTTGAGATCTGCTGGCACTGCTCGCTCCTCTCAGTGGGCTAACGGGGGCGGCGGCGCTGAGGACGTGGTGCACGCGGGAACGGGGACTCACCTTCGGTCCGGTCATCGGTCGGAGGCGGTGCACCCTTCTCTTTTTGGATCGCCGCCTGCGCCTTGTTCAGACGAATCGTCTGCGAACGCAACACGACGTCCTTGTTGATGGACAGCACTCGCTCGATTTCGGTGAGTACCGAACCGGGGGCGTCACAGGTCATCACCACGTAGCGGCCAGTTGCCTGACCGCCCATCGGGAACGAGATGCGTCGCTCTCCCCAATCGTCGAGGTTCGCCACCGCGCCATCGGACCCGACGACGAGCTGACGAACGCGATCCACGATGTCGTCCTGGCGTTCGCCACCGACTTCAGGGTTCAGGATGAGCATGATCTCGTACGGGTTGATGCGGGGCCTCCAAGGCACGTTTCGTTGAAAATCGGGCGGTTCTGCCCTTCGCGCAGACATCGGTTTCCCGGTGTGAGCAGGCGCGACAATATACCAATGAATGTCACAGGTCTCACTCGGAATGTGCCAATCCAGACCGATTGTGTGTCATCTGTCGGCACACCGCTCTACCATGGGACGCGATCGCCGAAGGAGGCCTCCATGTTCAAGGGCATCGCCCGTTTGTTCGTTGCAACCGCAGCAGGTGCCGGGCTCGGCGCCGGCGCTGCGCTCGCACGACGCCATTTGTTCGGCGGGTCGGCGCCGCCTGCATCGGTCCCCTGGGTACCAGACGAGACGGCAATGCCGTATGCGCCGGAGCCCCAGGATCGTCCGGCCACCCCGGTGACCGATCCGCAGCCGCGGACCGCCACCCCGACCGATGTCGCGGACCTGGACGCCGCCCGCGCGCGTCTGCGGGAACGCGCCGCGGCGTTGCGGGCCGAGATGGAAGGGTGAGCGCAGGCTGTCCGATCCGACCACGCGCGTTGGTCGTCGCCGGTCTCCTAGCTGTGGTGTGTGCGGCCCCGGCCTGCGCGGTTCGCTTTGCGGTCAAGGGCGACTGGGGTGACGGTTCGAAGAGCCAGGTCGCCGTCACCAAGCGGATGTGTGTCGAGTACGCCAAGGCCCCGTTCGCGTTCACGCTCACGACCGGCGACAACTTCTACCCGTCGGGGTCGGCGACCAGGGCGTCGTTTCAGACGGCCGAGAAGTGCCTGATCGATCTCGGTGTTCCGTACCGCGCGACGTGGGGCAACCACGACGCCGGCGGATCGTCCACGCGAGTCGTCCTCAAGACCCCGGGACGGTGGTACACGTTCATCTCAGGGCCGGTCAGGTTCGTCATGCTCGATGCCAACCAGCCGGGCAACCGCTCCCAGTTGACGTTTCTCAAGTCGACACTGGCCGCGGAGACCGTGCGGCCGGTCATCGTCGCCTACCACCAGGGAACCAGAACTGCCGGCTTGCACGCGCCGCAGCTCGAGCAGCAGCGTCTGTGGGAGCCGCTGTTCGTCCAGTACAAGGTCCGCTTGGTGCTGCAGGGCCACAACCACCTGTACGAGCGGATCAACTACAAGGGCATCACGTACGTGACGACCGGCGGCGGTGGCAACAGCGCGCTCTACCCGTGTTCGCGCACGACGGTGGGGTTGGTGCTGTGCAAGCCGATCCATCATTTCCTGCTTGTCGAGGCGACGCCCACCAGGATCGGCGTTCGGGCGATCGGCACGAACGGGGCGATCATCGATCGCTTCCGGATCACGCTGACGCCCGCGGTCTGAGCCCGTCCGGCGGGACCTCGATCGTCACGGCGTCGTCGGTGGTGGCGAACCCGGGACCGTCGAGCGTCACCACGGTCAGGTCGTCCAGGTCGACCTCGCTGAGCGGGGCGGGGCACGGGTGTTCGATCACGTACCGAGCGACTCTGCGCCAGCGCTCGTCGGCGAAATAGCCGGTGTGGTGTCCAGGGCCGATGCAGCGCTCCTGACGGGTTCCGATGCCGATGGCATTCGGCGGGTTGACGTTGCGCGGGTCGTAGTCGACGAAGTCGCCGACGCCGCGCCCCACGTAGTCGCCTGCCCGGTAGACGTTGAGCCAGCGGGCGATCGGCGGGCGGGTCTCCTGCCATGTTGCGAACTGGCTCGGAAAACGGTGCGCATAGGTCTGCCTGGCCGGACAGCCGTAGGTCAGGACCGTGAT
>JANMKR010000006.1:0-21470 GCA_031372145.1 Actinomycetota bacterium | reverse complement strand
GTGGCGTGTACATCCGATCGATGGCGAGTCGCGGGCACCTGGGCGGACTGTCCGAGGCCACGGCGGGCGCGGTGCTGGTGCTCGATGCCGCAGGGTTCGACGTGGTGCTGGTCGAGACCGTGGGGTCAGGACAGAACGAGGTCGAGGTCCAAACCCTGACCGAGACCGTCGCGCTCGTCCTGATGCCCGGAAGCGGCGACTCGATCCAGGCGATCAAAGCCGGCCTGATGGAGATCCCCGACGTCCTGGTCATCAACAAGGCCGACCGCCCCGGCGCCGACCTGCTGCGCGCCGAACTCGAGGCGACGATGTCGCTCGTACCGGCAGGCCCCTGGGAGCCGCCGATCGTGGCGACCCAGGCGCACGAGGGCCTGGGCGTCCCCGAGCTGTGGGACGCCGTCGAACGCCATCGCGCCTTCCTGGCCGACGGCACCCGTCTGACCGACCGCCGCCACGACGGTTTGCGCCGCCAACTGCGCGCCCTGGCCCTCGACCGCCTGGGCCGTCAACTCGACGCGGCGTGCGATCCCGAGTCCATGCAACACCTGGTCAACCAGGTCGCCGACCGCACCCTCGATCCCGACACCGCCGTCGACCAGGTGATCGATCGACTCACAGCGTCGAGTGCCTGACCGCTGCCGACCGGCTCTCGCCACAGCAACGAAGGGGGCGGTCGTGAACGCGATCAAACCGTACTGATGTCGTTCATCTCCCGTGCCAGGCTGTGCGGGTTTGGGTGGCGCCTGGGCAGCGGCCCTCGTTGGGGCGCCGCCCAGGCGCTGTCACCCTCACATCGCCGGAGTCGGGGCGGAGGCGTCGGTCTGCCAGAGCCCGAAGTCGTTGCCGTGCGGGTCGGTGCAGGTCGAGAACCACCCCATGTTCGGCACCGGCATCGGCTCGCCGGCGCCGCCGCCGAGCTCCTTGACTCGCGCGATACCGGCCTTGATGTCGTCGACGTCGAAGTACGGACGGCTCCCCCGTTTGCCGGGCTCCATGCCGGTGACGGCCACGCTCTGCTGGTCGCCGATCTGGCTCATGTGGTATTCGGATCCCGGGGGAAACGCCTCGAACTGCCAGCCGAACAGCGAACCCCAGAACGCGCGGCCCGCATCGGTGTCATCGGCCGCAAATTCCACGTGCATGATCTGACCGGGCATGAAGCCCTCCTCTCCATCCGTCGTTGGGCGGAGGCCTTGCCGGCCCCCGGTACAGACTACGACTCGTCGCCCGCGTGCAATTCATCGGTGCCGGCAGCAACGGGTTCACCGCGGCTGCCAGCACCGGAGCAGGATCGCGTTTGCTGGGGCCGGCGATCCCGGGACGTTGTCGAGTCGTTGGCCGCGCCTGCCGCGATGATGAAGGGCATCGGGTCCGTGGCCCGTTTGATCCTTGCGGTTGATGCCCGCGGTGCCGGTATCCGTGCGACTTCAAAACGGCGACTGGCGCCTGAACGTTTGCGGCCGTTTGCTGGGTTGTTGTCGCCTCGGGCGACTGCACGGGACGGCCGATGCCTACTGGTAGGGCGAATAGCCGAGCTCGGCGATCGTCGCGGCGATCGCGCGATGCCCCTTGACCGAGGGATGGACCCCGTCCTCACTGATCAGGCCCTTCGCGTGCGGGTTGTCGCGACCGGATGTGCCGTTGAAGAGCGTGGAGATGTCGGCGCAGAGCACCCCCGCCCGGGTTGCGGTGTCGCAGGTCAGTGCGTTCAGCTTGTCCGTGTACTTCGTCGTCAGCTCGGAAAGCTCGTCGTACCGGTTCCCCAGCTCCTGATGGGTCACCTTGTGGCCGACGAGCGGGTTGTAGGTGTTCGTGACGCGGATCATCGCGTCGTCAGGTGTCCGCAACTCCAGGACCTTCGCAAGGATCGCCCGCCAGTTGTCGTCGAAGTCGGCCAACGCCTCGTCAAAGCACCTCCCGTCCTCGCAGGCCCCGCGCAGCCACACCTGTTGTGCCCGGAAGAGGTCGTTGCCCCCGATCGAGAGCGTCACGATCTCAGCCCCGATGAGTGCCTTGCGGTAGTCCGGGTTCTGCTCAATCGCCACGCGCAGGTCCCCGCTCGCGCCCCCTACCGCAAGGTTCGTGACGTTCACGGTCCTGCCCGTGTCGTTCGCGATCCGCTTCGCGAGGAGCTGCGGGAAGCTCCGTTGAGGGCCCGCGTCGCCCGCGCCGGTCGGAACCGAGTCGCCGAGCGCAACGAGGTCCCAGTCGCCGGAGGGGGGCTCAGACGGCACGTTTCCGTCGCCTCCCCCGCACCCTGCCACAACCACGAGGGCGGTCAGGGCGACAATCGCGAGTCGCGCCGCCAGCTGCGCCATCGGCCGATCATAGCCGCCTGGAATTCGGCGCTTGCGCGCAGCGAACGGGTGTACTCGAGGTCGGGGCCTCGTTGCCTTCACGGTGGCGAACCAGAGGGTTCACCTTACGGTGCCGGACGCCGGGAGGTGCATCGGTTGGACAACACGTCGAAGCCGCCAAGCCGTTCACCTGGCGTGTCGGGAACCGGGGGTGAACCAACGTTCGCCTCCGGCACCGGTCATCAGGCCATATTGGACACGCCAATCACATGACCCTCGGGGTCTGCGAGATACCCGATGACGGTGTCGCCGCCCGGGATGGCTCGCGGACCCATGAGACGCCGGCCGCCCAGCTCTTCGGATCGGGCCAGCGCCGCTTCGACATCTTCGACCTGCACGTAGAACGTTGCGTGCCCGTCATATCCATCATGCGCGGCTCCGATACCGCCACCGATGCCAACGCCGTCCTGGTTCTGGTTGCGCTCAACCATGGAGTAGTTCAACTCGTTGTCGCCGGCATCGATCTCCCACCCAAACAAAGCCGAGAAGTAGCCCCGAATCCGCTCAGGGTCCTTCGCGACGACCTCGAAGTACACGACTGGCTGCCCCATGATCTCGCTCCTCTCGGAATGTTCGACGGCAGGGTGAACGCTATCGGCCACCGGGACGGTGCCAACATCCGTGCCCGGGAGCACCGATGGAGGTTCCGCTCACGGCTCTGGTGAATCACCAGGAGGCGTTGCGATGACCCTGCGTTGCGGCCGAAGCGAGCTGCCCGAAGCCGTCGTTTCGGCCCATCTGGCGTGGGCCCGAGCGAGCGTGTCTACTTCTGCGCAGCCAAACCTTCCGCCAGGGTGGCGACCAGACGGAGGCCGTAGCCGGTGCACGCGCCGTTGGACATTGCGGAGCCGGCGATGTCGATGTGGCAGAACGGGAGGCCCTCGGTGAACTCGCGCAGGAACATCGCGGCGTAGACCGCACCCGCCTGGCGCTTCTTGGCGGCGTTCGAGAGGTCCGCGACGCTGCTGGTGATCAGCGGGCGGTAGCCCTCGTGCAGCGGCATCGGCCATGCCAGGTCGCCTGAGGTCTCGGCTGCGGCGCGCACCTGCTCGGTCCACTCGGCGTCCGAGCCGAACAGGCCCGCGTAGACCTCGCCGAGCGCGACGACCATCGCGCCGGTCAGCGTCGAGAACTCGACCAGGTGGGTGGCGCCGTTGCGGGCGGCGTAGGTCAGCCCGTCCGCCAGGATCAGCCGACCTTCGGCGTCGGTGTTGATGACCTCGATCGTCTTGCCGTTCATGGCGGTCACGACATCGCCCGGCTTGATCGCGCGGCCGTCGGGCATGTTCTCGGCCGACGGGATCACGGCGAGCACCTCGATGGGCAGACCCAACGTGGCGATCGCGGCGATGCTCTCGATCGCGATCGCGCCGCCGGTCATGTCCATCTTCATGTCCTCCATGCCGCCCGACGGCTTGATGGAGATGCCACCCGTGTCGAACGTGACCGCTTTGCCTACGAGCCCCAGCACCTGACCCTTGCGGGCCTTGGGCGGCGACCAGCGCATGACGATCATGCACGGCGGCTCCTGCGAGCCCTGGCCGACGCACAGCAGCGCGCCGGTTTTGAGGCGCTCCAACTCACGGACGCCGAGCACCTTGCAGGTCAGCCCGGGGATGGCGGTCGCCAGGGCCTTGGCGTAGTCGGCGAGCCCGGTCGGCGTCAGGTGGTTGGCCGGCGTGTTGGACAGGTCCCGGACCGCGGCCGTGTGGGCCATGACCGTGGCGGTCCGGGCGAGTTGCTTGGCGCTCAACCCTGCGCCGGTCACCACCAGGTCGCTGATGCGCGATCCGCCGTTGCCCTCCTTGCCGCTCTTGAACCGGTCAAATCGGTAGTCGCTGCGCCAGATGCCTTCGACCAGGGCCGCGGCGTGATCTGCTGACACACCTTGCGGCAGCGCGACCGCAACACGCGTCGCCCGCGCTTTGTGCGCGGCCTTTGCGAATGCGCGCCCCGCGTGCTCCCAGTCGTACCGATCGGTGCCTTCGCCGATCCCCACCACCGCGACCCGCTGGGCGAGACCGCCCGAGGTGTGGAAGACCGTGGCTTCGCCGGCCTTGCCGCGGACTTCGCCGTCCTTGATCGCCGCTGCGATTGCTCCGCTGACCGCGGCGTCAGCCGCTGCGAGCACCCCGGTGAGGGAGCCGGGCGGTGAGCCGACCGGCACGAGCAGCAGCTGGCTGCGCGTGCGGAGCGGGTCGGACGAGGCTTTGAGCGTGCATTTCATATGAGGGTCACCGGGTCGCGTTGGGGATCCGGACAAGCATAGGTGAGCAGCCGATCTCCCTGAAATCCTCGAACTGGTTAGGTCTATACTCGGCCAAACCACCCACCGGAGGCAGAGTGGACCGGCCGATCCGAGTCGTGATTGCCAAACCCGGTCTCGACGGACATGACCGCGGGGCCAAGATCATCGCCCGCAGCCTGCGTGACGCGGGGATGGAGGTCATCTACACGGGCCTGCACCAGACCCCTGATCAGATCGCCGCGACGGTCGTGCAGGAGGACGCGGACGCCGTGGGGCTCTCCATCCTGTCGGGCGCGCACATGACATTGGTGCCGCGCGTCATGGACCTGCTCAAGGCCGAAGGCGCAGGTGACGTGATGGTGATCGTCGGCGGGACGATCCCCAAAGACGACATCGTCGAGCTGCGCGGGCTGGGGGTGGCGGCGGTCTACACACCGGGGGCCGCGGTGCAGGAGATGGTGGATTTCTTGAACGACGCGTTCGCGGCCAAGGCCTACTGATGGGGGTCACGCTCGAACTGCGCGGGGCGGTTGTGATCCTGACGCTGGAAAACCCCGGTAAGCTCAACGCGCTGTCGATCGAGATCCTCGACGACCTCGACGGGCACCTCGACACTGCCGAGCGCGACGACGCCGTGCGGGCGGTCGTCATCACCGGAGCGGGGGAGAAGGCGTTCGCCGCCGGTGCCGACATCGGCCATATGCGTGAGGCCACGGTCGACGAGGCCCGCGCCTACGCCGAGCGCGGGCACGAGGTGTTCGCGCGCATCGAGGGGTTCCCCAAGCCGGTCATCGCGGCGATCAACGGGTTTGCGCTGGGCGGCGGCTGCGAGCTGGTGCTGGCGTGCGACATCCGTCTTGCGTCCGACAACGCGCGACTCGGCCAGCCCGAGGTCAACCTGGGGATCTTCCCCGGATGGGGTGGAACGCAGCGTCTGCCGCGGCTGACCTCGCCGGGGTTTGCCAAGGAGCTGATCTTCACCGGTCGCCATGTGACCGCCGACGAGGCCAAGGCCGCGGGGCTCGTCAACCACGTCTACCCGCAGGCCGAACTGCTGGACCGCGCCGTCGCGATGGGCGACGAGATCGCCAAGAAATCGCCGCTCGCCATGTCGGTTGCGAAGGGTCTGGTCAATCAGGCGATGGAGGGCGACTACCAGGACGCGCTGGCGCGTGAGCTGGCCGCGTTCGGCGACGCGTTCGCCACCGACGACCAACGCGAGGGCATGGCCGCGTTCTTCGAAAAACGCGAGCCGCGCTTCACCGGTCGGTAGATCGCGGCCTGACGGCGATATGGGGTTCTGCCGGGCCTGCGGAGCAGGTTCGGACAGAGTGCGGTTACCCCCGGCGGACGATCTCGCAACCGATGGCGACGTCCTGCTTGTCGATGGTGGCGGTATCGACGCCGGCACCGCAGCGAATGGTTTCGCGGACGCGGTCGCGTGCATTGACGATGTCGTTGCCGCCGCCGCCGATGATCACGTCGGCGCCAGGGCCGGGCGTGAGCGTGTCGTTGCCGTCGCCGCCGTTGAGGGTGTCGTTGCCGGCGCCGCCGTTCAGCGTGTCGTTGCCGGCTCCGCCGAACAGGCAGTCCTGACCACCGTTGCCGAGCAAACGATCGTTGCCGCCCAAGCCGAGGATCTGCTCAGAGGCTCCGGTGCCGCGAATCACATTGGCGCGCTTGGTGCCGCGACGAACGACGTCACAGCGGTTCATGCGGACGGTGACGGCCGTCTGCGCCGCGCCGACCAAGTCCGTCATCGTGACGGTGTGGTTTGTGGAGCCGCCGATGGTGGTCCTGCCCGAGATCACGCCCGTCGCCGGGTCGAACTTCAGGCCGACGCGCAGCGGCGGCACGATTGCGAACGTGGCCGGACCGGTTCGCGCGACGGTCGGTCCAACGGGGATCAACGTCTGCTCCACCGTGCCGGCGATCGGCCCGTAGGCCACCTGCGGCGGGCCGTATCCAAAGACGACGTACGCCGAACCCGAATCGAAGCGGTCGTTGTTGTCGGCGTGTTCGGCTCCGACCAGGACGTCCGGTCGGCCGTCGCCGTTGATGTCACCGGCGGACGAGACCGACCGTCCCGCGTGATCCTCGATCGCGGCGCCGTCGATCCGGTAGCCGCCGGTCGCGAGGGCAGAGAGACTCACCGGCGTGGTGGGCGCCTTGCCGAACACCACGTGGACTGAGCCGGAGAGGTTGCGCAGGTTGGTGTCGGAATCGTCGGCGCCGACCACGACGTCGGGCCGGCCGTCGGCGTTGACGTCACCAACCCCGTCAACCGAGACGCCGGTGTGGTCGCCGTTCAGGGCGCCGTCGATCAGGTAGCCGGTGGTCAGGTTGGCCAGGTCGACGTTCGCCGGTCCCGGCTGCCCGAACACGACGTACGCGGCACCCGCGTTGCCGCCTTGAGGGACGCCGACGACCACGTCACCGCGCCCGTCCAGGTTGACGTCGCCGGCATCGCCGACCGAATCGCCGGCAAGGTCGTTGCTGGTCGGCCCGTCGATCTGGAACCCCGCTGCGCCCAGCGCGATTGCCAGGTCGACGTCGACGGGAGCCGGTTGACCGTAGACGACATACGCGGAGCCCGAGTTTGCGCGCCCGTTGTTGCCGGCGCCTGGGACGCCGACGATCACGTCAGCCCGGCCGTCGCCGTTCGTGTCGCCTGCCCCGCTGACCGACGTGCCGGCCTCGTCGGCGGCAGTCGGCCCGGCGATGCGAAAGCCCGCGCCGCCGAGCGGGTTGACCAGGTTCAGGCTGACCGGAGCGGGCTGTCCATAGATCACGTACGCCGCGCCGGAGTTTCCGCCGTTGACATCCCGTCCGGGCGCGCCGATGACGATGTCGGCTTGTCCGTCGCCGTTGACGTCACCTGCGCCGGCCACCGACGAGCCCAAGAACGCCCCGCCCTGGTCGCCGTCGATGCGGAGGCCCGCGGCACCGAGGGTCGCCAGATCGATCTTCCCCGGCGCAGCGGAGCCGAAGATCACGTAGACGGAGCCCGCGTCGTTGAACGCGATGGTGTCGGTGAACGGTGCGCCGATGGCGATGTCGGCCCGGCCGTCGCCGTTGACGTCGCCCACGCCGGCGACCGCTGTCCCGGAGCGGTCGAAGCCTCCTGCGCCGTCGATGCGAAAGCCCGCAGCTCCCAGATTGACCAGGTCGACATTGGTGGGGACGGGTTGACCGAAGACCACATAGGTCGAGCCGGAGTCCGTGCGTGCGTTGTTGCGTGCAAACGGCGCGCCGACGATCACGTCGCCGCGACCGTCACCGTTGACGTCGCCGGCCGCCGCAACGGAGACCCCGGCGCCGTCTTGCGGCGCGGCTCCGTCGATCCTGAGGTTCGATTGCGACAGCAGGTCCACCACGCCGTTCTGCTGTGGAAGGACTGCCAAGGCGACGGCGGCGCCGATGGTCGTGACCGCACATGCCGACAACGCGCTTCTGAGTCTCACAACCCGCCTCCGCTACACGTTTTTTGAGCTTTACAAATCTAATATCGGTACCGGACGGCGAATTGGTCCCCTGAGTCGTGAACGGGCGGTTTCGGAGCGCGAGGCGAGCCCGAGCGCGTCGGCGCGCTGCCAAGAGGGCGCCTCGAGACCGGCACGCGTCATGTTCGTACTCGTTCGATCGTCATGGGTGGACGATTGGCCATCGCCGCGACGGTCATTTGGCCGTGATCTGCGCAGAAGGTTCGTGGTAGGTTTCCCGCGCTCGCGGCTGGTTTCCGGTCGCGTGAGCATGCCCTCGGTGCCACTGGGCGCCGCCGATCAAGGAGCGCGCGAGCAGTGAAGATCGCCGTCTGCGTCAAAGAAGTCCCCGACAGCACGGCCGAGAAGAAGATCGATCCGTCGACGCTTCGACTCAGCCGCGACACGGGTGACCGGATGCTCAACGCATTCGACCTCAACGCCATCGAGCAGGCCCTGCGTCTCAAGGAGGCCGCCGGCGAGGGCGAGGTGGTGCTCGTGTCGATGGGCCCGAGCCGTGCGCTCGAGTCGATCCGCAAGGGCCTGGCCATGGGCGCCGACCGCGCTGTGCTCGTCTCTGACGAGGCTGCAGCGGGCTCGGACCTGGTGGCCACCAGCTACGTGCTGGCCAAGGCCCTGGAACGCGAGGCACCTGACCTCGTCCTGTTTGGCCAGCAAGCCTCGGATGGCGACGGCGCCGTCATGTGGGCCGCGGTCGCCGAGCGGTTGCGCATGCCGGTCATCTCGCAGATCTCGGAGCTCGAGATCACGGGTGGGACCATCACCGCCAAGCGCCAGACCGAGTTCGGCTACGACAAGATCAGCACCCCGCTCCCTGCGGTCCTTGCGGTGTCGGATGCGCTCAACGAACCGCGCTACCCGTCGCTCAAGGGCATCATGGGTGCCAAGAAGAAGCAGCAGGACGTCCTGTCGCTCGCCGATGCCGGCGTCGAGGCCGACCGCGCAGGTCAGGCCGGATCGCGCACGACCGTCAAGGCGCTCGCCGCCCCGCCGTCGCGCGGCGACAACCAGAAGATCGAAGACGACGGCTCCGGCGCGCAGAAGATCATGGACTTTCTCTTGGAAAGGAAGTTGGTATGAGCACCCTCGTCTTTCTCGAGCACCACGGCTCGGGCATCCAGAAAGGGTCGCTCGGGGTCCTGTCCAAAGCCGCGACGCTGGACCCCGGTGTCGCCGCAGTCCTGATCGGCTCGGGTGTCGCGGGCCTCGCGGCCGAGGCCGCCAAGTACGGCGCAGCCAACGTGTACATCGCGGATGACGCGTCGTTGACGGCGCCGCTCCCGCAGCCGCGTGTGGACGTCATCGCCACCCTGGTGCGCGACAAGGGCTTCGGCACCGTGTTGTTCGGCGCATCGGTGCTCGCAGCGGATGTCGCAGGAGGCCTCGCCGCGCGCCTCGACGCCGGGCTCAACTGGGATCTGATCGATATCGCCATTGATGGCGGCGAGGTCACGGGCAAGCGTGCCGCGCTCGCTGATTCGGTCTACGTGGACGCCGGTTGGACCGCCGAGCCGCGCATCGGCCTGTTTCGCTCGGGCTCGTTCGACCCGGTCGAGACCGTGGGCGCCGGGGCCGTCGAGAACGTGGCCGTCGCGCTCGAGGACTTCTCGTCCAAGGCCGTCATGGTCGACCAGGCCCATGAGGTGCAGACCGGACCGTCCATCGAGGAGGCCGACATCCTGGTCGCCGGTGGCCGTGGCCTCGGCGCTCCCGAGGGCTTCGGGATCCTCGAGGAGCTCGCCGCCGCACTGGGTGGTGCGGTCGCATCGACGCGCGCGGTCGTCGACTCGGGTTGGTACCCCTACGCCACACAGGTCGGCCAGACCGGCAAGTCGGTCTCGCCCAAGCTCTACATCGGCTGTGGCATCAGCGGCGCCATCCAACACAAGGTCGGCATGCAGTCCTCACAGACGATCGTTTCGATCAACAAGGACGGCAGCGCCCCGATCTTCGACTTCAGCGACTTCGGCATCGTCGGCGACCTGCACTCCATCGTGCCCCAGCTGACCGCACTCGTGAAGGCCCGCAAGGCCTGAGCAACGGTTTCGCGACACGAATCCGTGTCTGAAGGAGAAAACAGGACCGAGCGCCACGATCCTTCGTGGCGCAACTTCCATTTTTCGCCCAGCGGGGTGGGCGTTTTCAACGCCCACGTGTCTGACACCAAGTGTCCCGGGATCCCCTGGTACGAAAGGGATCCCGTCGTGTCGGGAAGGGTCGTTTCTCGGCCCTGATGGTCGTCACGTAAACGTACGTCTCGGCGCCCCGGGCATGGCTTCGCGGATGTCTCTCATCACAATCTCATCCTGGCTGCGACAATCCAGGGGTGCGCATCTTGGTCGTCGAAGACGAAGCGAAGATGGCGTCGCTTCTGCGACGCGGCCTCGGCGAGGAGGGGTTCGCGGCGGACGTTGCGCCGTCGGGGGAGGACGCGCTGTGGATGGCGCGAGCCGTCGAGTACGACGCGATCGTCCTGGACCTGATGCTGCCCGGCATCGATGGCGTCGAAGTGTGCCGGCGCCTGCGCGCCGACAAGATCTGGTCACCGGTGTTGATGCTGACCGCACGATCCGCGATCGACGATCGCATCGTCGGTCTCGACTCCGGGGCCGACGACTACCTGCCCAAGCCCTTCGCGTTCGACGAGCTGCTGGCGCGGTTGCGCGCGCTGACCCGCCGGGCGGTCGCCCCACGGCCCACGGTGCTCGCGGTGGGGGACCTGTCGCTCGACCCCGCAACGCGTCAGGTGCGACGCGGGGACGCCGCGATCGAGCTGTCGGCCAAGGAGTTCGCGCTGCTCGAGACGATGATGCGCCGCCCCGGTCGGGTGCTGTCGCGCTTTGACCTGTTGGAACACGCGTGGGACGGCGAGTACGAGAACCGCTCAAACGTGGTGGACGTCTACATCGGCTACCTGCGCGACAAGATCGATCGCCCGTTTCGCCGGCAATCCATCGAGACCGTCCGCGGAGCCGGCTACCGCCTGCGGGCCGACTCGACGTGATGGGTCGTCTGCCGATCCGCGTGCGGTTGACGCTGGTGTTCGCGATCGCCATGGCCGCGGTGCTCGCGGTCGTGGGCGTCGCCCTGTACCAACGGCTCGGCAGCTCCGTCACCCAACAGATCGATGACCGGTTGCAGGCTCGCGCGGCGACGTTGACGTCGCTGGTCGTCCACGGCGATCTGCAGTCCGCGCTGTCCGAGCCCGCGGCCGACGATGCCTTTGTCCGGGTCGTCACCCCCAAAGGTCAGGTCCGCGTGACGAGCCCCGGCTTCGGGATCCCGCCGATTGCGACGGGCGGCGGGAGTACCCCCGCATTCGCGGAGTTCGATGTGACCGAGCCGGATGGCGACCGGGGCCGGGCACGCGCCCTGACCACCCACGCGACCGGAGCGGATGGGACGTATGTGGTGACGGTGGGTGAGTCGGTGACCGATCGCACGGACGTGTTGCACAGCCTGATCGCGCAGCTGTGGTTGCTGGGCCCGATCGCGCTCGTGGTCGCCTCGCTTCTGGGCTACCTGGTGTCGCGCGCTGCGCTGCGCCCTGTCGAGCAGATGCGGCTGCGCGCTGCGCTGATCGGCGCGCAGGATCCGGAAGCACGTCTGCCGGTTCCGACTGCCGCAGACGAGGTGACTCGCTTGGCCGAGACCCTCAACGCCATGCTCGACCGGCTCGCCGCCGGTCTGCGCCGCGAACGGCGGTTCGTCGCCGACGCCAGTCACGAACTGCGCACCCCGCTTGCCTGTTTGCAGACCGAGCTCGAACTTGCGACCCGCCGGTCGCGATCGCCCGACGAACTGCACGCGGCGATCGTTTCCGCCCAGGAGGAGGTCGAGCGGCTCGCGCGCCTGGCCGAGGACCTGCTGGTACTGGCCTCGGCCGACGAGGGGCGCCTGCCGCTGCGTCCGACGCAGTTCGACGCCCATGATCTCCTGACGACGGTCGCCGGCAGGTTCGCCGCGCGTGCAGCCCCGCTCGGTCGCTCCCTCAACATCGATGCGCCCCCCGGGACAACGGTCCGTGCCGATCGGTTGCGCTTGGAGCAGGCCCTCGGCAACCTGGTCGACAACGCCCTCCGCGAAGGCCAAGGAGCGGTGAACGTGCACGCACGCACGGTCAACGGCACCACCGAGTTCACCGTCACCGACGAAGGCACGGGATTCCCCGACGATCTTCTGCCGACGGTCTTCGAGCGTTTCACCCGTGCCGACGGCGTTCGTGCGAACGGCACCACGGGCTTGGGGCTCGCAATCGTCCAGGCAATCGCGACGGCTCATGGTGGTTCGGTGACCGCCGCCAACCGCCCAGGTGCGGGTGCACAAGTCACGTTGTCGCTCCCCGTGTCGGACACCCCGAATCCGGGCGACGGGTCCCTGAACGGCCCGCCGCGCTACAATGGCTGGTCGGAAACTGATTGAAGCCTGGTCGGACACAGATTGCGAAAGGTCGAAATGAAGTCGGACATCCACCCGAACTACGTCAATGCGCATGTGCGGTGCACGTGCGGCAACGAGTTCATCACGCGTTCAACGAACCCTGAGATCAAGGTGGAGATCTGCAGCAACTGCCACCCGTTCTACACGGGACGCCAGAAGCTCGTCGACTCCGGTGGACGGGTCGAGCGGTTCCAGCGCAAGCTGGCGCGCCGCACAAAGACCTGAGCCGCGGCCGCATGATGGTGGGGCGCCTCCGTCGGCTGGGGCCGGTGCTTCGTGCTGCCCTCGGCGCCCCCGCAGGTCAGGTGGGCGGGCAGGCGGTGATCGAGGGCGTGATGATGCGCGGGGTGCGCCACTGGGCGGTTGCCGTGCGCCAGCCCGACAACGAGATCGTGGTCGTCGACGAGGAAATCGCGCCGTGGGCGGCGGGACACGCCTGGCTGCGGCTGCCGATCATCCGGGGCGTCATCGCCCTGGGCGAAAGCCTGGTCATCGGGATGAAGGCTCTCACGATCGCCGCGGCCAAGGCGGCGGGTGAGGACGAGGAGGGCGAGGACGCACTCTCCAAGTCCGCGATCGGGTTGACCCTGGTGTTCTCGATGGCCGTCGCGGTCGCCCTGTTCTTCATCCTGCCGATCTTCCTGACCAAGACGGTGCTCGACATCAAGGGCGGGGGCTTCACCTTCTGGGCGGTCGAAGGCGTCGTGCGGCTGGTGATCTTCTTGCTGTACCTGTGGCTCATCTCGTTCATGCCCGACCTGCGACGCGTGTTCCAATTCCATGCCGCGGAGCACATGGCGATCCACGCGTACGAGGCCGGCGACCCGATCGAGGCCGAGTACGCCAAGCGCTACCCGCAACTGCACGTGCGGTGCGGGACGGCATTCCTGTTGATCGTGATGGTCCTGTCGATCTTCGTGTTCGCGGCGGTGCGGACCGGCGCGTGGCATTGGCTGATCCTGTCGCGCATCGTCGGCATCCCGATCATCGCCGGGTTGTCCTACGAGGTCATCCGGTGGGCCGGGCGCAACAAGGAGAAGGGCTACGTCCAGACGATCATGAAGCCGGGCTTGTGGTTGCAGCACCTGACGACGCGCAAACCCGAGATCGAGCACCTCGAGGTTGCGTGCGTCGCGCTCAACCGGGTGCTCGAACTCGAGGCCAACCCGCCGGAGTGGGCCGCAGACGTCGAGGTCATGGCGTGAGTGCTGACGATCCGATTCAACGGCTCGTCAGTCAGATCGAGGAAACCAAGACCGAACTCGAGGCCGCGCTGTCGGACCCGACCCTCGTGGGCGATCGGATCAAGAACGCCGACGTCAATCGTCGTTGGCGGGGGCTTGAGCCCGCCTTCGCGTTGATCGCCCGCTACCGCACCGCACAGGCCGAGATTCGTGATGCCGAGGAGATGCTCGCCGCGGGCGACGAGGAGGGGCGGGTCTTCCTCAACGAGGCCCAGGCTGAGATCGACGTGATCGTCCCGGAACTTCGTGAGGCCATGGTCGAGACGGATCCCAACGACGACCGTGACGTCATCCTCGAGATCCGCGCCGCCGCCGGCGGCGACGAGGCCGGCCTGTTCGCAAAGGACCTCTTCGACGTCTACACCAAGTACGCGGCCAGCCGCGGGTTTCGTACCGAGCTGATGGAGTCCAACCCGTCCGAGTCAGGCGGGTTCAAGGAAGTCAGCCTCGCGGTCAAAGGGCAGGGCGCCTTCTCGGTGTTCAAACACGAGGGCGGCGTCCATCGTGTCCAGCGCGTCCCGGCGACCGAAAGTCAGGGGCGCATCCACACGTCGACGGCGACGGTGGCGGTCATGCCCGAGGTGGAGGACGTGGAGGTCGCGGTCGAAAAGAGCGACCTCAAGATCGACGTGTACCGCTCCACGGGGCCCGGTGGCCAGAGCGTCAACACGACCGACTCGGCCGTGCGCATCACGCACCTTCCCACCGGCATCGTCGTCGCGATCCAGGACGAGAAGAGCCAGCTGCAAAATCGCGACAAGGCGATGCGGGTGCTGCGGGCCCGTCTGTACGAACGCGCGATGGAGGAGCAGATGGCCCAGCTCAGCGCGGATCGGCGCGCGCAGCAAGGCGGTGGCGATCGCTCCGAGAAGGTGCGGACCTACAACTATCCGCAGAACCGGGTCACGGATCACCGCGTCAATGTCAACGCCCAGCTTCGCGAGCAGGTGCTCGAAGGCAAGCTGCATTCGCTGACCGAGGCGCTCCAAGCCGACGAACGTCGCCGACGTCTTGCCGACATGACAGAATCCGAGGCATGAACTCCGAGCTCCTCCGCTCCGAATTCCTCGGCGTCACCGTCCGCTTCGACGACGTCGAGATGCCGCGCGAGGACTTGGCCACGTTCTTCTCCCTGGTCAGCAACAGCTACGACCTGCCCAGGTTCGAATACCACGCCGAAGGCGGTGCCACGTTCTCCAGCCACGAGGGCTCGGAGTTCGTGATCAAGCCCAGCCACGCGGCCTGCGGCGGGGTGACCAACCTGGGGTTCGCGCAAGGGTTGGAGCGGGTCGACGGGTTGATGCGCGAGGCCATCGAGCGCTACGGCATCGGGCCGTTGTGGCTCGACGACGTCACCCTGGTGGCGACCTGGGATCTCGAAGAAGAGGACGCCGGTCGGCGGCTGTTGATCGAGGACGTGCTGCGGTTCGATGACGACCGCATGGCGCTCTTCGACGGCGACGACCTGTCGCTGGGGCTGCGTGTCTGGCGTTCGCTGGGTGAGGGGACCGTCGACTGTTCGATCGAGCCGATGCACGCCGATCACTCCCGTATCTACCTGCGGCTGGTCTACTCGCAGCGCGACATCACGCTGGACCTGCCCGCACTCCTGGCTGCGGTCGAGGACGTCAACACGTTTCTGCATGGGCCCGTCAAGTCGTTCGTGCTGGCGGTTGCTCGGCGCTGACCATTCAGCTGACGGTCGGAGAGGTCCTCAAGCGCACCGCCGCATATCTGGCCGATCGGGGTTGTGACACCGCGCGGTTGGACGCCGAGATCTTGTTGGCCGACGTACTCGGAGTCGAGCGGATCGCGCTGTACACCGATCACGATCGGCCGCTGACCACTCCCGAGACGGACACCTACCGTGCGTTCGTGGCGCGGCGCGGCGCACGGGAGCCCGTGGCCTACATCGTCGGTCGGCGCGGGTTTCGACGGATCGAGTTGACCGTGTCATCCGCGGTGCTCGTGCCCCGACCGGAGACCGAGCTGCTGGTGGAGTGGGTCATCCAGGTCGCCCCGCAGGGCGGCACGGTCCTGGACTGGGGAACTGGGAGCGGCGCGATCGCGCTTGCGCTGCGGGATGAGCGCCCGGATCTGGTCGTGACGGGTGTCGATCGGTCGGCCGCGGCACTGGACGTGGCTCGATCCAATGACCCTGATGGCGTCGTGGAGTGGGTGCTGTCGGACGGGTTCGCCGCGCTTGCCGGCCGACAGTTCGATGTCGTGGTGGCCAATCCGCCGTATCTGACCGACAGCGAGCTGGCCACGGTTGCGCCGGAGCTTGGGTTCGAACCCGCCGAGGCGCTCGTTTCGGGCTCGTCCGGGTACGAGGCGTACGAGCAGATCACGCGCGATGCGCCCGGCCACTTGCGACCGGGGGGCTGGCTCATCGCCGAGGTGGGAGCCGGTCAGTCAGCGCATGTCGCACAGCTCTACGGTGCCACCGGATTCGATGACATCGAGGTGCTCCCGGACCTGGCTGGGATTGCGCGAGTCGTGGGCGGGAAGCTCACGTGATCGGCTCTGCGGACGTCGCCGCGGCCCGTGATGCGCTGCTCGGCGGCGGACTGGCGATCGTCCCGACGGACACCGTGTACGGCCTGGCCGCGGCGCTGGACTCGCCTGACGGCATCGACGCGCTCTACGCCCTCAAACAGCGCCCGCGATCTCAGCCCTGCCAGGTGCTGGTCTACACCGAGCGGCTCTTGGCTCAAGCGCTTGCACCATTGGATCAGGTGACCGCACGAGCGGTGCGTGCACTGCTCCCCGGCCCCGCGACATGCATCGTGCCCGACCCGACCGGCCGGTACGCGGCGGCCACTGGCGATCAACCGGGCGCCGTGGGCCTGCGAGCCCCGAGCATGGACGGGGCGATCCTCGAACTCGACATCCCACTCCTCGCGACGAGCGCGAACGACCCGGGCGGCCCTGACCCCGCCGTCCTCGACGACATCCCGGTGCGGCTCGGACACGCAGGGTTGATCGGCCTCAACGCCGGACGGCTGCCAGGTGTCGCCTCGACCGTCGTTGATTTGCGTCACGTCGCGCGGGGCGAACCGGCGATGTTGATCCGCCAAGGGGCGGACCCTGTCGGCGTCCGCCGGCGACTCCAATCAGCCGGTATCGCGGTCGCCGAGCAGTAACACCGTTGGTTTTGGCCGCACGGGGACCGTCAAGAACGGGAGAACTCGGCCGATAAGAGTTCCATGCAATTCGCCGCGGTTCCCGCCGTGCTCGCGCGCGTCACGAAGATGGTCCCCCGTGGTGCCAGCCTGCCGGATGAGGACTGGTCGGTCCGTCATCGCTGGATGCTGGTTGTGCTCTGGATGCACGTCGTGGGCCTCCTTGTCTGGGGTGGGTTTACCGACCTCTCGCTCTGGCCGCTGGCACTCATGGTCAACACGATCGCTGTGTGCGGGATTGTCGCCACGGCCCGCGCGCTTGGGCGCCGCCTCCGGGCAGCGGTTGTCTGCATCGGTCTTCTGACCGCGTCGACGGCCGTCGTGTACCTGATGGGCGGCGCGATCGAGGGTCACTTCCATTTCTTCGTCATAGTCACGCTCCTGGCGCTCTACGAGGAATGGTTCCCGTACCTGGTCGCGTTCGCCTACGTGCTCGTCCACCACGGCCTGTTCGGCGTCCTGAGCCCGCACACGGTCTTCAACCATGAGGGCGGAATTCACAATCCACTGAAATGGGCGGCGATCCACTCCGTGTTCATCGCGGGACTCGGCATCGTCAACCTGATGTCGTGGCGGATCAACGAAACGAGCCGCCTGCTCACGGCACAAAGCGAGGAACGGTTTCGTTCGGCATTCGACGACGCGCCGACGAGCATGGCCCTTGTCGGGCTCGACGGCGTCGTGCAACAGGTCAACGAGGCGATGTGCGACCGGACCGGCTTTGCTTCGAGCGAGCTGATCGGGAACCCTTTGCGCGAGCTGATCGCCGACGAGGATCGTGACATGCGACGGTTCCCCTCGACCGACTCCGGCGAGATCGAGGTGCGGTACCGGCGGCAGGACGGCACGATCGGGTGGGGCCTGTGGCACCACTCCATCCTTCGCGATCAGCACGGTCAGGCGACCGCGTTCATCAGCCACTGCGTGGACGTCACCAAGCGCCGGGATGCCGAGCAGGAGTTGGTATGGCAGGCAAACCACGACGTGCTGACCCGTCTTCCCAGTCGCGCGTTCTTCATCAGGAAGATGGAGGCCGCACTTGACCGCAAGGACCAGAACGAGGCGACCTGGGTGGCGGTCCTCTTCGTGGATCTCGACGACTTCAAGGGCATCAACGATTCGCTCGGCCACGAGGCGGGCGATCAGCTCCTGACGGCCGTGGCCGAACGTCTGAGTCGGGTGCTCCGTCCGGGCGACGTCCTGGCGAGGTTCGGCGGGGACGAGTTCTCGATCCTGCTGCCCGGGATCGTCGATGAGCAACAGGCGGTGAAGGTGGCCGGCCGCCTCGCCGAGGCGCTGCTGGCCCCGCTCGTCGTCGCGGGCGTACCTCGACACGTGTCCGCGTCAGTCGGACTGCGATTGAGCGGTCCGCGCGACGTGGACGTCGACCCTGGGACGATGCTTCGAGATGCCGACATCGCGATGTACCGTGCGAAGCAACTCGGCAAGGGGCGGTGCGAGGTCTTCGACGTTTCGATGCGCGAGGCGGCCGTTGAGCGTCTCGACTTCGAGCACGGCCTGCGCGGCGCGCTCGAACGCGACGAGTTCCGTCTGGTGTTCCAACCGGTCGTCTCGCTCGTTGACCGGCGCGTGTCCGGCGTGGAGGCGCTCCTGCGCTGGCACCATCCCGTCCAGGGTGTCATCGCGCCGATGCGCTTCATACCGCTGATCGAGCGCAACGGTCTCATCGTCCCGATCGGCGCGTGGGTCCTGCAGGAGGCCTGCCGCCAATTCGTCTCGTGGGACCACGGGAAGCTCACCCTCGCGGTCAACGTGTCCGTCCGGCAACTCGCGTCGAATGGCTTCGTCGACGTCGTGCAGGGTGTCATCGACGAGTCGGGTATTGCGCCCGAACGCCTGTGCCTCGAGATCACCGAGACATCGACGACGGAAGACCTCGACTGTCTCGTTCAAGTGCTCGACGAGCTCAAGACGCTCGGCGTGCGCATCGCGATCGACGACTTCGGCGTCGGCTACGCGTCGCTCCGTCAACTCCGCACCAGGATCCCCATCGACATTCTGAAGATCGACAGGTCGTTCATCGCCGGGATGACGAACGATCGCGGCGATGCGACGATCGTCGAGGGCATCATTCGTCTGGCCCACGCGCTCGGTCTCCAAGTCGTGGCCGAAGGAATCGAAACATCTGAACAGGCGGCGATCCTGGAGGCATGGGACTGTCAGTCCGGCCAGGGGTATCTGTTCGCCAAGCCGATCGACGGGGACGAGATCGCGGCGCTGGTGCAGGGCTGCCGGGCACGTGCGGCCGCTGCCCTGGTTTCCCCGCAGTCCTCGTGAGGGGATGGCTCGGACCTGACCTACCGGACTGACCGTTGCACCGCCGCCAGTACGACCTCACCCAAGGTGGGGTGGATGTGCATCGTCGCGAGGATCGGGTCGACGGTGCCACCCGGGGCGTGCATCGCGACGGCCAGGGGGTGGATCAGGTCGGCGCCGTGGTAGGCCAGGACGTGCGCGCCCAGCAGGCGGCGCGACACGCGATCGACGACGACCTTGACCATGCCGCGCTCCTCGCCCCAGGCGCGGGCCTTGCCGCCGGTGAACGTTGCCGAGCCGATCGCGACGTCGTGTCCGGCCTCGCGCGCCTCGGCCTCGGTCAACCCGATGGCGGCGAGCTCCGGATCGGTGAAGATGGCCGTCGGGCCGACGTCGCTGTCGACCTGATGCGGGTTGATGCCAAGGGCGTTCTCGGCCACCGACACACCCATGCGCCGAGCCACGTGGGTGAACGCGCCGTACGGCAATCCCACCACATCGCCGGCGGCGTACACGCCCGCTTGTGACGTGGCCAGGTGCCCGTCCACGCCGACACCTTTGCGGCTCGCATCCACGCCGGCCGTGTCGAGGCCCAGTCGCCCGATCGCGGGCGACCGCCCGGCGGCGATCAGCAGCGTGTCGGCACTCAGCGTGCGCGTGACGCCCTCGTGCGTCACGACGAGCTGCGGCCCGGGTTCGGCGCGCTCGATCGTCGCGCCGGTCAGGATCTCGATACCTTCGTCGAGTAGATATCCGCGGAGCATCACGGCCAGGTCCGGCTCGGCGTGGGGCAGGAACGTCGGAGCGACCTCGACCATCGTCACGCTCGAGCCCAACCGGGCCATCGCCTGTCCCAACTCCAGGGCGATCGGCCCGGCGCCGACGATGAGCAGACGTTTGGGAAGCTCCCGTGCGAGCAGCAGGTCGTCGCTGGTCCAGAACGGTACGTCGGCAAGGCCCGTGATCGGTGGCACCCAGGGGTCGGCGCCGGTCGCGACGATGACCCGAGGGGCCGACAGCTCCCGTCCGTCAACCACCACCGCCTGGGGGCCGCTGAACGCCGCCTCGCCATCGATGATCTCCACGCCGGCCAATGACTCGACATAGCCGCGGGCGCCGTGTGAGCCCCTGTCGATGATGCCGCGGACGCGGTCCATGACCGCCGCGAAGTCCACTTCGACCGACCCGATCCGCACGCCGAACTCGGTGCCGCGCCGCGCGTCATGTGCGATCTCGGCACTGCGGACGAGCGCCTTGGTCGGGATACACCCACGGGTGGGACAGGTCCCACCGAACATCGCCCGCTCGATCAGCGCGATCCGGCGTCCGTCGCCGGCGGCACGTCCCACTGCGTTGATGCCGGCCATGCCGGACCCGATCACGATCAAGTCATGCGTCTTCACGGTGTCGCCTCCTCCTTGCGGTCAGCAGCCGTGAGTTCGGTGCCGGGACAGCAGGATCCGTTACGGGCACCACCGACGCAAGCGGTGGCGTCCGACCGGTCACCGGCCGCCACCGACCTGGTCACCCACGTCGCGAAGCCACTGATGGCGATGCTCGCAGGTTCGGCGTGACCTCGGGTGTGTCGATAGACTCGCCCGGTCCATCCCCTCCGCCCAGGGAGAGAGCGCCCCGTGAGCTTTTTCGACGAGGACAGCTACCTGTCTCGAGACATCGCCGAGGCCGATCCGGCGATCGCCCGCCTGCTTCGCGCAGAACTCGACCGTCAGGCCGAGACGCTTGAGATGATCGCCAGCGAGAACTTCACCAGCCAGGCGTGCCTGCAGGCAGCCGGTTCGGTCTTGACCAACAAGTACGCCGAGGGTCTGCCCGGCAAGCGCTACTACGGTGGATGTGAGGTCGTCGACGAGGTCGAAGAACTCGCAATCGTCCGCGCCAAGGAGCTGTTCGGCCCTGGCGCCGTGCATGTCAATGTGCAACCGCACTCAGGTGCGTCGGCCAACCAGGCGGCGTATGCCGCGCTGATGAAGCCGGGCGACAAGGCGATGGGCCTGACGCTCGCGCACGGCGGGCACCTGACCCACGGGCACAAGGTCAACTTCTCGGGGCGTTTGTACGACTTCCACCAGTACGGCGTCCGCCAGGAGGACTGCCGAATCGACATGGACGAGGTCGAGAAGATGGCGCGGGCCGTCGTGCCCGAGGTCATCGTCGTCGGTGCGAGCGCGTACCCTCGCCACTACGACTTCGACGCG
>JANMKR010000216.1:0-2179 GCA_031372145.1 Actinomycetota bacterium | reverse complement strand
CGCATCCCGCCGCCGCCACCGTCCGCACCCAAGAGCGCACGCACGCCCGTGGTGCTCGAACCAACCGCACTCGGCCACGGACCACGCATGCGTCGCGCGCTCGGTTTGTCGGCGGTGGGCGTGCTGCTGTTGGGGGCCTTGGGCGCGTGGATCGGGTCCCGCACCTACTTCGTCGACGGCGCCCCGGGGCAGACTGTCCGCGTCTCGCACGGCGCGCCACTCGAGCTGGGACCGCTGACGCTGTTTGCGACCTGGGGTGACACGGGTATCCCCACCACGGCCGTCAGCGCGGTCGACCCCGCCGCGCTGGGCAGATCGGCACGCGGGCAGGGCGACGCGGTCCGTCATGCCGTCGATCTGATCTGGCGGTTCGGGTTGCCGACCATCCCACCGATCGTCGTCCCACCCCCGACCCCGGCACCGACCAAGAAATCCGCGAGCACGCCGAAGCCCGCCGGGCGATGATCTCGAGACGCACCCGTGAAGCCGGGTTCCTGTTGGCGCCCGCGGTGATCGGCGCGCTCGGCGCCGTGTCCGTCGCGTCGGCACAGGCGGGCGGGCTCGATCTGGGACCACTCCCGGCCGCCGCAGCGATCGTCGGCGTGTTCGTGCTGATGCATCTCGCGTTGCGGCTGTTCACGCCGTATGCCGATCCCTACCTGTTGCCGCTCGTCGGCGTGCTCGTTGCGATCGGGCTGGTCGAGCTGAGCCGCATCGACCCCGCGCTCGCTCGCGACCAGGCGATCTGGATCACGGTGGGCGCAGCGGTGTTCATCGCCGTGCTCGTGTTGCTGCGCGACCACCGCTCGTTGCAGCACTACAGCTATCTGATCGGGCTGACCGCGGTCGGACTGCTGGTCGTGACGATGCTCTTTGGCACCAGGATCAACGGGGCGAAGCTATGGATCTCGCTGGGTGGTGGTCAGACGATCCAGCTGGGCGAGTTCGCCAAGGTGCTCATCGTCATCTTCCTGGCCGGCTATCTGCGTGACCGGCGGGAGGTGCTCGCCATCCCCACCGGCCGTCTGCTGGGCATCCCGATGCCACCCCTTCGCCACCTGGCCCCCGTCCTCGTCTTCGTCGGCGCGGCGCTGGCCGCGGTCGTCGTGCTCAACGACTTCGGCACCGCCCTGCTCTTCGTCGGCGTCTTCCTGGCCATGCTCTACCTGGCGACCGGACGGGTCGCCTACCCGGCCGCGGGGCTCGCCACGTTCGCCGTCGGTTCGGTCTTGGTCTACCTGGCCGTGCCGCGCATCCACGACCGCGTCACCAGCTGGCTGTCGCCGTTCGACCACCCGCGTGACCTGGGGTTCCAGATGGTGCAATCCCTCTACGCGCTCGGTGACGGGGGCATCGTCGGACCCGGCCTGGGACGGGGGTTCCTCGTCACCGCCGACGGTCACACGTTGATCCCCGAACTGCGGACGGACTTCATCTTCAGCGCGATCGCGAGTGAGCTGGGCTACGTCGGCGCGATCGGGCTGTTGCTGGTGTTCGTGCTCGTGGCATACCGGGGCTTCGTCATCGCGGCGCAGTCCAACGACGGGTTCTCCAAGTTGCTGGCGGGAGGGCTGACGGCGGTCCTGGCGTTCCAGGCGTTTCTGATCATCGCGGGCATCGTGCGGCTCGTGCCGCTGACCGGTGTGACGCTGCCGTTCATGAGCTACGGCGGCTCGAGCGTCGTCACGAACTTCGGATTGGTCGCGCTGCTGCTGGTCATGAGCCATCGCAGCCGTCTGCCGGCAGCGACGGTGGCCGCGTGAACCGCTCGATCCGGCGCCTGTACCTGTCGGTCGTCGTGGCCTTCGGCCTGCTCGCCGGGTTTCTGGGGTGGTGGCAGGTCGTTGCGGCCGGCACGCTCGAAAACAAGCGTGGCAACCCCTACGTCGCAGAAAAGGAACGCCGCATCGACCGCGGAGCGATCGTCAGCGCCGATGGCAGATTCCTTGCGCGCAGCGTCCCCACCACGATTCGCGGCCAACACGTCTACCGGCGGGTCTACCCACAGGGCGCGCTTGCGCCACACGTCGTGGGGTACGCAACCCCGCAGCTGGGCAGCACGGGCATCGAATCGGCGTTCAACCGGTATCTGGCCGGAAGCTACGGCGCCGAGCCCCTGCTGCGTCGCCTCAACCTGGCCGACAAGCGCGGCGCCAACGTGTACCTGACCATCGACACC
>JANMKR010000099.1:0-2992 GCA_031372145.1 Actinomycetota bacterium | reverse complement strand
TGGGCCATGATCACCACGTGCCCGTAGCCACGTTCGCGCAGGTGTGCGAGCACGGCCTGGTAGCGGGCGATCATCCGCACGCGTGGCGCGACGATGGCCGGGTTGGCGACCCTCAGGTAGGTCGTGATGTCGTAGATGATGTCCAGAACGAGGGCGAGCACCTTGAGGAATCCGCCGCCGAGGTTGCCCACGACGCCGACGTTCTTGAGCCCCACCCCGGCAACCGCGAGCAGCGCGAGCATGTAGGCGAGCGGGAATGCGATGCCCGAGAACTTCTCGCGGCCGAACACCTCCAGATCGCCCGCTCCGGTCATCCAGAAGAGGATCGCTGCGATCGTCGCCAGGCCGACGAGCGGGACGATGACGACCGTGAACAGCCACGACCGTCCTGATTCTCGTACCCCGCTGTCAAACGCCGCGCCCTGTTCGATCGACATGTCGACCGAGCTCGCGTGCCGCCGGCGGGCGCGAAACGACGAGACGTACCCCGCGAAGCGCCACCCGACGATTCCCAGGAGCACCGCGATGATGCACATCGCCAACCCGAGCGGCTGCACGGTGGCGCGAACGATGTCCGACCCCCAGTCGACCGTGGAGAGCGATGTGGTCGTGCAGTTGATGATGGGATCGACGAAGGTGGGGCCCGCGCAGTTGGGCAGGCCGTTCGGCCAGCTCTTGGCGTAGTCCGGATAGACGCGCGCCGCCGCGGCGAACACCAGGAACATCGCCGAAGTGGCGATCGCATAGAGGACGGGCCCGAGCATCACGCTCAACATCACCGTGGCACTGAGCCTGCGCCGGTCGTTGCGTTCCGCCTCCTTCTCCTCGGCCGCTTTCGATTGGCAGCGACCGAAGCGCAGCCAGCAGGCCAGGCCGGCGATCGTCGAGCAAAGGAGCAACATGACGAACCACGCCAGACGGAACGAGCCCATCGCGACGGCGGTCAGGGCGTTGGCGCTGCGGGCGGCCACCCCGCCGGCGCGCGGTGTGTTGAACATCGCAAGCATGAGCGCGCCGACGGGGATCGCCGCGTACGCACCCTGGACCGCACGCCGTGCACGCCGGCGGTGGCTGCCGGAGTCCTCGTCCGGGCGCGCTCCTCGCGCGGCGGCGCGCATGCCGATCGACATCGTGAAGAACGCAACCGCGAAGAGGAAGAGGAGCTGCATGGGCAGGCTCTTGTGCGCTGCGAGCCCCAACCAGAGGGCGCTCAACACAAGACCGACGGCCAATGCGGTCAACATCCAGAGGCTGCGACCGCCGCGGTCGTCTGCCGCGTCACGCGAGTATCCCCACGGACGTTCGACCCGGTCGAACGTCCAGCCGCCACGGAATGTCCGCCCACCGATCCACCACCCCGCGCCCGCAAATACCGGTGCCAGTCCGATGATCAGGACCCAGCTGGTGAACGTCGAGGGTTTCGCCAGGAGCTCGAGGTTGACGACGACCGCCAACGCGGCCTGCGCGAGCACGAGCGGTGTGATGACGTACGCCAGCCAATACGACATGACGGCGAGCGCGACCCGAAGGAACCGCACGGGCCGCGACTGTGGCCGCGACTGTGGCCGGGGCGTGTTCTCGCCGTAGCGGCGGACCGCTTCGAGGCCGAGCGTCGCGACCTGCATCGTGATCGCGAACAGCAGGTAGAACAGGCGCTGCACGGGGCCCTGCGCACGCGACAGGTCGGCCCAGTACATCTCGTAGACGTCGACCGACGGCGCGTCTCCCGTCGAGGCGACATGAGCTGTGGGCACGGGAAACGGCTCGCGTAGGTTCGGTGATCCGGTGCCGGTCCGCAGCGTGTCGTCCGCACCCGTGTCCCCGGTGTCGGCCGATGCCACGAACGTCGTCTGGCCAGGCTCGCCGGCCGGGCCCCACCGCCCGTCGGGGTCCTGGACCAGGGCTTCGACGATGGCAGTGCGTCCGCCGCCGAGCGCGTCGTCTCCGACACCCGAAACGACGATGACAGCGACCGTCCCAGCGACTCCGTTGGGTTCGTCCATCTGCGAATCGTCAGTCACGAGCGCCTCCTTTCGTCGCGACTCTGAGCATACGTCGCCCTCGGGTGATACATCGGCCCCCGCCCGCCCGAGTGGCCGACCGATCCCAGCTAACCTCCAAACGCCTGGAGCGGCCGGGGCCTGGTGGCCCAACTCGTCTTCAAAACGAGCGGGGAGGGGTCCACCCCCGCCCGGTAGGTTCGATTCCTACGCCGCTCCGTGAAAGGTCAGTCGCCACGGGAAATCCCTGCAAACAATGATGCGAGCGGTGCGAGGAATGCGCCGAAAGCAGGAGCGGTGATGCCTCGGTAACCGCTGCTAAGGGGCTACGAGATGGTCGGGATCCCAGCAGACGAAACCAAACATCGTCCACGCGGATAACGTGGCCATCTCGGAGACAGGGATTTGCTTGCGCTGGCTGCCGAGCATCCCCGGCGAGTCAGATGAGGGGTGAACCAGACCAGTGGTGAAGGCGGGGCACGGTGTTAGGTCGCACTGTTGGCGGTCTGCGCAGGTCGCGTCGGTCGGACGCGCGACCGAGTCACCTGCTACCATCGGTGTCATCACCCTAAGGGTGATGAACTTCTTGCCGAAAAGGAGGCGCGGAGTTGCGACTCCGTTTCGAGGACGATGCACTACGCAAGCTGCACGAAGACGCCTCGTTCAACCTCCCCCAATTCGGCACCGATGTCGTTCAAAGCTACCGCAAGAAAATGGGCTTCCTGGCAGCCTGCTCGAACGTTCAGGATGTCCGAGCGATGAGGTCGCTCCGCCTCGAAAAACTCTCTGGGAAACGCAAAGGACAGCACTCCATTCGATTGAACGATCAGTGGCGAGTGATTCTCCGGTTCGAAAACACAAAGGTCGAGGGCGAGACCACAGTCGTTGTCCAAATCGTCGACTACCACTAGGGAAGGAGCAAAGATGACCAACAGCACCGCCATCGCTGAAGCGTTCCCTCCCGGCGAGTATCTCCGCGAGGAGCTAGACGC
>JANMKR010000077.1:0-9785 GCA_031372145.1 Actinomycetota bacterium | reverse complement strand
ATCGGCGCTCAGGCCGACGGGTCCGCGGCATCCGTCCGCATCCAACTGCCGCGCAAGATCCCCGCGGCCGCGCTGTGGATCGTCGCGACAACCGATGCGGGCCGGGCGCTGATCCCGCTTCGGCCATGACGACCGTGGAGTCATTCCAGGCCGTCGCAGCACTCGGCGCGGCAGCCGGCGTGCTCGCGCTGCTCATCCCGGGACGTCGCGCGGCGTCGGACGCCCCGCGGATCGCAGCTGCCCTGGCCATGACCATCGCCTCGTGGCTGCTCCTCCTCGGGAGCCTCGTCTCCCGCAACAGCCTCACCAAGGTCTCCGACCGGCTCGACTCACCCGCCCGGCTCGGCGCCGTCGTGATCGCGCTGGGCGTCGGCGTCATCGTCACCCTTCTGGTTGCCCGAGTCTGTATTCGGCGGCCCGCGGTGTGGCTCGTTCTGGTCGCGGTCGCACTGCCGATCCGCGTTCCCGTGTCACTCGGAAGCGACCTGGGTGGGAACCTGCTCGTTCCGCTCTACTGGGTGATCGCCATCGGAATCGTGGCCTGGGCCTGGGGACGTGGACGCGGGCTCCTGCCAGACGCAGTCCATCGGCGATCGCTGCTCGATCTGCCGATCGCCGCCTTCACCGCGTTTTCGCTCGCATCGATCTGGTGGAGCGGTGACGTCCACGAAGGCACCACCAAAGCCGTCTTCTTCTACATCCCGTTCGTGGTCCTCTACCGCCTCCTGGTCAACTGGTGGCCGCTCGCGGTCAACCCGCTCCGAGCGGTGGCACAGACGACGCTCGGCATGGCCGTGCCGATCGCAGCGGTTGCCGTGGCCCAGTTCGCGACCCGCACGATCTGGTGGAACGACACGCTGAAACAGGGCAACGTCTACAACCGCTTCTTCCGCGCGAACGGGATCTTCTACGACCCCAACATCCTGGGTCGCTACCTGATGGTGGCGCTGACGATCGTCGCCGCATACGCCGTGGTCACGCATCGCGGGCGCGACCTGGTGGGGTTGGGCCTCGCCGCAGCCGTCCTGGCCGCAGGGCTCGTCGTCACATTCTCGCGATCCAGCGCGCTCGGCCTCATGGTCGTCGTGGCCCTGCTGGCGCTCCGGGCGTTCGGCTGGCGTCGTACGCTGCTTGTCGCGATCAGCGCAATCGTCCTGATCGGCGGTCCCGTCGTGGCGGTCAATTCGAATGTGCGCGACAAGGTGTCATCGGCAACCGGCCTGGCCAGCACCGGCGAGGGACGGTTCCGCCTGGTCAACGGCGGGGTGGATCTGTGGAAGACCGAACCCCTGACCGGCGTGGGCCTCGGCGCGTTTGCGCAGGAGTACCGCGCGTCACTCCCGCGCAAGCAAGAGGTCAAGACACGGGTCTTCATCTCGCACACCGCTCCGATCACCGTGCTCGCCGAACTCGGCGCGATCGGGTTTGCCCTGTTGCTCGCCCTGCTCGGTGTCGCAACCGCCGTGTTGTGGCGCGGTTCACGCCGCAACGCCGGCGTGATCGGATGGGCGCAGTGGACGATCCTGGCGATGCTGGCGGGGATCTTCGTGCATAGCCTGCTGTACTCGGCGTTGTTCGAGGATCCGTATGTGTGGACGCTCGCCGCAATCGGTGTCGCACTGGGTGCGACTCAGCCGGCCTCGGCGCACGAGGCGACGCAGGCGATGCCCGCGGTCGCCACCGCGGGATAGGCGCCATGCCGGTCGATCCGCTCCGCATCCTGTGCCTGAGCAACATGTATCCGGGACCGGCCGATCCCGACTACGGCGCGTTCGTCGAGGTGATGTGCGATGCGATCGAGCGATCGGGCCACCTCGTCGAGCGCGTCGTGATCGACACCCGCGCCCGGGGACCGCTGCGCACCCCGGCCAAGTACGCGGGGCTTGCCGCCAGGGCGGTCGCACACACGCGACGCGTGGACGTCATCTACGCGCACTACCTGTTTCCGACCGGGGCCATCGCGGCTGCGAGCGGTCGGCTGCTGGGGCGCCCCTGGGTCGTGACCGCCCACGGCCAAGACGTGCGCAACCTGCAGAACCCGCGTCTGCGGACGTTGACGGCCTCAGCCGTGCAGGACGCGGCGGCGGTCATCGCCGTCAGCCGCTATCTGGCCGGCGAACTCAGGGCGTCGGGCCTGCGGCTCCCGCCGGTCTACATCGCCGACATGGGCGTCGACCTGACGCGCTTCCAGCCGGCCGACCGCGACCACGCCCGTCGGCGTCTGGGGCTGGGCGGTGGTCCACTGGTACTGGCGGTCGGCGGCCTGACCGAGCGCAAGAACCCGCTCCGCCTGCTGCAGGCGTTCCGCACGGTGCGCGCCGCACACCCCGACGCCATGCTCGCGTTCGTCGGCGACGGCCCGCTGGCCGGGGCGATCCACGCCGGCGCCACCCGGTGGGGACTCGCCGGCGCGCTCGTGATGCCGGGCGCGCTCCCAAACCCCGCCATCGCCGATTGGCTGGCGGCAGCGGACGTCCTTGCGCTGCCGAGCCTCGTCGAGCCGCTCGGCGTGGTTGCGCTCGAAGCCCTTGCCAGCGGCCGCCCGGTCGCTGCAACACGTGTCGGCGGCGCCATCGAGGTCATCGGACGCGGCGGCACAAGCGTTGATCCGCTCGATCCGGGGTCGATCGCACGCGGCCTCCTCCAGCTGCTCGCAGATCCACCGGCGCCTGCGATCTGCCGCGCGGCGGCCGAAGCCCACAGCGTCCAACGACAGGCCGCTCGTGTGGTGTCGGTGCTCACGGCGGTGGTCAACCGGCGCTCGACGCCTCCGTCAACGTAAGGCGTCCGTCGGCCTGGAGGACCTGGAGCGCCTCGGCGACCCGCGGATCGAACTGCGTGCCCGAGCAATTGCGGACCTCGTCGAGCGCGTCACCCGGCGTGCGTGGAACCCCGTAGATCCGCACGCTCGTCATCGCATCCCACGCGTCGGCGACCGCGAGGATGCGGGCCCCGTCGGGGATCTGCACACCGGGGAGCCGATCGGGGTAGCCGAGCCCGTCCCAGCGCTCGTGGTGACCGCGCACCCACGTGACCTGTTCCTGCCGGAGGACGTCGGAGACGATCTCGGCGCCCAGGTGCGCGTGCATTTCGACCTCACGCCGCTCGTCCGCCGTAAGGCGGTCCGGTTTGTACAACAGGACGTCCGGCACACCGATCTTGCCGACGTCGTGCAGCAACGCGGCCTCTTCGAGCAAGATCAAGCGGTCCTGATTCCATCCCAGCTGCGAGCCCAGCCGCACGGCCACGGCTGCGACGCGCTCGGCATGACGTGCGGTCGACGAGTCCTTGGCATCCACGGCGCGCGCCAGCGCACGGAGCGCCGTCACCCCCTGGCTGCGGGCCAGGCGCTCGGCGCGCTCGGTCGCCGACAACTCGTGCACCACCTCCGGCGAGTAGCGCAGCGTCACGTTGCGACCGTGGGCTTTGGCCCAGTACAGCGCCCCATCGGCGAGTCGCAGCAGGTTCCCGGCATCGGCCGCTTGAGTCAGGTCAGCCACGCCGGCCGATGCGGTCACATAGCCGACACCACCTGGGAATGGGGCCTCAGCCACCGCACGCCGGGCACGCTCGGCCGCCCGCCAGGCGTTGATGCCGTCGCTCCCCGGCAAAATCCACGCGAACTCCTCACCGCCGACGCGGGCGACGAGCTCACCGAACCTGGCCTCGCCGGCGAGTCGACGCGCAGCCTCCGCCAGGACGTCGTCGCCGATCTGGTGACCGAAGGCGTCGTTGACGTCCTTGAACCGGTCGAGGTCGAACACCACCAGTGCAAGCTCGCCGTCCTCGGCCTGGGCCCGGGCGACCTCGTGCTCCAGCCGCTCGTGGAAGCTGCGGTGGTTGGCGAGGCCGGTCAGCGGATCGGTCGCCGCCTGACTCGCCAGCCGCGCGCGGGCATCGGCGTTGGCGACCGTCATGCCGACCAGCTCGGCAAATCGACCGATGCGGTCCTCGGCGCCGTCCGGAAGACCGCCGTCGCGAACGGTGAACGCTGCGACCGCTCCCCACCGCTGGGCCCCCACCACCACCGGCGCCGCCACGCCACCCCGAAATCCATGACCGGTCAGCACCGCGGCGGTCGTGAAGTCGATCTGACTCAGGTCATCGACGCGCGCGGGGCGGCCGGTCCGGTAGACCAGCGCCGTCGGCGCCCCGCCGTCGAGCGGGACGCGCGCCGGTGGCCGCTCGGCGCCCGAGTCGGGTGCGACCCACACACCCACATCGACGCCCCGCTCGGCAATCGGGTCGAACCGCGTGACCAGACCCGCTTCAGCTCCCAGCATCAACCCGACCTGTCGCGCGACGAGGTCGAACACCTCGGTGGGTTCTGCACCCCGCGCCACCACGGTTGCGACCCGTCGCAACACATCCTGCTCGGCGGCGCGCTCACGCAGCTCCGTTTCGGCTTTCTTGCGGCCGGTCACGTCCTTGAGGATGTGAACCCAGCCACCCGACGCCGTGTCCACGGCAAGACGGGACGACGTGAGGATGACCGTGAAGCCGCCGGCGACGCCGGTCAGCTCGATGTCCGCTTCGCCGACGAAGCCGTCCGCGACCTGCGACGCCCACGGAGGAAGCGCCCCGACCAGGTCCTCCCGCGAAGCCCCGGTGATCTCAGACAGGCGCCCGTTGACCTGGCGGATGCGGCCCGCGCCATCGAGCACCGCGACACCATCCTGGACCGACGCCATGACGGCGGCCGTCGCATCGTGCTCGGCGGCAATCTGCGACACCGCTCCCTTCCGCGCCCGGTCGATCGCAAACCAGAGCACCGTACCCGCTGCAACGAGCAGTGCCACGAGCGCGCCGAGCGTCGCCACCAGCCGCGTGATCATCCGCTCGTCCGAGCGTTCGCGCGCTGCCACCTCACGATCGATCAACCCGAGCCAATTCGTCATCCCACGGTCGACCCCGGCAATCGCGCCGTCGGCCCGCGCGACCAACGCGCGGTCCTGCTCGGTCCCGGGACGGATCGCTGAGATGTCAGATCGCACGAGGGCGCCCAGATCGCGAACCGCCGCCTGCAGCGTTGCGATCGTGCCCGTTTCAGCCTGCACCGCGGTGCGCTGCGCCATCAACGCCGTCAGGCGTGTCGTGGCGTCCTCGAACCGCGCCCGAGACGCAACGGGGATCTGCGCACCTGCCCCCGTCGCCCGTCCACGCCAAAACGCGACGTGGACAGCGAGCAATTCATCATGGAGATCGGCAACCGCGTTGCGGGCGAGCTCGGAACGGTCGTGGACCCGGCCTGCCGTCAGGACACTGTGTCCCATCACGAGTGATGCGCTGACGATCGCGACGGCGGTCACGGCCACGAGCGCCATCTGGATCCGCTGGAGGAACTTGATGCGACCGGACGGGGTGCGTCGCGAATCGCTCACCGGTCCACCTGACCGCTCGGCGCGGGCGCACCACACTCGGGACGCTCTGCCATGGCATCACACACACACATCACCCGAGGAGAATACTGCAGATTCGTCGCGGCCTGACACCGGCCGCACCCGATCGCGCACGCGTCCGCTGCTACCCTGCGCCGCCGATGTCCACACGCGTCATGCCACCGTCGACACTCATCGCTCTCGGCGTCGGCGTGTGCGCCGCGGGGGTGCTCGCCTCGGTCAACCCGCTCGCGGGGATCGGCCTCGGGGTCGTCGGATTGGCCGTCGCCGCCCTCGCAGCCACCGGGCTCCCGCGCCTGGGTCGGATCGGGGTGGTCGTCGCGGCGGTGACGGCGATCATCGGGCCGAACCTGGCTGTGCCGGGGGCGCCGTCGATCTTCGCCTTCCGCATCGTGATCGTGCTGCTGGGCCTGGGTGCGGTGGCCTATCTGCTCATGGATGGCCGGCTCGTCATCCCGCGCGGCCTCCCCCGCGCTGCGGGACTGCTGATCGGGCTCGTGGCGTGGTCGATCCTGTCGATCTTCTGGTCCGACAACACCGCGGCCGCGCTGCGCTGGACGCTGTTCCTCGCGATGATGGCAGGGCTCGCGCTCGGCATCGCGCTGGCGTGCCGGCGCCGACCTGCCGCGATTCGACTGCTGATCGCGCTTGGTGTGACGTTCACGCTTGCGACCGCCCTCGCGGTCGCCGAGCTGCGGTTCGGCATCCGTCTTCCGACCTCTGCGCTCGCCGGCAACACCAGCACGGGCTTCGCAACGAGCCTGTTCGGCAACCAGAACAACTTTGCGACCTACCTAAGCCTGACGTTGCCGTACTTCCTGTGTCTGCCCATCGTGTTCAACGACGCCCGCCTGATCGCGCTCGGCGTGATCGGGGGCACGGTGACCCTGGTCGCGCTCCTGTTCACCGGGAGTCGCTCGAACCTGATCGCGACGTTCCTGGTGCTCGGAGGACTCGTGGTCGTGCTCGCAACCGATCGGCGGCGGCGGGGACGGGTCGTCGCCGGCGTCGCGGTGGCGGCGCTCGCCGCGCTGCTGATCATCCCCTCGGTCGGGGGAGGAGGCCTGATACCGCTCCCCGAACAAGTCGCCGGCAAGTTCGACATCAGCACGTTCGTCCAGCAGCGGAAGACGACGGACATCGGGTCGGCGGCGGTGCGATCGTCCCTTCTTGACGACGGGTTGGCGGTCGTCACCGCGTCGGGTGGACTCGGTGTCGGCGCGGGCAATGCGGAGACCAGCATCCGGTCGCTCGCCAACTTCACCGGGATCGAGAACCTGCACAACTGGTGGCTCGAGGTGCTTGTCGACCTCGGTGTCGTCGGGTTCGCGCTCTACCTCGCGTTGTATCTGACGTTGCTTCGCGGCCAGCTTCGCGCGGCACGGAGTTCCACCGATCCCATGGTCCGGTGGCTCGGAATGGCCGGGGGACTCTCCCTTGTGGGGTTTGCCGTCGGATCCTTGGGTCCCTCGTCCGTGATCCACTTCGCACCGATGTGGATCACGTTCGGACTCGGCATGCTGACGCTCGTGATGGCACGAGACACCGCGAACACGTCCCCCCGAACCATGAACCCGGAAGGCACACCCGCCTGATGCGGATCCTCGTCCTGTCGCACCTCTACCCGAGCTCCGCCGATCCCACGGCCGGAACGTTCGTTCACGAACAGGTCTCGGCGCTCATCGAACTCGGCCACGACGTGCGGGTAGTGTCGCCCAAGGGTTTGGCGCCGCCGCTCCTCAAACGCTGGGCCCGCTACCGCGACGTCCCGGGCGCAGATCGCGTCGAGGGTGTCCCCGTCCTCTATCCGCGCAAGATCACGCTGCCCGGGGGACGCCTGGGCCACTGGAACGGCGAGTCGATGCGCATGGCCATCGCCGGGCCGCTCGCGCGCGTGCGCGGTCGCTGGCCGTTCGACGTGATCCACGCCCACATGCTCGTGCCCGACGGGTGGGCCGCCGCGCGGGTCGGCGCGCGACTCGGCGTTCCGGTCCTCGCCACCGCCCACCGTGCGGATGTGCTCGACGTGCCCGCCCGTGGCGGTGCACAGCGCACGCAGGTCGAGCAGGCCGTTGCGGGCGTCGACCAGATCGTCGCCGTCAGCCGGGCCATGAAGGCGGCGTGCGACGGCCTCGCCACACCAAAGCGCCCGGTGGCAGTCGTCCCGAACGGGGCCGACACCCGCGTGTTCTTTCCCCGTGACCGAGCCGAGGCCCGACATCGCCTCGGCCTGCCCCACGACGGCCGCATCATCACGTTCGTCGGCGTGCTGACCCCCCGCAAGGGCATCGACACGCTCATCGAGGCGATGGGGATCCTGGTCCGGACCGGCACCGCGCCCGTGCTCGTGATCGCAGGGATCGGAGAGCTGCGCGATCGCCTCGAATCGCGCGCCCGCGAACTGGGCATCCTCGATCGCGTCCGGTTCGTCGGCAAGGTCGCCCACGACGACGTCGCCTGGTGGATGGCAGCCGGCGACGTGTTCTGCCTGCCGAGCCTCAGTGAGGGCCTGCCCACGGTCGTCTGCGAAGCGATGGCCTGCGGACGCGCAGTGGTGGCGACCGCGGTCGACGGCACCCCCGAAATCGTCGACGACGGGGCAACGGGTCTGCTCGTCGCGCCCCGCGACGCACCAGTGCTCGCGACGGCGCTCGAGCGTCTGTTGGACGATGATGCGCTGCGCCTGCGGTTCGAGGCCGAGGCCCTGACCCGGGCGCGCTCGACGTACACGTGGGCGGCGAACGCCAAGGCGCACGTCGGACTCTACGAGGCGATCGCGCGATGAACGGCGCGGCCCGTGAGGTCGCGCTCGTCTGCACGGGCGACGACCCCAATCTGGGTGAGCAACTGCGCGCGGCGGTCTGGCGCGGGCTCGTGCCGACCGTGTTCCTCCGCGCCGACGACACCGGGGGGCGGCGACTCGCCCTGGCTGCGGGAGCGCAGGTCGGATCGATTGACCCGGACCGTTCGGGACCGGTGGTGATGACCGACGGCGCGACGGTGACCGCCTCCGTCGATCCCCTCGACCCACACGAGACGGCGCAACGCGTGCTGCGGATCGTGGCGCCCGACGCGATGCCCGACGGTCCGGCCGGAGACCTCGCGATTCGCTCGTGGAACGCACCCGTCCTGGACGAACTGTCGGCGCGTGGATGGCGCCTCGTGCCCGCCGCGCCCCTGCGCAGTGCCACCCCGGCCCGCCTGGACGGCCTGCGCATCATCCATGTCACGAGCGTGCACCGACCAGACGACGGTCGGATCTTCCACAAGG
This sequence comes from Actinomycetota bacterium, assembly GCA_031372145.1. Taxonomy (GTDB): domain Bacteria; phylum Actinomycetota; class Thermoleophilia; order Miltoncostaeales; family Miltoncostaeaceae; genus CALMEC01. The sequence goes on along the minus strand of JANMKR010000077.1, from coordinate 1,115 downwards.
AAGTCCTCTCGCTGCGGGCCGCGGGCGCCGACGCCACCGTTCTGGGGTTCGATCCGCGCCCGTCGCGTCGTGACCGGATCGGCGCGGGCTGGGGACTTCTGGCCGAGGCCCGCAGGCGCGGTGCCGACGTCCTCCACATCCACGACCCGGAGTTGCTCCCGGCGGCGTGGCTGTGGCGCAGGCGAACGGGTCGTCCGGTCATCTACGACGCGCACGAGTACCTGGGTCAGACGACCCGAACCAAACCCTGGATCCCCCGGCCGCTTCGCACCCCGGCGGCGATCGCCGTCGAGCGGGTCGAACGGGCACTGGCCCATCGCGTCGATGCGGTCGTCGCCGTGACCGAGGACATGGCACTGGACTTCGCCCAGGCGGGCATCCGCGCGATCAGCGTCGCCAACTTCGCACCGACGGCCCGGTTCCCCGAGCCGGGCGCCCCCGAGGACGGACTCATCGTCTATGTCGGGGCGCTGGACGACTCACGGGGACTCGGGTTGATGCTGCAGGCATTTCCGATGGTCGACGCGCCAGGCGCCCGGCTGCTTTTGGCCGGTCCCGGCCGGCCCGGGCCGCTGCCCGCCCGTGTGGAGCACATCGGCCCCGTCGCATACGCGGACGTCCCTGCGCTCCTGGCCCGCGCGTCGATCGTCTGGATTCCGCTGCGCCGCACGCCGAACAACGACCGCGGCCGGCTGACCAAGGTCATGGAGGCGATGGCCTCGGGTCGGGCACTCGTCGCGAGCGACCTGACCCGTACCGGCGCGATCGTCCGCCAGGCGGGGTGCGGCGTGATCGTCCCGTTCGACGAGCCGACCGCCCATGCCGCGGCGCTCACCGACCTGTTACGCGACCCCGATCGGGCGGCCGTTCTGGGCGCTGCCGGGCGCACCGCGTTCCTGGAGCGGATGACGTTCGAAGGCGAGGCGACCAAGCTCGTGGCCCTCTACGCCGAGCTGACGGGACGTGCCGGTTGAGGGTTCTCTACGTCTCCCAGTACTTCGTGCGCGGCGACCAACCTGGGGGTGTGCGCCACTGGCACCACACCCGTGCACTGGCGGCGCGCGCCCATGAGGTGCATGTCGTCACCTCGTATGTGCAGCACAAGGAGCGCGCGG
>JANMKR010000071.1:0-12956 GCA_031372145.1 Actinomycetota bacterium | reverse complement strand
CTTCGTCAGCTCCTCGGGTAGGACTCGAACCTACAACCCTCCGGTTAACAGCCGGATGCTCTACCATTGAGCTACCGAGGATCACTCGCACGGAGTGTATCGGAAGGACCCTCGATCGACTCAAGGGGCGTTGCGAGATCGCCTCCGGCTACTCGGAGCGCTCGATGTGGTGTAGGTGGACGATCGGGCCTGACTCGTCGAGCCGGGAATCGTGGGCGACCTCGTCGGTGTGGATGGACCAGCCGGTCGATGCGAGCGCATCGAGGAATGGCCGCGCGTCGGGTCGGCGCGGGTCGGCGATGATCACCTCGCCGTCGTCGGCGAGCAGTCGGGGCAGGAGCGCTGCCAACGGCGCGGCGTTGCGCGGCTCGTAGAGCACGTCGGCGGCGACGATCAGATCGAATGGGGCGCGGTCCAGGAGTGCCTGCGGCGCGTCACGCCAGTCGACGAACATCGTGTCGACCGACAGACCCAGCCGCGCTGCGTTGACGGCGACGAAGGCGAGCGCCGGCTCGTACCAATCGGTCGCGACCACCGCGGCGCCGCCCGACGCGGCGACGAATGACGGGATCGCGAGGCCGGCGCCCAGCTCCACGACGTTCAAGCCGTCCAGCATTCGCTGCGCCAAGCGATCTGCCAGGACGCGGCCACTTGGCCACAGCTCGGCCCAGTACGGCAGCCGCTCGTCGACCGCGTACTCGTCCTCGCTGATCAGGTCGTCCGCCGTGCGCGGTTTGAGCACCTGGAACCGGTGGGGACCGGCGGTGACGGTCTCCTCGACCACGTCGAAGCCCTGGAGCGCGTCCCGGCTCATCGCCGCCCTTCGCCGATCCCGCGCGAGGTCGCTATCCTGTCCCGACCCGAACCACGAGGAGCATGATGAGCGAGGACGCGCAGGACGTCACCACCGAGGAGACCGCCGCCGAGGAGGCCCCGGTCGCCGCGGAGACCACCGTCGAAGAGCCTGTCGCCGAAGCGGCGCCTGAGGCCGCGGCGGACGAGGCGTCTGAACCCGTCGCCGAGGAGGTCCCGGCTGACGAGGCCGCCGCGGCAGAGCCGGTGGCCGATGCGACCCCCGCCGACGAGCCCGTCGCCGAAGTAGCTTCCGTTGACGAGGCCCCTGCGGATGATGCGGTGGCCGATGCAGAGCCCGTCGCCGAGGAGGTCCCCGCGACGGTCAGCGAGGCGTTCGGCCCGGTCCGTGTCGCGCGCGTGTTCGTCTGCGAGAAGGGGCACCGCACGACGACCCTCTGGGGCGAGCCCGACATCTGCCAGGCCCAGCCGCTTCGCAGCGGCCCCACCTGCGGGATGAAGCTCTACCACATCACCGAGCTGCCGGAGCAGGTCCAGAAGGCGCTCAACCCGTTGAAGGCATCGAAGAAGGCCTCCAAGAAGAAGTAAGCGTCAGGTTGCCTGGGCCTCGTTGATCATCCGTTCGAGTTCGGCGAATCCGTCCTTCCACACGGACGGGTCGCCGAGGTCGAGCCCGAGCGGCGCCAGCAACTCTGCGGGCGCTTCCGAGCCCCCGGCGGCGAGCAGGTCCAGGTACGGTCCGACGAACGCGTCGCCGTCGCGACGGTAGCGGGCGTACAGCGCCAGGCTGATCAGCAACGCGAACGTGTACGAGTAGGTGTAGAAGCGTGTGTGGATGAAGTGGGGGATGTACGACCACCCCATCCGGTAGCTCTCCGGGATGTCGACGGCGTCCCCGTAGTACGCGCTGTTGGCAGCCCACCAGGTGTCGCCCAGCCGCTCGGCGGTGAGGGTCGCGCCCTCGGCACGCATCTCGTACGCCGCCTGCTCATACCGGGTCAGCACGGCTTGTCGGAAGATCGTGGCGAATGCGCCTTCGACCCGTTCGCACGCCAGCAGGTGGCGGGTGTCCGGGTCGGCCTCGTTGGCGAGCAGGTAGTCGTACGTGATGTGTTCGGCGAACGTCGACGCCACCTCGCACATGGCGATGCCCGCACCGGCCGAGAGCGGCGTCTGTCGCTCGTTGGCGAGTTGGAAATGCATGCCGTGACCGAACTCGTGCGACATCGTCAGCACGTCGTTCATCTGATCGGTCCAGTTCATCAGGACATACGGCGCCGCATCCTGCGCGACGGGCGAGCAGAAGGCGCCACCACGCTTGGCGCTGCGTGGCTCCGCGTCGACCCGCCGATCGTCGATCATTGCCTGGGCGAGGTGCGCGACGCGCGGCGAGAAGCCTTCAAACGATGTGGTGACGATCTCGACGGCTTCGCCGAAGTGCACCGGCCGGCCCTCGCCGATGGGCGCGTACTGGTCGGCAAGTCCAAGCTTGTCGAGCCCCAAGATCTTGGCCTTGGCCGTGAACCAGCGCTGGGCCAGGGGGTAGTTGCGGGCGACGGCGTCCAACATGCCGTCCACCACGGGGGCACTCAGCTCGTTGCGCAGGTGGGTCTGGTCCATCGGGGCCGCATAACCCCGAAGCTTGTCCATGGCCAACCGGTCGCCGACGAGCGTGTCATAACAATGGGCGAGCACCGGGGCGTGTGGCTCGAGCATCGCGTAGAGCGTCTTGAGCGCGTCGTGGCGCACCTGACGGCGTGGGTCGCGCATGTACGAAAGCAGCCGGTCGATCCCATGCGACTCGTCGCCGTCGCCGTTGTCGAAGGGCGTTTCGAGCGTCGAGGTGACCCGCGAGTAGAGCGTGTGCCACGCGTTGGTCGCGGCCGGCGAACGCTCGGAGAGCATGCGCTCCTCCGGCTCGCTCAACGTGTGCGGGCCGAAGCGTCGCATCGCCACCAGGTAGTGACGGTCCGCGGCGATCAAGGGATCGTTCGTCAGCTCCGCCGCCCGTTCATCGGACAGCGCCAGCCACTCCAGCTCGACGAATCGCAGCGTGTTGCCGATGCCGACGAACGCGCGGTCGGCGGCACCGGACAGGTCCAGGTTCTCGTCGTCGGTGACGTCCACGGACTCGCGCAGATGTGCGTACGCCCCCACGCGCGAGAGCGCGTTGTCCAGGGAGGCCATCTCAGCAAGGAGCAGGGCGAGCCCGGGAGCGTCGATCGTGGCGATGGTGCCGCGGTGTGTGGTCTCGAACGCACCGCAGCGCACAACGAGGTCATCCAGGTTGGCCCGGGCGGCAGCAGCGTCTGCGAAGAGGGGTGACAGGTCCCAGCGGATACCCGCGGCCTGCGGTGCCGAAGCGTCGATAGCCAAGGCGGACAACCTAGCGGATTCGTGCGAGCAGACGGTCCAGGACGTCCGCACCCAAACCCGGGGTTCCCGTGTCGCCGAGCGCAAACGGACCGTCGGGACGGTGAAAGTCCGAGCCCCCCGACGGCACCAGTTGCAGCTGCCGCGCGATCGTTCCGTACGCATCGCGCTGATCGGCTGTGTGCTCAGGGCGATGCACCTCGATTCCGGCGAGCCCCGCTGCTCCAAGCCGCTGCACGAAGGACCGCAGGTGCTGCCTGCGCAGGCCGAGTGATGCCGGGTGTGCCAGTACGGCTGCGCCGCCCGAGGCTCCCACCAGTCCGACCGCGCGCACGGGATCCAACCCCCGTGATGGCACATGTGCAGGCCTCCCGTCCGCGAGCCACCGGTCGAACGCGTCCTGGATGCCCGTCGCGTGACCTGCCGCCACGAGGGCCGCCGCGACGTGTGGGCGTCCCAGCTGCCCGGCTGCGCGGCCTCGCACGTCGTCCCAGTCCAGCGGGATTCCCAGCTCACCCAGCCGCTCCACGATCGTGCGGATGCGCGATTCGCGAAATGCGGTCAGCTCGACCAGCGCTTCGACGAGCGGCGGCGGAGCATTGGCGGTGAAGTACCCCAACAGGTGCATCGAGCCCTGCGGGACCTGGACCGTCAGCTCAATGCCGGGAATGACCCGAACGCCATGATCGGGTCCGGCGGCGACCGCGGCATCCAACCCGCCCACCGTGTCGTGGTCGGTCACTGCGAGGCTGCCGACACCCGCGGCAGCGGCGCGGGCGACCAATTGCACCGGAGTCAGGTCGCCATCGGATGCGGTCGTATGCGCATGAAGATCGATCAGCACGCGGCACCGCGACGGTTGGCGTGGAGCGGGCGCACGCCGGTAGGGTACGCGTCACCGATGGCCTCCGACGACATGTCTGATCGCGCGACTCGCGTGTACTCGAGCGACTCAGGACGGGTCGCCCGTGCGAAACCGGCAGCCCGTTCAGCTCCGGCGCGAGGCCCGCGCACGCCACCGGTGGATGGCGTCGTTCGTGTCAGCCGCACCAAGACGGGGCGTGGGGGAAAGACCGTCACCCTCGTCATGGGCCTCCCCGCCGTGGCGCTCGATACGACCGCCAAGGAACTCAAACGGTTGTGCGGAACCGGCGGCACGGTCAAGGATGGCGTCGTCGAGATCCAGGGTGACCATCGGGAACGCATCGTCGCTCATCTCTCCGAGCGCTACCAGACCAAGCTCGCCGGCGGATAGCCGGTGCGTCATACACAGCGTTCGTTCGACGAACGAAGGAGCACGCGTGTCAACCAATCTCGTCGCGCCACAGATGATCATCAACAGCCGGATGATGTACTTCGGATGGATCCCGGAGGATCCCGACGCACTGCGGGGCCTGCTCCCACCGGGGTTGCGTCCGATCGAGAACGCTCAGGTCTTCATGACGCAGTATGTGGTCGACTCCGGGGAGCAGACATCGGGCTTTGGCGCGCATTCGATGACATACGCAGGCCTGGATCTTGATCGCACCGCGCCTGACGGATCGACGCCGAGTCGGTGGTGGACCCACTCCTTCAACTCGTCGCCCGGCATGCGCGACTACGTGATGGCACGGGGCGTCCCGGCCAAAGCGGGCACGACGACGATCGACCTCTCCGGAGGCGTCGTCGTCGCCACGACCTACTCCGGGGACACGCCGGTGATTCGGGCGACCGCACCGATCGGAACGCCCGCGGTCACCGCCAGCGGTCAGCTGTCATACGTCACCGACGTCGGTGGCCGGCTCGTCGACGGCGTCTACCCGTGGATCGCGACCCTCGTCGACCCGTGGCATGTCACGAGCCTGGAGTTCCTCGACCCCGGCAGCTCGGTCTACGCACTGCGACCCAAGTCTCCGCTCGAGATCACCTGGGGCTTCTACTCACCCAACTCCTCGTTCTGCCACCCGGGCGGTGAGTTCCCGGTGTCCTGATGGGCCGCCCACGAGCTGCGGCGTATTGATGCGAGCCGCGGTCAGCGTTTGAGCCCCGCAGGGGTTCATAGGCCGCCCAAGTGCCGTGCTGAACGCGGCGTATCGGTCTCACACCTGGCTCGCGATCCGGAGTCGTCGGCCAAAGGCACGCTCGAAGACCGATGCGTCCTGACCCGCGGACCAGAGCGAGACCGACGGTTCGGTCTGGCCCAGGAGCGTCAGCGTGACGGTTTTGCCGCGGGCATCGACCTGGACCGACTCGACGAGCTGCACACGATCGCGATCCAGCTGTTCGGCCAGCCGCAGACAGGACGCCAGGCGCCAAAAGCGTTCGTCGTCATCTGGCTCGAGGAGTGGACGCAACCAGTCGTAGCTGGGCGGAGACTTGCGGTGCGCTCGCACCAGGAGCGCGATCAGCGCCAGCTCACGGTGGGAGAACCCCGGCAGCCCCGCGTTGATCACGAGGTAGAAGCCGTGCTTGTGATGGTCGTGGTAGTCGACCACGACACCGACATCGTGCAGCATCGCCGCCGCCCACAGCCATTCGCGCTCAAGTGCGTCACCGTCGTGCAGGCCTGCTCGCGCGGTGCCGTCGAAGATCTCGAGTGCGAGCAGCGCGACGTGATCGGTGTGCACCCGGTCGTCGCCGTAGCGCGCCGCGACGTTCATCACGCTCGACCGCCGCACATCGGTGAACAACGGCGGATCGGCGGGGCTCAAGAAGCGTTCATAGAACAGCCCCTCCCGCAGCCCCTGCGAGCACACCTCGATCGCCTCGACACCGGCGCGTTCCGTTACGGCGTCGATCGTGATCGCGCCCGCAAGGACGATGTCGGCGCGATCGGCTTTGAGGCCGGGGATGCGGCTGCGCTGGGCAACGGGTCTGCGCACCAGTTCCTCGATGAGCTGGGTGAGCGCCGTCCGGGTGAGCGAATATCCGTGAATCTCCGCCAAGGCATAGTCAGATGCGCGTTGCGCCATCGCCGCGAGCGTCCGGATCGTACCGCCCGTGCCAACGAGCGGGAGCCCGTCAGGGGCGAACCAGCGGGCTTCGCCCAGTACATCGAGGACATGCCGGCGCAGCGCCTTGACCTGGCTGCGGGTGGTTCGGGCGGTCGGCAGGAACGCTTCGGTCATGCGCACGGCGCCGATGGGCGCGCTCATCGTCCGCTCGAGGGCACGGCGGGTGATTCGCCCCACCTGTGCGCTACCACCGCCGACATCTACGAACATGCCGTCCTCGACGGTCATGCTGTTGATGATCCCGAGGTAGCCGTAGTAGGCCTCCTCTTGGGTCGAGAGCACCCGCGCATGGATGCCGTCGGCCGCGAACGCAGCGAGGACCTCAGCCTGATTGACGGCATCGCGGATGGCGCTCGTGGCGGCGACGATGACGTCGGTGACCCCGGTCGCACGGCAGAATGCCCCGTAGGCGCTGACCGCTCCGGTCGCGCGAGCGATGGCATCGGGCTGCAGCTGTCCGTCGCGCATGCCGGCTGACAGGCGAACCGGTTCGCGGATCTCATCTGTCAGCGCGAACATGCCGCCAGGGCGGTACCGGAACACCACGAGCCGGAAGCTGTTGGACCCCAGGTCGATGATCGCGACGCGACGTTCGGTCCGGTCGTCGGGCTCGGGCGCTACGCTAGACAACGTGACGCCCTCGCCATTGCATCCGCCGACGCTCCAGGAGGCGTGCGAAGCCCTTGCGCCGATCGCACCGCTCGAGCTTGCGTGGCCGACGGTGTTCGACGCGCCTGCCGCGGTGGAGCGGGCATGGGTGGACTTCGCCGCGAACCATCCTCAGGACGAGCGCGTGGCGTTGCGGCGCGCCCTGGCGTTCGCGAAAGCCCGGCACGACGATCAGTGTCGCCGCGGCTCCGAAACGCCGTACTGGGTTCACCTGGTTCGCGTCGCCTTGGAGCTCGCACGGTGGGGACACGATTCGCCGGTGTTGGGTCAGGCTGCGTTGCTGCACGATGTCGTCGAGGACACGCCAACCACGCAGGCCGAGGTCCTTGAGGGGTTCGGGCCGGATGTGGCGGATCTGGTCGAGTGGCTGACGGCGCCCCCCAGCGGTGACCAGGAGGCCGTGACCGCCTACTACGCGCGCCTGCGTGCCGAGGCCCCTCCGGACGCACACGTGTTGAAGCTCGCCGACCGCATCGACAACCTGCGCAGCATCCAGGCGCTCGTGATGCGCACCGGCGATCGCTACCGGCGCTGGGCAGGGCGCTATCTCGAGGCAACGCAGCGTCAGGTCGTGCCGCTGGCCGCGACGGCGCCCTCGATCGCGCGCGTCACGCTGGTGACGGCGATGGCGGACCTGGCCCCGCTCGTCGGCCCCGAAATTACCGAGTCCTAATCGTCGGACAACCCCGTCGTCACAGACGGGGCAGAGGATGCCTTCGTCACGTCGCACTGAACGAAGGAGCGCCAAGTGATGCACCAGATCTCCGACCTCACCAACCTCACCGACGTGCAGGACCTGCTCGACCGACTCGACCTGCGCCTGGACGAGCCCTGCACCGTTCCGGACTGTTCGCACGGCCAGGATGGCTGGCTTGGCATGCATGACGTGGTCGCCGGGGTACGCGCGGCGTAGCCTGAATCCACCGGCATCCGGACCGCCCATGATCAGGTGGGTCGGTCGAGTTCAACGAGGTAGGGGGGAACTGGGGACGGTGCGATGGCCAGGTGGCCGTCAGCGAGTGCGGCCAGCGCATCTCCGGCGAGTTCCTTGCGCCATCCGTTGCCCAGCGGATGGGCTGCGCCGTCACCGTTGAGGCGCGCGGCGACGAACGACTCCACGTCGTCGCGGGTCGCGATCAGCGGGGCGGCGAGGCCGGCGGCGTCAGCACGCACAGCGACGAGGAGCTGGCCGAGCGCTCCCAGCACGGCGAGCCGTTGCGCCAGGTCCGGACGCGGTGGCTGGGGGAGTTCGATGAGGGGGGCCGTCATGGCGCGTGCGACAGCCTCGAGCAGCTCCTGCGCCTCGCGGTCGCGCATCTTCTCGTCGAGGCCCCGGACCCTGCTCAACTCTTCGCGGTTGGCCGGTTTGCGTTTGGCGATGTCGATCGCCAGACGATCCGCGAGGATCCACGCTGGTGGTCGGTCACGCCGCAGGGCCTCGCGTTCGCGCCAACCGGCGACCTCGCGCAGGATCGTCCGTTCGCGCGATGACAGGCGTCCGTGCCCCTTGAGTTTGCGCCAGGCCTCGTCCGGCTCGGTCACAAACCGTGCGTCCGGGCCGTACCGCAAACGGTGCTCCTCGACGACCCACTCCCAACGGCCGAGGTCCTTCGCGCGCTCCTCGAGCCGATCACGCAGCGCCAGCAGGTGCAGGACATCATCGGCGGCGTAGTCGAGCTGTGAGGCGTTGAGCGGTCTGCGCGACCAGTCGCTGTAGCTCTCGGCCTTGGCCAGGTGCAGGCCGAGGCCACGGTCCAGCAAGGTCCCCAAGCTCTGGCCGGCGCCCAACCCCACAAACCCCGCCGCCAGCTGCACATCCACGATCGTCCGGGGCACCACACCGAAGTGGAGCGCCAGCAAGGTCAGGTCGGCAGACGGAGCGTGCATGACCGTCTCGACTGCGGCGTCGTCGACGAGCGCCACGAGCGGCTCCAGCGGCGCGCCCGCAATCGGGTCGATGAGCCAGACAGATGTTTCGGTCGCCACCTGCGCGAGGCATGCGATCGGCTTATATGTCCGCTCCCACAGAAACTCGAAATCGAGTGCGAAACGACCCGCGTCACGGCAGCTTCGCACGACGTCGTCGACGCCTGCGCGATCGGTGATGAGGGCATCTGTGGACAACGTCGCTACCCTACCCCGTCGTGAACGTGGTCGGCCTGACAAAATCATTCGGCGCGCGGACGCTCTTCGAAGACGTCTCGATGCGCCTGGAACCCGGAGACCGGCTTGCGGTCACCGGGCGCAACGGTGTGGGCAAGACGACGCTCCTGCGGTGCATCGCGGGGCAGGTCGCGCCGGACGCCGGTGAGGTGATCCTGCCGCGCGCCGCCGTCGTCGCGCTGCACGACCAGCGTCCGCCGTTGGGGCGCCAGATCACACTCGGCGAGTATGTGGCCGAGGGATTGGCCCAGGTGCGGGCGATCGAGGCGACGATGCGGACGCTCGAACAGCGCATGTCCGCGGGCGATCATGGTGCGGATGTGATGGGCGCCTACGATCGTGCACAGAAGGAGTTGGAACGCCAGGACGGCTATGCCTGGGAGTCGTGGCTGGAGCGCGTGCAGCGTGGCCTCGGGATCGAACCGGACTGGGTCGACCGGCCGTTGGGATCGTTCTCAGGTGGTGAGCTGACCCGTGCATCCCTCGCACGCGCCCTGGTGTCGCGCCCCGACGTGTTGCTGCTCGACGAGCCGACCAACCACCTGGACCTGCAATCGGTGGAATGGCTCGAGACCGCGCTGTCGGAGGTCAACGCGACGATCGTGCTGGTCTCCCACGACCGCTGGTTCCTGGAGTCGGTGACGACCAAGGTGCTGGACCTGGACGGCGAGAAAAGCCGTGTGTGGCCGATGGGCTACTCGGCGTTCCGGCGCGCCAAAGCCGAGGCCCTCGCGACCCAAGCGACCCTGGCGGCGGCGCAGGCCCGTGAGATCGCCCGCCTGGAGCGGTTTGTGGAGCGATGGTCGGCCGGGACCAAATCCCGTCAGGCCCAGTCACGCAAGAAGCAGCTCGGTCGAATCGAGCGTGTTGCGCCGCCGCCCACCAAAGAGCGCGCCATGGCCTTCGGATTCCCAAAGACGGAGCGGCCGGGAAGGATCGTCGTCGAAGCCGATGGACTGAGCGTGGGTGCGGGCGAGGCCCTGTTGCTGCACGACCTCGGGTTTGCCATCGAACGCGGTCAGCGGGTCGCGGTCGTCGGCCCCAACGGCGCCGGCAAGACCACGCTGGTCGAGACGCTCATCGGCATCCGCGCACCGACTGCGGGCCGGGTCAGCGTCGGCCACCGGGTCTCGGTCGGCTACTTCTCCCAGCATGCGGAGGAGCTGCGCCCTGAGCGCACGATTCTGGAGACCGTGCTTTCCGGAACCGCATTGACCAACACCCAAGCCCGCACGTTGCTGGGCCGGTTCCTGTTCTCGGGTGAGGTCGTCGATCGCAAGGTCGAGATGCTGTCCGGTGGCGAGCGGCGGCGCTTGTCGCTGGTGCAGCTGATCGCACACGGCGGCAACTTCCTGGTCCTCGACGAGCCGACCAATCATCTGGACATCGAGAGCCGGGAGGCGCTCGAGGAGGCGCTCGAAGCCTATGACGGGACCGTGATCATGGTCTCGCACGACCGCGCGTTGATCGATCTCGTGGCGACGCACACGCTGGCGCTCGAAGACGGCGGTATCGTCATCCGCCCGGGGGGCTACACGGATCTGGCGGCCCACCACGAGCTTGCGCGGGTCCAGTCGATTGCTGCGGCGCCACTCCCACCCAAGGCCAAGCGCGCGCCGAAGCCCGAGGCGACCGCGACGCAGGCACCCCGCCGCCGGTTGCGCGAGGTCGAGAAGCTCGAGGTGCGGATCGCGGGTGTCGAAGACGAGCTTCGCGCGGTTGCGGCCCAGCTCGCCGATCCGGAGGTGCTTGCCGACCGAACCGCGGTGGCCGTCGCCGGCGAGCGGCACGTCACACTCGAGGGTGAGCTCGCGTGGTTGCTGCACGAATGGGAAGAGGCATCCCAGGCGGCCCAGGCGGACTGAACCGCCTCGCGACCAGGGTGGTGCGCGATACGATCCCAGAAGATGGAGCCGCTGCCGACGAACCCCGATACCACGCCGACCTGTTACCGGCATCGGGATCGGGAGACGCTCGTGTCGTGCTCCAACTGCGACAGGCCGATCTGCACGTCATGCATGGTGCAGGTGGCGGTGGGCGTGCGGTGCCCCGAGTGCGCCGGTCGACCCGTCGGCGTGGCTCGGTTGAAACCTCGTGCCGTCGCGCGCGGGACCGCATATGTGACGGTGACGCTGATCGCGATCAACGTCGTCGTGTTCGGCCTGCAGGTCGCGACCGATCCAGGTGGGGTCGGCACCGGTCTTGGCGGCCGGGTGTCGAGTGGGGGATGGCTCTTCGGGCCTGACGTCGCCGCCGGGGACTGGTGGCGGATCGTCACGTCCGGATTCCTCCACGCCGGCGTCGTCCATCTGGGCTTCAACATGATCGCGCTGTGGATCCTGGGCAGCAGGTTCGAGGCCTACATCGGGCCGCTGCGGTTCGGGTTGATCTACGCCGCAGCCGTACTGTGGGGGTCCGCGGGGGCGCTGCTGTTGAGCCCGAACGCTCAGACGGTCGGGGCGTCAGGGGGAGTGTTCGGCCTGATGGCGGCGATCTTCCTGCTGGAGCGCCAGCGCGGCGTCTCCATTCTGGGCGATGCCGGGCTCTGGCTTGGGATCAACCTGGTCATCACGTTCACCGTCTCAGGCATCTCGATCGGTGGTCACCTGGGTGGCATCGTGGGCGGAGCGCTCGCGGCGCTCGTGCTGTCTGAGTTCGGCAAGCGGCACCTGGCCGCCCGCCGGCTTCGCAGCACCGCGCTTGCAGCAGTCGTGGCGGTCATCGTCATCGGCGCGGCCGGGGCAATCGTGGTCGCCAAGCAACGCTCAGATGCGACGCCGTTCGCCCAGCGTCTGCCGGCGGTCGCACCGTTTGCACCGGCGGTGATCTCGCCCGTCGTCACGTTCGAACGCCTCGCTGTATGAGGCGAGTCGTTCCGCCACGATTCGCCCAGGTCTGCACACTGCTCGCGAGCATCGCGTGCCTTGCCGTCCCTGCGATCGCGTCGGCGCACGCGGCGCTCGCGCGCAGCGTTCCGGCCAGCGATCAGATTCTGAAAACCGCTCCCAAATCGGTGACGTTGACGTTCAACGAACCGGTCGAGACCGCCTTGGGGGCGGTCAGGGTCTTCGACGGCAACGCACGCCGGGTCGACGCGGGGAGCACCGGCCGCGTCGGCGCGAACGCCGTCGCCACGCAGATCACCCAGGCGCTTGCGCGCGGCACCTACACCGTCTCCTGGCGGGTGGCGTCTGCCGACGGCCACCCTATCGAAGGTGCGTTCGTGTTCCATGTCGGTGCGCCGGGCGAACGGCCGGAGGGGGTCGCGAGCCAGGTGGCGCGACGTCCGCCGACAGCCGTCGCGCGGGCTGTCGATGTCGCCCGCTTTCTCGACCTGGTGCTGGTGGTCGCATTGATCGGCGCCATCGCCGCCAACCTGGCCATCTTCGCCGGTCGCGACCCCGAGGTGGAGCGACGCCTGTGGTACGTCATCGCCGGCTTGGGTTTTGGGTTGTCGATCGTGGCCGCTGCGACGGTCGTGCTGTATGCAGCCGCGATCAGCGGCGCCGGCCTGGGACAGGCGACCAATGGGTCGGCGCTCTCGGCCGTGCTCGGAACGCGTTTCGGACACGTCAGGCTCGCCCAGCTGATCCTCGCCGAGGTCATCGCGATCGCTGCGGTGTGGGCGCCCTCGCCGAGCGGCGCACGGTGGCTCAAACGCGGGATCGGGCTGCTCGCCATGGGCCTTGCGGTGACGCCGGGGCTTTCGGGGCATGCCGGTGCCAAGGGGACGTTCGAGGTGGTGGCCGACACCGGTCACGTCCTGGCGGCATCGGTCTGGGTCGGTGGCCTTGTCGCCGTGATGGTCGGCCTCGCACTGGCCGGGGACCGGCGGGGAGAGCTGGCCCGGGTTGCCTTCCCGCGGTTCTCGACGCTGGCCCTGTGGAGCGTCGGCGTCCTGCTCGTGGCGGGGACGATCGGCGGGTTGGCAAACGTCGATCACCT
>JANMKR010000062.1:0-6296 GCA_031372145.1 Actinomycetota bacterium | reverse complement strand
CTGACCGTGCACGATGAGTGACGACCCACCCAAGGACGAACGCCGCGCAAACCCGCGCGTCGACGTTCAGCTCCCCGCCCGACTCCATGTAGGGGATGACGTGATCGACGCACAGACCATTGACATCAGCCACGACGCCGTCCTGATCGGCGGAGATGACTTCCCGTCCGCGAGCGAGGTCTACATCGAGATCGAGCTGGCCGAACTCGGCTGGCAGCGCCTTGCGGCCGATGTCGTTCGTCGCACGCGCGACGGCGACGAGGGCGTCCGGATGGCCGCCACCTTCGCTGACGCCGCAACCGCCGGTGGCCGCGATGCGATCAGCGCATTCCTCAAGCGCCATTTGCACTGACACGAGCGACGAACCGTGACAGCGCGGGCGTTCTGTGTGAGCATTCGTCCATGAGCGCGCCGTCCTCTCACCCTTCTCGCCGCAAATGACCGGACCGGGCCGTCGTAGGTGCTGCACGCGTCGTTGCGAGGAGCGGTGGCGCGACAAGGGAAATCCATGCCGACCGCGTACCGTGATTCTGTGAGGTTTCGTCGCTTTGCGCGCCGTCGTCTGCGGCGCCTCGGACTGCTGGCCGTCGGCATCGCCGCCACTGTGCCCGTGGGCGCTGTCGCGCACGATGACTCGGATGATCGATTCCGACCGAGCGCCGACCTGGCGCTGACGCTGACCGCCGCACCGGCAACGGTCCAGGGCGGCGAGACGGCGACGTTCACGATGACGATCACCAACGAAGGCCCGAACACCGCTCGGCGGGTGCACGCCGCAATCGCACTGACCGGCCCGCGCGACATCGTCCCGGGGACCAACATCGGCTGGTCGTGCGTCGTGGTCGGCGCGATCGCCGATTGCAGAGGGCGCCATCTGCGGTCCGGGGCGAGTTCCCAGCTGACGCTCACCGCGACTGCACCCCGTGGCTTTGGACGCATCGGCGCCGGCGCGGTCGTGGCGGCACGGACCGACGATCCGCGCCTGACGAACAACACGGCGGCCCTTGAGATCGACGTCAACAACCCGCCCGTCGTCAACGCGGACAGTGCAACGACGAGGGCCGGCGTCCCGGTCGACATCCCGGTCATGGACAACGATTCCGATCCGGACGGCGATCAGCTGACGTTTCTCGGCACGCCCACCCCCACCTCGGGCACGGTCGCATGCGACAACCTGATTTGTGCCTACACGCCGGCTGCGGGCTTCAGTGGCACCGACGCGTTCACCTACTCGGTGAGCGACGGGCGAGGAGCATCGGCGGCGGCCGTTGTCACCGTCACGGTCACGCCTCCACCTCCACCTCCACCTCCACCTCCCCCAGTCGATCCGCCTCCCCCACCCCCACCCCCGCCGCCTCCGCCAGGCAACGCCGACGCCAATGCGGTGGTCGATGGACCCCAGACCGTCGTCCTGGGACAGGTCGTGCCCTACCGGATCACGGTCGCGAACGGCTGCACGGTCGTCGCCCGCAACGTCCGGCTCCGGTTGACGCTCCCGGTGGGCGCGTCCCTGATCTCGGCGCCCTCGCGCGCAGTGCTGAAGGGACGAACGCTGACCGTGCCGGTCGGAACCCTGCGTTCGACCAAGCCTCGAACGATCGGTGTCCGGCTGCGGTTCCGCGCGACCGGCGGCAACCTGCGGACGCTCGTCGCGGCGGTGACGTCGTCCAACGGACGCCTGGCGGGCGACGGCATCGTCATCTCCGTCCGTCGGTAACCGTTGGCGTCACACCCGGGATCCCGCGTCAGTCGTCCAAGATGAACGTGATCTTCATGTTGACCTGGTACTCGACGATTTGACCGTCATCGCCCAACCGGACGTGTTGCTCCTTGATCCACGCGCTGCGGACGCCGCGGAGCGTCGTGGTCGCACGCGCCAGGCCCTGTTTGATCGCGTCCTCGAAGTTCTTTGTCGAGGTTGCACTGATCTCTTCAACCTTGGCAACACCCACTGGAGCCTCCTCTCGCTCACCCGGCCTTCATCGGCCGGCCACGCCGAGCCTACAACCGGTCGTGCTCGCCTGCGGCTCGCGAACGTGCTTCGATGCCGGGCGTGATCCCGGGCTTCACCCACCATCGCGTCCCCGTCGGGGATGTCGAGATCGCCTGCGAGGTCGGTGGCGCCGGCCCACCCGTGTTGCTGCTGCACGGGTATCCGCAACACCGGGGCATGTGGCGCGATGTCGCACCGCGCTTGTCGGAGCGCTTCACCGTCGTGGCGAGCGATCTTCGTGGCTACGGTCAGAGCGCCAAGCCGCCTGGCGACGCGCGCCATGAGCGCTATTCCAAGCGCCAGATGGCCGCCGACCAAGTCGCGTTGATGTCCGCGTTCAACCTGCCGCGTTTTGCGGTGTGCGGCCACGACCGTGGCGGACGTGTCGCCCACCGCATGTGCCTGGACCATCCCGATGCGGTCACCGCGGCAGCCGTCATCGACATCGTGCCGACGCGGCACCTGTTCGCAGCGACGGACATGGCGTTCGCCGTGGCGTACTACCACTGGTTCTTCCTGAGCCAGCCGCACGACCTGCCCGAGCGGCTCATCGGCGCGGCTGCGGAGTACTTCGTGCGCACGACCCTCGATCGCTGGAGCGGACATGGGTTCGCATTCGCGGAGCAGCTCGTGCAGGACTACGTCGCGGCATTCGACGCCGATGTGATCCACGCGAGTTGCGAGGACTACCGTGCCGCAGCGACCATCGACCTGGAACACGACGCGGCCGACGCCGAGCAGCGCATCGACTGCCCCTTGCTGGTGTTGTGGGGCGAGCACGGGGCGATGCACCGCCTGTACGACGTGCCCGCGACGTGGCACGACCGCGCGAGCGCGATCACCGCGCGCTCGGTCCCCTGCGGGCACTTCGTGCCCGAGGAGGTCCCCGACGAGACGACAGCGATCATCGTGGACTTTCTGGAGCAAGTGCCGCCGTGGTAGCTCCCCGGCGCGTCAGCCTGATCGTCGCTGCGGCGCTTGCCGGGGCGGTGGCGATCCCCGCCGCCGGTGGCGCACCACGTCCCCGGCCCGTCGTGTGGGTGCAGGCCGGCCACGAGTTCCCACGCGAGCCGGGGTACCGGGCGCAAACCGGTGCCGCAGGCGAGGTGCAGTTCAACATGCGGATCGCAGCCGAGGTCGAGCTCCGCCTGCGTGCCGCCGGCATCGACGCCCGCCACTCACCGGGCCGGGTCGCCGACTTCCCGTCGACTGGAGCGGTGTTCATCGCGATCCATCACGACACTCCGGACGGGCACGCAGCGGTCGGTCATGCGATCACCGGAGCCGGCGAGAACTGGTACCGGGGCGAGGGGTCCGGGCTTCCACGTTCGACCCCGTACCCGGACAGCGCCCGGCATCGCGCCCCGGCCACCACGGTGTCGGCATCGGTCGAAGCGCGGTCGCACCGTCTGGCGTCCCTGCTGCGCGATCGCTACGCCGCGGTGTTCACCCGTGCCAACGGCGCACGCAGCGGCCCGGTCCGACTCGAAGCGCGCAACGGCAACCGTCGGGTCATGCGGTACGTCGGCTACTACCGCACCCGTGCCGACGCCCGCGTGCTGATCGAGTCCGGGGCAGGAGGCACGGACGCAACGATGCTCCGCCGAACGGACGTCATCGCCAAAGCCATTTCCGGCGCGATCATCGGCTACCTGCGCTCCGAAGGACGCCTGCCTCACTAAGACAAGCTCGTGGGACCCCGCCGACGAGGTCCCACGAACATTGGCGAAGCGCAGATGCCGCCGACGCGGCCGTTAGCGCGTCTGGACCGCGGTGACGTTGAAGTTCTTGTCGAAGATCACCGTCGCGGGTGAGCCGTCGCTCTTCGTGACGTGCGCCTCGTAGACCCCGCCGTCGGCGTCGGTCTCGACCCTGACGACCGTGCTGCCCGGGAGCTTTGCGAGCGCGGCCGCCTTGGCCTTGGCCGCGTTGTCGCCGGTCAGCAACGTCTCGTCGGAACGCTGCCCGCCGGGACCGCCTTGTCCGGCCGGTCCGCCCCGGCCGCCGCCTGCGTCCACCGAGGTCACCTCGAACTGTGCGTTGACGCGAGCGGTCGCACGGGTGCCGTCCGACTTGGTGATGTGGGCGTGGTATCCCTGCGCGTCCTGCTCGACGCGATCGATCGTCGCTCCCGGGACCTTGGCGAGGACCGCGGCCTTGATCTTGGCGGCAGCATCACCCGTGACCTCGGTCTGCTGGGGAGGCTGGCCCTGCGGGGTTGTCGTCGTGCTCGCTGCGATCGCTGTCTGGGTCGCCGACGTCCCGGTGGTGGCGCTCGATGAGTTGGAGCTGCTGGCAAGCGCCCATCCGGCGCTGCCCAGACAGGCGGCGGCGGTCATGGTCGCGATCGTGCGTCTGGTGGTTTGCAACATGGTGTGTGCCTTTCGTGGTTCGTACTCGACACAACCGATGGTGGCCGGCCATCCTGCGACTGCGGTCAGACCCCGCTGGGAGTCACCTGGGATCTTCGGGCTCGGCGTCGGCCTGCGGCGGAGGGGTCACCGGCAGGCGAACAGTGAACGTGGCCCCGTCGCCCGGATTGGTCTCCACCGCCACCGTCCCGCCGTGCGCGGCGACGATCGCAGCGACGATCGACAGGCCCAGTCCGCTCCCACCGCTCGCCCTGGTCCGGGATGGGTCCGCACGGAAGAACCGCTCGAACACCCGGGACGCGTGCTCAACGGGCATCCCGTGACCACGGTCAGCAACCGCCACGAGCGCCGCGTCGCCGTCCCGGCGCACGGTGACGCTGATCGGGGTGCCGGCGGGCGTATGGGTCCGTGCATTGCTCAACAGGTTCGCGACGACCTGCTTGATGCGCTGCTCGTCGGCGGTGATGTCGACGCGATCCACAGCCTCGACGTCGATCGGACGGGCGGGATCGATGACGCGTGCGTCTCCCACCAGGTCCCGAACGAGCCTGGCCACGTCGACGGACTCCCGCGCCATCGGGCGCCCCTGGTCGAGCCGCGCCAGCATCAGCAGGTCGTCGACCAGGAGCCCCATGCGCTGCGACTCGGACTCGATCCGGTGCATCGCGTTGGCCAGGTCCTCCGGGCGATCTGCCGCGCCCCGCCGGAACAGCTCCGCGTACCCACGCACCGACGTCAACGGCGTCTGCAGCTCGTGCGAGGCGTCCGCGACGAACTGGCGGAGGCGCCGCTCGGACTCCTCGCGCTCGGCGAACGAGACTTCGATCGTGCCGAGCATCGTGTTGAGCGCGCCACCGAGTCGCCCGACCTCGGTGGTGGAATCGGCGTGGTCGATCCGTTGCGACAAGTCGCCGGCCGCGATCGCACCGGCGGTGTGCTCGATGTCGGTCAGTGGCTTGAGACCGAGCCGGACGAGCCACAGACCGGTCCCCCCGACCGCCCCGAGCACGGCGAGGCCGACGAGCGACTCGATCCAGAGGAGTCGGTTGAGTGTGCTGGTGACGTCGCTCAAGGGAATACCGACGAGAAAACTCCCCGCTTGGCGGATGCCAGGACCAGACTCCAAGGCGGCGGGGCTCACCACAAACCGATACTCCCCCTTACCCGGTACGTCGGCTGTGTACTGGTGGGCTCCGATACGGAAGGGCAGGGGCTGATCAGTGCCAAACACGGCCGACCGCAGTACGCCGCCCGTGTCATAGAACGCGGCGACGATACCCCGGGGAAGTTCGCCGAATCTCGGCTCCCGCCCGGCGGGCGGGCCGTGCCCGATCCGATCGCCGTCCGTGAGCGCGAGACTTGCCGGACTTCGTGCGGCTTCGAGTTGTACATCGACACGGTCGAGTAGGAACGACCGCAGTGAGCTGTAGGTCACCGCGCCTGCAATGACCAGACCCACGGTGACGAGCGCGAGCATGATGGCAAGAAGCCGTGCCCGCAATGAGTAGGAGGCGACGCTACGCACGCGGCAGCCGCAGGGTGTAGCCGACGCCGCGCACGGTCTGGATGAGCGGTGGTCCCAGCGCATCGAGCTTCTTGCGCAGGTAGCTGATGTAGGTCTCGACGACGTTCGCGTCGCCGCCGAAGTCGTAGTGCCAGACGTGGTCGAGGATCTGCGGCTTGCTGAGGACGCGTCCCGCGTTGACGAGCAGATAGCGCAGCAGGTTGAACTCGGTCGGGGTCAGCTCCACGAGCGTGTCGGCGCGGCGCACCTCGTACGTTTCCTCGTCCAACTCGACATCGGCGTAGACGATGCGTTTGTGGTCCGCGCCCTCGCCGCGCGTGCGCCGCAAGACCGCGCGAACACGGGCGATGAGCTCCTCAAGGCTGAACGGCTTGGTGACGTAGTCGTCGGCACCGACGGTCAAGCC
>JANMKR010000017.1:0-24276 GCA_031372145.1 Actinomycetota bacterium | reverse complement strand
TGGTGCCTGGGGTCATTTCGATGCGGAACACGCCGCCGTGTTTGAGGGCGCGTGTGATGGCGGCCTGGCGGAGGTTGATTTTGTGTGTTCCGGCTTTGACGTTGATGAACACCGTCGCGGTTGCGCGTGTGGCGGTTCCGCGGAAGACGCGGACCCGGACGATGGTTGTGGTTTTCGGTGCGGTGAGGGTGACTGACACTCCGCGTGCGGTGATGGTTGTTGCGTTGATGGTGCCTGGGAGTGTCGCGCGGCCCAGGACGAGTGTCGCCGCGACCTTGGTGCGTGCGGGTCGCACGTCACGGGTTTGTGCCGACAGGAGCGACTCGAGTGAGCCGAGTTGGTCGGTGAAGAAGACGCGCACCCGCAGCAGTTCGCCGAGGTTGGCGGCTGTGGGGGTGTACGTCTGGTCGGTGGCGCCGGGGATGTCGGTGAAGGCACCGCCGGTTGAGTGCTGCCATTGGAAGTGCAACACGACTCCGACGATTCCGTCGGGGTCTGTGATGGCGGCGGTGTCGACGCCCATGGGGTCACCGATCCGCGGCCGTCCGGCGAGTGGGAGCCCGGCGCGGTCGAGGATGATCGGGGTGCCTGTTGCCAGGCGGTTGCCGCCGATGACGGCTCCGGCTGCGACCGCAGCCGTTGGGGTTGAGGTGAGGCCGGTGGTGACGCCACCGAGGTTGTCGAGGACTTGGGCCACGACGCGCAAGGCGTGTGTGGCTTGGGCCGGTCCGGGTGTGAAGCTCGAGCCGGTGCCGACTTGCGTCCAGGTGCCGATCGGTCCCTCAACCTCCCAGGCGAAGCTGACGAGGCTGATGCCGTCCACGTCGGCGAGCGACCCGTTGGTTGCGGTGAGCGCCACGCCAACCTGCGGGGTGCCGGTGATGCCCGGCGTCCCTGTGGCCGGCGCGGTGGAACCGCCACCGGTCGTGCCGCCGACGGGAATCGTGCCGTCGGTGAACTGCAACAACTCGACGTTCCAAAGCGTGTCCGAACCGTCGTTGAGCTTGCCGGCGGCCCCGTTGTCGGTCACCGTCGTCGAGCCGTCGGCGTTGTTGGCAATGGAGTAGTTGGAACGGGCGCTGCGGAACACCGCCGTGTCGACGTCGGTCGCTGCGACATCGGTGGTCCCGATCTCGCGAACGGCGACGAGCTGGCCAGGGGAGTACGTCCCGTTGAAGATGAACGGCTGGACGCCTTCCATGGTGTCGAACGTGGCGATTTCGGGGCCCGTGCCGTCGTCGTTGGTGCGGACGCTGATCCGAACCCGCAGGGAACGGTCACCGTCGATGATGTCGTTGGCGCCGCGACCGGTGATCTGGTCGCTGCCCCCACCGCCGAGCAGGATGTCGCCCTCGCCCCACACTGTTCCCTGGCCGTTGACCGTGGAACCGGAACCGGTCAGCGGGCAGTACTTCGCAGCCGACGAGGCCACGATCGGGGCCAGCGGGGAGGGGAACGTCGTCACAAGGGCGTCCAGGCCCTTGATCCGAGCCACACCCGTCGGGTCGAGCGCGTCGCAGCCGGTGAAGCCGGCTCCGCCGATGGAGGCGGGAGCGACCGAGGTGCCCTTGATGACGTCGTTGAACGCCGATCCGGAGTCAGCCTCCGTCTCCTGCCAGCGGTCGCGGTTGACGACCACCTGGATCGGCACGCCGACCAGGTTGTTGTTGATCTCCATGTCGTCGTCAGCGCTGACGGTGTCGTACTGGTGAATCGCCCAGTCGAATCCGGCTGCGCCGGCGTTGCGGTCGACGGCCGCGTTCTGGGACATGATGTCGTCGCCACCTTCGGCGTCGTAGTCGTTCTCGCCGACCTGACCGACGAAGATGTCGTTACCGGGTGCAGCCTGCGCCGGATCGTCGAAGAACGGCGCGCTGTGGTCGCCGATCAACAGGTCCTGACCGGAGCCACCCTGGATCCAGTCGTCGCCACCGTCGCCCTGCACGGCGTCTGCGCCCTGCCCGGCGATGACGAAGTCGTTGCCGGGACCGGCGAACGTCTCGTTGTCGTTGGCGCCACCGTTGATGAAGTCCTGGCCGTCGCCACCCATGAAGATGTCGTCGCCGATACCTCCGTCGAGTGCGTCGTTGCCGGGACCGCCCTTCTCGACATCGGCACCGGACAGGTCGGTGATGATGTCGTTGCCGTCGCCACCGAGTGCGATGTCGTCGCCGCCGTTGCCCTCGATGATGTCGTTGCCGGCGCCACCCCAGAAGGTGTCGTTGTCGTTGCCGCCGAAGACGCGGTCGACACCGGGGGTGCCGTTGTAGACGGACTGCCCGTTGATCCCGGAGGGGTCGACGGAGTTGAACTGACGGTACTGGAACGTCCCGTCGGTCTTGTGGAGCAAGAGCCTGTTCTCGTTGCAGTCGGACCCCACGGAGAGGTTGTCGGCAACAGAGCCGGCACCGGTGATGAAGCTGCCGGCAGGCGCCGGGAACGTCAACTGGCCGAGCTGGAACTTGCAGTCAGCCGTCGCGAAGGCGTCGGCTTTGAGGCTGTTGGTGCCGTCGGTGTTGCGCTGGATCAGCTCGGCGAAGGAGTTGCCCTCGAGCTGGGTGCGCAGGTTCATTCCCGGCGTGCGGTTGAGGTAGTAGAAACGGTCGCCGTCCTGCAAGGCCTCCAACTGCGTCTGGAAGACGTAGTTGAACGTGCTGCCCAGCAAGCCACCGCCCAGGTTGGTGACCTCAGCCAGACCGCCGACCCAAAGGTCGACGTCATCGACGCCGGTGACGGTCTTGCCGCCGACGTTGGCGTAGGCACCGGTGCCGAACATGAAGTCGGCAGCGTCGGCCGGCGGCACGTCACCCGCGATGGGGTTGACGATCGCCCGGGCAGCGTTGCGCTTGGCGACGAGTGTCGCTGCGCTCGTGATGTCCGGGTGGGTGCCGTAGGCGGCCACGAAGTTGATCAGCGATTCGGGGTGCTTGAGGTGCTGACCGAAGTCCGACCAATCCGTGTACGGGGTCAGCTGGCCGTCGTTGGTTGCCGTGAAGATCTGACGGCGGACGTCGTTGAGCCGCGGGATACCCGCGTCACGTGCCCGCGTCATGTTGAGCGTCGGCAGGTCCAGCGGCAGACCCAGCAGGTTGTTGCGCAGGGTGTCTGACACGAACTCGTCGAGTTCGTTGCCGACCTGGTCCGACGAGCCCATCACGACGGAACCTGCCGCCTGATCGGGCGTGAGCGTGCCGGCGGTCCCACCGTTGAAGTACTCGGGCGGGTTCAGGAACGCCGTCAGCAACGGGACCGAGTTGTCCGACCCGTCGATGTTCGTGCGCGCGACGTCTTCGTCGAGCATGGAGTGGCCGAAGCGGTAGACCGCGTGGGCGAATTCCGCCTTGACTGCCGGGTTGATGTCCGGCGAGTACACGTGGAACGGCCTGACTGCAGGCTGGACCTTGCGTGCGAACTCCTCGAACACCAGGTGCTGGTACTCCATCTCGTTGACGAACCGAGCCGCTTGGAAGAGCCGCTCGCCATTCCAGGCACCTGAGGGATCGGGTGCTCCGGCCGCGAGCTTCCACTCGGCCAGCGCCGCAACGCCGGACGGGGATGTGTCGGTGGTCAGGACGTTCTTGACGTAGTCCACCAGACGGTCGTGCTCGGAGTGGAAGACCTGGTGGATCGTGGTCAACGCGATGTTCTCGTTGACGCGACCGTCACCGGCGGTGAAGTGCGCGTCGAGCATCTCGTCGTCGTAAGTGCCGGCGGGCTGGGCCGCGAAGTCGGCCGACGGCGTGTTGTCTGCGTCCTTCGTCGGGAAGGTCGGTGGGGTCCCCGGGTTGTGGTCGAAGTCCTGCGCGCTCGG
The DNA here is from genome assembly GCA_031372145.1 of Actinomycetota bacterium. Lineage (GTDB taxonomy): Bacteria > Actinomycetota > Thermoleophilia > Miltoncostaeales > Miltoncostaeaceae > CALMEC01. The sequence continues at coordinate 20,465 of JANMKR010000017.1, read as the reverse complement.
GTCGGCGTTGTGCGCGATGTCGGTCAAAAACGGCGTATCGAAGTGCAGCACGTTTGCCGGCACGAGGACCGGGCTGGCGGTGTTGCCCTCGACCAGGCCGGTCTTGGTCACGTACTGCGGCAGCCCGCGCAGGGGGCCGGGGATGAACTTGCCGTACGGATCGGCGGCGATCATCGGAATGTTCGTCACGTCCGTGTCAACGAGCTGGAGGCCAAGCAGGTTCGCTGCTTGGAGCTTGAGCGACGCCCAGGTCTCCATACCCGTCCTGCCATCAGGCGAGCCGGCGTAGGTCAGGCCAGCGTCCAGACCGCCCAGCAGCTTGCCGGTCGAGACCGGTTTGCCGTCGGCGTTGTTGGCGTACTCGCGCAGGAACACCTGGTGCGAGGAGTGCGATGTGTAGGTCTGGCTCTGATCGACCCACGGTGTGTCGGTGTTGTTGGCGTTCTGGACGTCGTCGGCGCTTTCGTCGACTGCCGTCGCCGGGTCGTCGCCGAGGATGCCGTCTGCACCGGGCTGGTTCTGTGCGCGGGTCAGGACCATGAAACGCTGGCTGGCGGGAAGATCGTCCGCGTTGCCGACGATGTGGTCCGGTCCGGCGATGAGCGGATCGTCCGCGCGCAGCGGGACGAACACGGTGCCGCCGCTCTTGACGGTCTGGTCGACGCCGTGGTCAAAGAACTGACCGAAGAACGTGAACAGCGAGTTGTACGGCGGCGACAGACCGACGTCGGTCGTCACGTTGGGGATGAACAGCGTCTTGTGTGCCGGCACGCAGTTGGCCGGGGTCGCGGGGACCACGTCGACCGGAGGGTCAGAACCCGGAACCGTGTCGCACGGGACGACGCCGGTGTTGCCCTGGGTGCGGACGGGGAAGCCCGCCGCCGCGATGGCCGCCGGGTTGGTCGACGTCTGGTCCACGATCAGGTTGCTGATCAGGCGGGGCTGAGTGTCAAAGACAAAGCCCTTCTTCTGCGCGTAGGACGACGAAGGGATGGCTGGGCTGCCAGGGCCGAAGAAGCCGGCTCCAACGCCCTCGGCGGTCCTGAAGTTCGGAGTCGTCAGCCGGGGGAACGGTTCGTCGGCCGCGGAAAGCTTCTCGCGGTTGGGGAACAGGTTGTTGCACGAACCGTCGACGGTGCGCAGACCGTACGAGGTCAGGCGGTCCGGAATCTGATCCGGGCCGGGACCCACGAGCGTGCCACACAGGTTCGTCGGCGTCGCCGTCGCAGCATGATGCTCGGCGATCTTGACCTGCTTGAGGATGAACGCCAGGTCGGAGGGAGTGACCGTGAAGCCCTGGCCAACGGGTGCAACCGCCGCCGACGATCCGCTGATGAACAGGACCGGCGATACGGCGGCAGCGAGGGCGAACGCGGCAAGACCGCGTCGCAGCCTGATTTTCTTTCGGGGAATCTTTCCCATCGTCATGTCTCCTTGGTGGACGCGAGTGTGGAGGTATGCGCTCCGACCGGGAGCGCAGGCGTCGTGTGAATTGACCCGGAGCCGGTGCGGCTTCGTGGGTTCGCTGGTGGTCCGATGTCAGGCCCCAGCCAGACCGGCCGGTTGCCCCGCGTCAGACACCTCATGTCAGCCCCTCCTTAGGTGATGTGTTGCCCGTCGTGGACCGCAACGATCCATATGACAAGGTCGTCATCTGAAGGTAAGGGGACTTAAGACCTCTGGGAACTGGCTGATGGTCTGGTTGTAAGTCCTGTCTTGATCGGGCGCCTACCTGGTCTTAAGTCCCATGGGCCAAGGTCCTAAGCCCCCCGTTCGGTCAGGTTTCGCGCCTGGTCGCGACGCGTTCGTTCACGCGAGTGCGCTGACGAGGGAGCGACCGGCTATCCTCGTTGCATGCGCATCTCAGTGGGTTCCGACCAGCAGACACCCCTGACCGAGAGCGTCTTGGACGCGCTGCGCGACGAGGGTCACGAGCTTCAGTTGGTTGGCCCGCTGGCGGGTGCGGACGATGAGTGGGCGCAGGTCGGAGCAGACGTCGGTCAGCGCGTCGCAACCGGCGACGCCGAGCTCGGCGTGGTGTTCTGCTGGTCGGGGACCGGGGTGTCGATCGCCGCGAACAAAGTCGCCGGAGTTCGCGCTGCGCTCTGTGGCGACCCGGAGACGGCGCGCCTCGCGCGCAAGTACAACCACGCCAACGTGCTCGTCATGTCGCTGCGTGCCACCAGCGAGCAGGTGGGACGCGAGATCCTGGCGGCGTTCCTGGCCGAGCCCGAAGGGGTCGAGGACTTCGACGTCCGCAACGTGCGCGCCGTCGATGCGCTGGACGCCGCTACCTGAGGGATTTCGCCTGGGTCGTGGTCTGGGTCGTGGTCTGGGTCGTGGTGGCACTCTGCTGGGCCCGAGTCCTGGCGGACCCGGCCTTCGCGCGTCGCGACGCGGCGATCGTGTCGATCCGCCCCGCGGTGCGCCACGATCAGGCCGACGGAGGCTCCGTAGATCGCAAGCGCCCACAGGTGTGATGCCGTGGAGCTCAGCAGACCGCGACGTCGCCACCGCATTGAGCCGTACAACTTGCATGTATACCAGCAAGTTGTGCTGCTGCTGGGCGCGGCCCCCCGCACGGTCTGCCACTGGTCTCTCAGTGGCCGCTCGGTGGACTGCGTACAACGCAGATGACGAGGTCGTTATTCGTGGGAATGCTCGAGCAACTCCGTGCCCATCATGTCGTGGGTGCGTCGTGAATCGTCGATCTGCGCCGCAGGTGGGGCGTCCACCTCCGACTCGGGTCCGCGCAGGCCGGCCCGGAAGTCGCGCAAACCGCGCCCCAGACCGCGCCCGAGTTCGGGGAGCCGCCGCGGGCCGAACACCAGAAGCGCGATGACCAATGTGAGCAGCACCTGCACTGCTGAGATGTCAAACGGCATGAAGCCTCCTTGGACGATCCGTTGTGGAATGAGCGTGGTGTGAGGTGATCGTGGTGCGCGTCGGTCTGCCACGCCGACGGCATCGGTTCCGAGCGCCAACGTAGAAATGCAAGCCGAACGCACCAACGCTTGATGACAAAGACGTCATCTGCGTCATGGCGCCGATCGAACCCTTGAATCCCTTGCGGTGTACGCGATTCAGGCCGTCACGCGGTCCATGGTGGCTGGACCTTCGGGGAGGTGGCGTGCAGCCAAGACTCGACCTGCGGCTAGCGTAACGGGTGGCGGAAATGAACTGGTTGCCGTCTACCATCACGACCCATGGCAAACATCCTCGTCGTTGACGACGAACCTCGGATTGTCGGGTTCCTACGCCGTTCGCTCTCGAACCACGGGTTCGACGTGGACGGCTCGCTCACCGGCGCTGACGCCCTCGCGCGCCTTCGGGCGAAGCCCTACGACTTGCTGCTCCTCGATCTGATGATGCCCGAGATCGATGGGGTGCAGGTGCTCAGGGCGGTCGGCGATCTGGACCACCAGCCCCAGGTCATCATCGTGTCGGCGCGCTCCGATGTGCCGGCAAAGGTCGCCTCACTGGATCTGGGCGCGGCCGACTACCTGACCAAGCCATTCGCGTTGCCCGAGCTTGTCGCGCGGATCCGGGCGCGACTACGGTCGGCCGATCCCGAGACCGTGGTCCGCCGCGCCGGGATCGCACTGGATGTGGTCAATCACGCAGCGGATGTCGGCGACGGGCCGATCCGGCTCTCCCATCGCGAGTTCGCGCTGCTCGGCCGGCTGGCCCAAGGCGCAGGTCAGATCTGCAGTCGTGAGGAGCTTCTGACGGATGTCTGGGGCCTCGCACACGACTCTGGCGCCAACGTCGTGGACGTGTGCGTGCGCAGGCTACGGGTCAAGATCGGCAGCGACCGGATCGAGACGGTCCGAAACGGGGGGTACCGGCTCCGTGGTGCGTAGATACGAGTTCAAGTACGGCATCGAGATCGCGTGGGGGCTCTTCGCGGTCGCCAACCTCATCGCGATGTTCCGGTTCCCCGACCAGGCGACGATTCCGTTCCACTTCATCTGGGTCAGCCTGACGTTGCTCTATGGCTACCGCACCTGGAACCCGCGACCGACGCTGATCGTGCTCGGGGTCGTCATGGTCGGGACGACGTTCGGCGAGGTCAACTACACGCTCGACTACGCCGAACTCTCGGAGCTGCCGCTCATGGCCGCGATGTTCCTCGCGATGGTGTGGCATGCCCGCCGCCGCCAGCACGCGATCGAAGACCTGCGCGCCGGGGCGGAGCGCGAGCGGGACTTCCTGCGCGATGCATCTCATCACCTGCGCACCCCGATCACGATCGCAGTCGGGCACGCGGAGTTGGTCCGCGACGGTGTCTCGGATCCTCGGGTCGTCGATGACACCGACATCGTCTTGGACGAGCTCCACAACCTCGCCCAGATCGCGAACCGCATCCTGATGCTGGCGACGGCGGATCACCCGGAGTACCTGCGTCCGGAGATGCTCGCGGTCGACCCGTTCATGCACCGCATCGGCGAGCGCTGGCGCACCGCGGTCGAACGCGACTGGCACCTCGATTGCGACGCCGAAACCGAGATCGAGGCCGATCCCGATCAGCTCGAGCGTGCGCTCGACGCGATCGTGGAGAACGCGGTCAACCATACCGGCGACGCCGACAGCATCCGTATCGCGACCTCACGCGACGGCGGTCTCGTGACGATCGCGGTCACCGATACCGGATCCGGCATTCCCAGGGCGCACCTCCCTCATGTCTTCGAGCGGTTTTTCGGAACCAAGTCAGGGTCGCGTCGCGGCACCGGTTTGGGACTCGCGATCGTGAAGAGCGTCACGGATGCGCATCACGGGAACGTGGCGATCGAGAGTGTGGAAGGGTCGGGCACGACCGTTCGACTGACGTTCGCCGCGGTGGCGGACGTCGCCGTTCGCGCCACGTCGTTACCGGCCGGCGAGCGCGCGTAGGCGGGCCAGGTCCAGCACGTTCGTGGTGCTCGGCGTGGTGATCGTGACCGCCTCACCGAGCTTCGACAGTCGTACGTCGAGCTGGAGCGATCCTGAGCGGAGTGCGCGGAGCGCGGTGACGCCGCCGGCGTAGTCGAGCTTGACGATTGCCCGCCGTGGCAGCAGGTCGTTGACGGCGATCCACAGATCCAGCGTCTTGGTGGTGAGCGCCGACTCCAGTTGCTGCCGCGTGGCGTCCGGCAACGTCGGTCCTCCGAAGGTCTGCACTGCAGCGGTGATGGCGCGGAGTGCGCGACCCGTGTCGATCGTCGCGGCCAGATGGACGGTGATCGTCCCGTCGATGGTCTCGCGGCCGACCTCGGTCGGCGCGGTCGCCCATGACAGCAGGCCCACCGGCAGCCGCCCCGGTGTCACGGCGGCCACCTGCGCCTGCGGGAGGTCCACCCTGTAGTCGGTCCCCAGCACCCCGGCGAACAGTTCGCCGGCCACCTTGGTGACGTTGCCCTGGAGCGATGGGAGGCCCTTGATCTTGGCGTCGAAGTCAAACGACGCTGCTCCTGCGTCGACGGGGCCTTCGCCAGTGATCGTGGCGGGGTCGGCGAGCGCCTGGACAAACAGCTTCGGGAGCGCTCCTGAGGCGACGTCCGCTTGAACGGTTGCCTCCACAGCGACATGGAATGCGGTCAATGTCGCGGCTGCGGCTGAGCTTTGGCGCAGGATCTCGTCCGGCGTCAGGCCTGTGACGCGGTCGTTCGTGGTGCCCCCGCCACAACCCGCAACGAGCGTCAGGCAGACGCCGAATGCAACCAGCGAGGCTCTCAAGAGCACGACCACAAAGCCGGTATAGCATTCCCGCGTGGGGGATTCACTGATGCTCACCCCGATCGGGGTCGGTGCCGCATACGCTCGGCCGGGTGAGGCACAGAGTGCGTACCTCGTCGCCCACGGCGACGCGAACGTGTGCTTCGACCTCGGCGCGGGAGCGCTCAATCGGCTGCAGGAGTTCGTCGCACCGGAGCGGCTGTCGGCAATCGTGATCTCCCATCTGCACGCGGACCATTGCGTGGATCTGTTGAGTCTGAGGGTCTACATGGAATGGGGCCCCGGCCGGGGGAGTCCAATCCGCGTGGTGGGACCCGCCGGCCTGCATGACCTGTTGCGGGCGTTCGCCGGCGATGCCGGCTGGGACGGGTTCACGTTCGAGACGCTCGCTGAACCGGGCGGCGCGCTCGATATCGGCTCACTCCGTCTGACGTGGGCAGAGGTTCCGCACAGCAAGCCGACGTTCGCGTTTCGCATCGACGATGGAGCTGCGTCGATCACCTATGGTGCCGACTGTGGACCAAACGACGCACTCGTGGACCTGGCTACACACACCGACGTCTTGGTGGCCGAATGCGCCCTCGGCGTCGGGCCGTCCGTTGAGGGCGCCATCCATCTGTCCGCCTCCGATGCCGGGGCGCTCGCACGCCGTGCCGGCGCGCGACGGCTGCTGTTGACCCACTGCTCTCCGGAACACGATCGTGATGAGGTGCTGGCCGCGGCCACCGATGCCTTCGGTGGACCCGTGGCATGGGCACGGCAGGGTGAGCGGGTGGTCATATCAACGTCCTGAGAAACCTCGTCGCCCGCATGAGCCCCGGGATGCGTGCTGCGGTGATGAGCCTGCTCCTGCCCGGGCTGGGGCAGCTCTATCTGGGCCGTGCCGGGCGGGCCGCAATCTGGTTCGGCGGGTTGATGGCGGTGTACCTGATCGCAGGTGCGCGCGATGTCGATCGCTGGATTGCGCCGGTCCTGTCGACGGTGCTCGGCGTGATCGCCGCGGGCGATGCGCTTGTCATCGGTCGCGCCGCACGGCGACAGCCGTGACTGCGACAAACCCCGCTCGCGTGCGTACAATCGGCCAATGACCGCTGCCGGGGACGATGCGACAGGAACGACCTTGGGCAGCACTCGTGCGCCGGGGAAGCTGTCCGACCGCGATGTGCAATCCCTGTGGCGGCGATGCAAGGAATACGGCGACCAGCCGGCGCGTGACCAGCTGATCCTCAACTATGCGCCGCTCGTCAAGTATGTGGCGGGACGGATGAGCGCCGCGCTGCCGTCACACGTCGACGAGGCCGACCTGATCTCGTACGGGCTTCTGGGCCTCATCAACGCCGTGGAGCGCTTTGATCCCAAGCGGCGCATCAAGTTCGAGACCTATGCGGTCACCCGCATCAAGGGCGCGATCATCGACGAGCTCCGCGCGCTCGACTGGGTCCCGCGGTCGGTGCGGGCCAGGGCGCGCGAGATCGAGCGGACGTCAGCCGAACTCGAGCACAAGCTCCACCGGGCGCCGACCGACAGCGAGATGGCCGATGCGCTCGGGGTGACGCCGAACGAGTTTCAGGAGAGCATCACGCAGATCGCCAACTCGTCACTCGTCGCGCTCGACGAGATGTGGAGCGGTTCGGGGACCGGCGAGTCGCTTGCACTGATCGACACCATCGGCGCAGGCGATCTGAGCGACCCGGCGGCGATGGTCGGCGAGATGGAGACGCGAATCACGCTGGCCGATGCCATCGCGGGTCTGCCGGAGCGCGAGAAGATCGTGGTCAGCCTCTACTACTACGAAGGCTTGACGCTTCGTGAGATCGGTGAAGTCCTGGGCGTGACCGAGAGCCGTGTGAGCCAGCTGCACACCAAGGCGGTCCTGCGTCTGCGCGGTCGCCTCGCAGACGGCACCGAGTAGCCACACCGGCGGAGCGGACCCGGCCGGACGCGAGGGCGCGTATCAGCCGCGAGGACGCGGCCTCATTGACAGTGCACAACCACTGCCCTGAGGAGGATCAACATGATCGAACACGACGTCACACGGCTGGACCGCCAAGCACGCGCAATCCGCAAGGCCGTCATCGGGATCGTCGAGGATGACACGCTGGCTGAGTTCATTCTCCATCTCAAGAACCCGGGCTGGACGACCCCGGCCGAGTTTCTGCTCGTCGCGGGCCTGCTCGATTCGCTGCATGCGACGGTCAAGCAGGTCATGTATCTGAACGAGGTCGTACTGGCCGGCAGCCGCGAGATCGTCGAAGCCGGCGTTCCGGTCGGCTGACCGCGGGTCCCGAGTGGGTGGGGCGTGTGCGGACGCGCCACCCACTGGCGCCGCCGGTGGCTGGGGCGACCCGCGCCGCGCCAGGCGCTGTCAGTGCGTCTTTGCGCGCTGCCTCACGCAGATTTGATTCCCCGGTGCGGCAGTCCGCTGGGTAATATTCGCGCCGTGGAACCTTCGTAACGAAAGGCACGACATGGCCTACCAGGACCCCTCTAAAATCCGGAATGTCGCGGTGCTCGGACATCGCGGAACCGGGAAGACGAGTCTTGTGGAGGCCTTGTTGTTCGCGGCCGGCGCGACGAAACGCATGGGCAACGTCGCAGACGGGTCCACGGTCAGCGACTTCGACGACGAGGAGCAGCGGCGCGGGATGAGCATCTCGGCGTCGCTCTGCCATCTGGAGTGGCGCGGGACCGAGATCAATCTGATCGACGCGCCCGGTGAGTCGTCCTTTCTGGCCGACTCCCTGACCGCCATCCGGGCGAGCGACTGCGCGCTGATGATCGTCAACGCCCAAAGCGGCGTCGAGGTGTCGACCGAGCGGTTGTGGGAGCGGTGCGAGGAGGCCGGGCTCGCGCGGGCCGTGGTGGTCAACATGCTCGATCGCGAACGGGCGGACTTCCAATCGACGCTGGACGCGTTGCGCGAGATGTCACCCGGGTGCGTCGCCGTCGAGATCCCCATCGGCTCCGAGGCCGGCTTCAATGGCGTCATCGATTTGGTCTCGATGCACGCCCACACCTACTCGGGGGAGCCCAAGGGCACCATCGGTGAGATTCCGGCCGAGTACGCGGAGGCTGCGCAGGCCGGACGCGAGAAGCTCATCGACATCGTGGCCGAAGCCGACGATCAGCTGATCGAGAAGTACCTGGGCGGCGAGGAGATCTCGACTGCGGAACTGCTCGCGGGGATCCACAAGGGCATCATCGAGCGCCGGATCTTTCCGGTGGTCTGTGCCGCCGGAGGCAAGGACGGCTTGGGCGCCGACCAGTTGCTCGACCTGATCGTGGATGAACTGCCCGCGCCACCCGAGTTGGGTGCCTGGACCGGGATCGATGCGACGACGGGCGAGGAGACCCCGATCGAGCTGCACGAGGACGGCCCGGCGGTCGTCTATTGCTTCAAGACCCTCGCCGACCAGTTCAGCGGCAAGATCAACCTGCTGCGGGTGATCTCGGGTGTGTTGAGCTCGGACTCGCAGGTCATCGACACGCGCACCGGCGCCAAGGAGCGCAGTGGGCAAGTGATGCGACTGCAGGGCAAGGACCACGACGCGGTGGTCGAGCTGGGGCCCGGTGACATCGGCGCCGTCGCCAAGCTCAAGGACGTCACGACCGGCGATGTGTTGACGACCGGCACGGCAACCGTCGTGCTGCGACCGGTGGAGTTCCCCCCTGCGGTGATGAGCTTCGCGGTGACGCCCAAGACCCAGGGCGAGGAGGACAAGGTCGCCCAGGGGCTTCGACGCCTGCAGGAGGAAGACCCGTCGCTGGACGTCCATCGCGACGAGCAGACCGCCGACCTGATCGTCGGGGGCCTCTCGCAGATGCACGTCGAGTCGGTACTCGAGCGCATGAAGTGGCGGTTCGGCGTGGAGGTGGAGCTGCACAAGCCCCATGTGCCCTACCGCGAGACGATCACGAGCGAGGCCGCGGCGGAGGGCAAACACAAGAAACAGAGCGGTGGACGTGGACAGTACGGCGACTGCTGGGTGCGCGTGGAACCGTTGCCGCGGGGAGGCGGGTTCGAGTTCGTCGACAAGATCGTGGGCGGGGCGATTCCGCGGCAGTTCATCCCAGCCGTCGAGAAGGGGGTGATCGAAGCGCTGGATCAGGGCGGCATCGGTGGCTTCCCGGTGGTCGATGTGCGCGTCACGTTGTATGACGGCAAGTACCACAACGTCGACTCCTCCGAGATGGCGTTCAAGATTGCCGGCTCACTGGGCATGAAGGCGGCCCTTGAGAAGGCGGGCCCCGTCCTGCTGGAGCCGATCATGAACGTCGAGGTCATGGTTCCCGAGGACGCGGTCGGTGACGTCATGGGTGATCTCAACTCACGCAGGGGGCGGCCGATGGGGATGGATGCCAAGGGACACAGCCAAGTCGTCAAGGCCGAGGTTCCGATGGCCGAGATGCTCACCTACGCCCCGGATCTGCGCGCCATGACCGGCGGGCGTGGGGACTACACCATGGCGTTCGTCCGCTACGAGGAGGTCCCATCCCACATGACCGAGAAAGCCGTGGCGGCAAACGAGGCGGCGTAGTCTTCTGGCGTGCTCTCAGACCAGCCGCTCGTCGCGTTCGTCGCGACCGCCGATTCCGCTCGGGCACGCGCGTTCTACGAGACGACACTCGGTCTGACGTTGATCGAAGACGCCCCGCACACACTTGTCTTCGACGCCAACGCGACCAGGCTCCGCGTCGCCAAGGTTGGCGCGGTGACGCCCGCCACGCACACGGTGCTGGGCTGGCAGGTGAGCGACATCGTCGCGCAGGTACAGGACCTGGCCGGGCGCGGCGTGGTCTTCGAACGGTTCCCTGGGATCAAGCAGGACGTCCTCGGCATCTGGACGACCGACGATGGCGACCGGGTCGCCTGGTTCAAGGACCCCGACGGCAACGTCTTGTCGGTCACCGAGCTCGCGCCGTGATCGGGCCGGTGTGCTCCACGAGCCGTCGACGAGGTCTCGAAGATGTTGGTCGCTGAACTTCTTGCGGTGGTCGAGCGACTTGCTCCCCCCGCGCTCGCCGAGGCGTGGGACAACGTCGGCCTGTTGGTCGGTCGCCACAACCAGTCGGTCAGCCGTGTGCTGGTGGCGCTGGAGCTCCGTGACGAGGTGTTGGGCGAGGCGGCGGAGCTGGGGTGCCAAGTGGTGATCACGCACCACCCGACGATCTTTCCGGTGTTGTCGGCGGTGACCGACGACACGACGGCCGCCGAACTCGTGTTGCAGGCGGCTGAAGCGCGGATTGCGGTCGTCGCAGTCCACACCAACCTGGACGCCGCTGCCGGCGGCCTCAACGACGTCATGGCCGGTTTGCTCGGGATGAGTGGGACGTCGCCGCTTCGGCCTGCTCCGGGTGATCCGTCGGTGGGGCTCGGGCGGGTCGGTCAGGCACCTGCGCGAATGACGCTCGAGAAGCTCGTCACCAAAGCCGGTCAGGCATTCGATGCGCCCCGCAGCTACGTCGGCGACCCGAGTGCCAAGGTCCGCACGATCGCGTGCTGTACCGGCTCCGGCGCGTCGCTCATCTCGGATGCCCTGTCGGCGGGGGCCGACGTCTTTGTGACCAGCGATCTCAAGTACCACGACGCGGACCGGGCACCGGGCCTTGCGCTCATCTCGCTCCCACACGCCCGCGTGGAGCGTGTCGCGATGAAGGCCTGGGCAAAGACCCTGGAGCGGACGTTCGCACCCGAGGACGTCGAGGTGCGCTTCGCCGTCACCGATACCGACCCGTGGCAGCACGGATAGCGCGGCGACAGCGGCGCCTCATGGAGTGCCGTCGGGGGCGATCGCGCCGCGGATCTGCACGCCGAACAGCTGAACGACCAGGTTCTGCACGTCGCCGACCGCCCGGTCGAACTGCGCGGGTTGTGCCTTGCGCCGCGCGGCCTCCGTCATCGCGCGAACGGCTGCGGCCACACGCGCTCGCTGGAGGTCGGGGAGCCAGGGCGTGTCCGCCACGGCGGTGGTGACGCGCGCTCCGGCCTGTTGAACGGTGTCTGCGGTGGCGCCTCCGCCCTGACCCGCGAAGGACTGGGCGTACTCCAGCGGCAGGACGGAGAGTCCTGCTGCGGCGGCGGCTGCGGCTGATCGGGTTGCGGCGACCTTGTCGTCGATCGATCCCGCTGTACCGCGCCCCAGGAACACGCCGATGGCGATGCCCACAACGAGCGCCGTGACGGCCGCGACGATGGTTCGCCGCCGGCGCCGCCCGGGTGAGACATACACGGCCATCGCTAGTGGTCCTCCTCGTAAGTACGGGCACGTTTCCTGAGCGAAAACCGAGCCAGGCGAGGACGCAGTGTCCTGCCGCTATCGGTTGCCATAACGGTGGGACCGAGGACAACGCCTGGCGACGGTTTGCAGCCAGGAAACGTGTTCGTATTTGCGGGGAGGACCACTTACTCTTGTCGTCCGATGATGAACGCCGCGGCGCCGGGATGGTCGGCCAGCTGGGCTGCCGTTGCGTTGATGTCGCCGGTCGCGATCTCGACGAGCCGCTCGGCCCGCGCCACCCAGACAACCGGCGCGACGGTCACGACTCCGGACCGCTTGCTGCGTCGGCGGATGCCCGCCTCGATCTGGGCGCCGGTCGGGTGACCGTCACCATCCTCGTCGGTCACGATCACCTCCCCGAGCGCCGTCAGGACGGGATCTCCGAATCGGTCGATCACCGAGATCCGGTCGAACTTCGGGTTGGACGAGCGCCCGATCCAGAAGGCCCCGACCTGTCGCGGCGTCTCAGAAGCGCCGGCGTCAGTCAGCAGGGCGGCTGCCCTCGCGGCGTCGACCGGGTGGCGACCCGGACCGGCGCCCGCGACCAGGCCGACTGCGCCCGTCACCACCGCCCGCAGTGCAGAGCGTTCGGTCACATGCTCGACCCGCTCATCAAGGTCGTTCGGAGATGCACCGGCCGCGACCGCCTCGGCCCGGGCTTCGTCGACGAGTGCTTCGATGTCGGCGGGCGTGGGGGCGCTGACCGTCCGCTCGCGTTCGGCACGGATCAAGGAGAGCGCATCGCCGATGGACGAGATGACCTCCGCATGGGGCGGAATCGCGCAGCGTAAGCCGAGCGTGCGCGCCGCCTGCCTGCCGAGCCCCCCGGCGCCCCCGCCGACCGCGATCAATTGCGGTTGGGTGAGGTGGTGTTGGTGCGCGACGGCGTCGATGACCTCGCACACGGCGTGACCGGCCGTCTCGAGCATGCGGCGTGCAACTTCTTCGGCATCGAGCCCGAGCAGGTCGCCTGCGATCGTCAGGGCGCGCAGCGCGGCCTCTTGACGGCCGAACGCGTAGTCGCAGGGCTCGACCACGCCGAGCGCGTTGGCGGCGCATGTCACGGTCAGTCCGAACCGTTGACCCGACGGTGTGCGCAACGCCAGGTATTCAGGCGCTTCTCCGTCGTGCGCGGTGACGAGCTCCGGCACCGCGCCCTCGAAGACAGCGGGATCTGCGAAGCACGCGTAGGCGAGGCCGCAGATGTGGGCGCTCCTAGGGCCGACCCCGTAGAGCCGGCCTTTACGCACGCGCAGCAATGAGCCGCCGGCCACGCCGACCACCCGTACGTCGAGCGCGCGTAGCGCCGTGACATGGCTGGCGACGCGCACGTACGACAGCGCCGGTCTTCCGGCCTTGATCGCGGCAACGTTGGTCGACGTGCCGCCGACCTCGACGACGATTGCATCATTGATGGCGCCAGACCTGAGGACACCCGCGACCGACGCGGCCGGGCCCGAGTACAGCGTGCGCACCGGCTCGCGCCGGAAGCCGTCCAGGTCGGTTGCGCCGCCGTCGCCGCGCATGATCATCAACGGGCAGTCGAGACCGCTCTCGGCGATCCCGGCTTCGACGAACGCCGCCGTCCTGACGGCGATCGGCAGCACCGACGCATTCAACGCCGCCGTCACGGCGCGCAGCTCGAGTCCGTACAGGCCGGACATGTCGCTGGAGGCGCAGGCGGGCAGGCCTGCCCCGACGGCGGCAGAGACGACCTGCTGCTCGTTGGATTGTTCCTCGGTTGCAAACGCCTCGGCCACGCTGATCGCCGAGCACCCGGACGCCCGCAACCGCTCGATGGTCGCGGCGAGCACCGCGTCGTCCAGACCATCCGAAACGTCGATGAACTCGCTGATGACCGGGAGAGGCTGGCCCGCCGACAGCTCCACGCGTCCGAGCGCTGTGCGCTTGCGTGCGCGACGCAACTCCGGTTGCCGGCCCATGCCGATCGCGCCGACGGTGGCGACGTCACCTTCGAGCAGTGCGTTGACGGCCTGAGTGGTCGAGTGGGTCACCAGGTCCACACGCCGCCCGTTGAGCGCGGCGACGACTTCGGCCAGCGCCTGCACCACGCCGGTCGCAACCCCGTTCACGTCGGCGTGCGTCGTTGCGACGATCGACTGGGTCAGGAGCTCACGGGACCGGATGTCCAGGGCGACGGCCTTGGTGAACGTCCCACCGACATCGACGCCGATACGAACGCCCGAGGGGTCCGGCATTACGCGGACCCCGCCATCTGGCACGCAACCACTCAGTGCACCGTCTCAACTGTGGCGCTCGGTGCGTCGCCGATGACGGGTCGCTCCTGAAGTTCGATCCGCCCACGCCGGATCCGGAACACGTAGACCCAAACCCCGCCCGCGAGGTAGACCACGAGGAGTGCCACCTGCGCGAGCACCGTTTGGAGGGTGGGTGAATAGCCGGTCGATTGGGCCAGGAAGATCGGCAGGCGTGGCCACCCGTCAAGACGCGTGAACGGCACCGCATCGGCTGCCTGGAGCGATGCGATCGCGTTGCCCAGGAACGCGATCGACGTGAGCATGATCAAGATCACGGCGGCCGACAGCATGCTGCCCATCGGCAGTCGACGCCCGGCCCGGAACACCGCGAACGACACACCGGCGAGCGCCACTGCGGCGGCGCCCGCGCCCAGGGCCACATAGGTCCCCAGTCCTTTGCCGAAGGAGGTGAGCGCCTGGAAGAACAAGGCGGTCTCGAACCCCTCCCGATAGACCGAGGTGAAGCCGATCAGCACGAGCGAGGTCGCGGACCCGATCGAGACCGCGCTCCACACACGCGCACGCAGGAACTCGAGCCATCGCCGTTGGTCGAGTCGCGCGACGAGCCAGAACGAGACGTAGAAGAGCACCGCGACCGCCACAAGTGCGGTGACCGCTTCGAGGACCTCCCGACCGAACGGCAGCGCGTTGAGGAAGGCGTTGAGGAACACGAGGGTCAGGGCGGTCGCCGCGGCGGCCAGCCCGACGCCGAGCGCGATGTGGCGTTTGTAGCGTCCGTTCTTCGTCGACTCGAGATATCCCAACAGGACCGACAGCAGCAGCACGGCCTCGAGGCCTTCACGGAACAGGATCACGAAGGCCTGGCCGAAGACCACCGACGGCGCGCCCAGGCCCTTGGACGTCAGCTGGCGTTCGGCGTCGTCGATGAGCCCACGCAGCTCGACGATGTGCCCGCGGATGACGCCGGTCGAAACCCCGCTCTTGATCTCCGAGCGGATCTCGGCGAACTTCTGCTCGGCGGTCAGTGTGAGTTCCGGGTTGGCGACCCGCAGAGGAATCTCGACCTGCTCGAAGTGATCCAGGTAGCCGGCCCGCGCGGCGGCGTAGGCGTCGGCGGGACGACCCTGTTTGAACAATCCCAGCGTCTGGTCGATCGACACGCGGACGGTTTGGAGTTGCACGATCGCCGCGTCGCGAGTCAATGCGATCGGCGCCGCGTTCGACCCCTGCGGGGACGCGAGGAGCGCGAACGTGACGAGCGCGGCGGCTGCGATCAGCCGGCGCGGGTTCCATCGGGCGGTCATCGTGCTCAGCCCGGAAACTTCTTCAAGTAGGCGGACACGGCATCGGTCATCGTCTTGGCACCACGTGTGGCCTTGGCCGCGTCACCCTCCGCGCCCTTCTCGAGCAGACCGAGTGCCTCCTCGATCACGAGGTATCCGTCTTTGTCGTTCTTCAGGACGGTGCCCTCGACGGGCGCCCACGCGGGCTCGAGCTGTGCGACCGCGGCTTTCGCGGCGTCGCTGCCGGGATCCGCGGCGATCTGGCCGGCGACCGCAGCGAGCTGCGTCAGCCCGGCCGCGACCGTGTCGTCAGGGGCGATGACCTCTTCGGGCGCCAGGGCGGTGGTCGTGCCGCCGGCAGGGCTGCCGGTGCCGTCATCGTCACTCCCGCATGCCGCGAGGCCAATGGCCATGACTGTGGTGCCAAACACGATTGCCAGGGCTCGCTTGATCACGTTCGCATTTCTCCGAATCGTCGTTGCGTTGGCTGACACTGCGAGCGAGGAGCGAGCATGTGTCGGTGCAATCACAGCAGATGTTAGGGCGCCCTTACGTCGCTGATCGAGGGGGACAATAGAGCGGCGATCGAATTTTGGCAATGGCCATTTCCGAAATAGGCGCGGCACGGACATCTGTCCCGGCGCCAGGTGCTCGTACGCCTCACCTGCGTGGGTCCGCAAGGGCCTGGCCATTTCCTCACGGGTGGTGAACCGCGCGCCCCGGTTCGCTATGATCCTCCGACTTCGCGGATGTAGCTCAGTTGGCTAGAGCGTCTGCTTGCCATGCAGAAGGTCGAGGGTTCGAGTCCCTTCATCCGCTCTCCCGGCCTGCGTTGGCCGGGCGCCTCTCCCTCGGCGACGTGGCGAAGCTGGCTAACGCGGCGGTCTGCAAAACCGTTATTCACCGGTTCGAGTCCGGTCGTCGCCTTCACGAACCAGGGAGCCGTTTTCGGCTCCACGAAGCCGCTCGCGGGCGGTGCACCCGATCCTTGCGTGCGAACCTCAGGTGGTCTACGGGCGGGGTGACCTGCGTAGGACCGGGGGCAGGTACCGCGCTCCGGGCCCGTAGCGGGCCGCGGTGTCCTCCGGGTTTGTCAGCGCGCACACACGGAGCGAAAGGCACCCGCAGCCGATGCAGGACGTGAGCCCGTCGCGCAGCGTGGTGAGCGCCGCGATCTGCGCGTCGAGTCGTGCCCGCCAGGAGCGTGACAGGCGGGCCCAGTCGGCCTTGGTCGGTGTTCGGCCCTCGGGCAGGGTCGCGAGCGCCGCCCGGATCTCCTCGAGGGTGAGGCCGACGTTCTGCGCGGCCCGGATGAACGCGAGGCGCCGCAGGACGCTTCGCGGGTAGCGCCGCCGCCCGCCGGCTGGCCGGATTGAGGTGACGAGCCCCTCGGCGTCATAGAAGCGCAGCGCCGACGACGCGACCGCAGCTCGACGGGAAACCTCTGTGATCGAGAGAAGCTCACTGCCATTCATCCCGCACCCCTTGACTTCAAGTTTACTTGAACTTCTATCGTACTCCCATGATCAACGAGGAGGAAGTCGTGAACCAGACACCTGTGGCGATCGTGACCGGGGCATCCCGCGGACTCGGACGAGCCCTCGTCGCCGCGCTCGCCCGCCGAGCCTGGCGTGTCGTCGTCGATGCCCGAGGCGAAGAACGCCTGAACGAAATGGTTGCGACGCTGCCCGCGGGCGCTGTCGTCGCGGCGATCGTTGGAGACATTGCCGACCCGAATCACCGCCGCGCACTCGCGGCCGCCGTGGCCCAAGCGGGCCGGGTGGATCTGCTCGTCAACAACGCCAGTATCCTCGGCCCGAGCCCGCAGCCGACCCTCGCCGCCTACCCGATCGATCTCCTCGAGCGGGTGTACGCCGTGAACACCCTCGCCCCCCTCGCGCTGATCCAACTCGTCCTCGCCGACCTCGGCCGCCACGGGGGACGGATCGTCAACGTGACCTCCGACGCTGCCGCCGAGGCCTACCCCGGCTGGGGCGGCTACGGCTCGTCCAAAGCCGCCCTCGACCAGCTCAGCGCTGTCCTTGCCGCGGAGCATCCGAGTTTGCGCGTCTATGCCTTCGACCCCGGAGACATGGCGACAGATCTCCACCAACAGGCCTTCCCGGACGAGGACATCAGCGACCGCCCCGCACCCGAGACGGTCATCCCCGCCCTGCTCCACCTCGTCGACGGCGCCCTTCCAAGCGGCCGATACCGCGCTCGCGACCTCAGCCGGACGGGGACATCATGAGTCGCGCGGCACTTGCCGAGCGCCCCGTCGCTCCCGCAACCGTCTTCACCCTCGCCTCAACTCAGGAGGCGCCGGCCCCGCCGGAGCGCCGCGGCATCGCTCGCGACCAGGTCAAACTGCTCGTCGCCCGACCCGGCGCCATCGCCCATCGTCAGTTTCGGGACCTCGCCGACCAGCTCGATCCCGGTGATCTGGTCGTGATCAACACCTCAGCGACCCTCCCAGCCGCCCTCGCCGGATACCGTGAGAACGGTCGACCGGCATCCGTTCACGTCTCGACGCAACTCGACGACGGGGACTGGGTCATCGAGCGGCGACGCACCGACGGGTCCGGCCCCACCCTCGACGGCGCACGCGGCGACCTCGTGTTCGTCCCAGAGGACCTCGTGCTGCGGCTGACCGAGCCTTACCCCAACCCAGACGCCGGCCGGTCGCGGCTCTGGCGGGTTCGGCCCACCCCACCAACCGACACCGTCGCCTATCTGGCTCGGCACGGCCGGCCAATCGGCTATCGCTACCTCACCGAACCGGTCCCTCTCCGCGATCTCCAAAACGTCTACGCGAACCAGCCAGGGAGCGCCGAGATGGCAAGCGCCGGGCGCCCATTCACCGCCGAGTTGATCGTGCGCCTCATCGCCCGTGGCGTCACGATCACCCCGATCGTGCTCCACGCCGGCGTCTCAAGCCCCGAACTCCACGAATCACCGACCCCCGAACGCTACGACGTCCCCGACACGACCGCCCGTCTCGTCACAAGCGCACACGAAGCGGGCCACCGAGTCATCGCGGTCGGCACGACCGTCGCCAGAGCGCTCGAGACAGTCGCCGAGCCCGACGCATCGATGACCCCGGGCCGGGGCTGGACGAACCTTGTCCTGGGTCCTGAACGCCTCGCACGTGTCGTGACCGGCCTCATCACCGGCCTCCACGCCCCCGAGGCAAGCCACCTCCTGCTCCTGGAAGCCATCGCCGGACCCGACCTCGTACGAACGGCCTACGACGCCGCGCTCACCAACCAATACCTCTGGCACGAGTTCGGCGACTCAATGCTCTTTCTGCCCTGACGAGACGGTTGCGCCCCGAGTGTCCTGCGTCGGAAGTTTCTTTGCAATCTGGCGGCTGCAAATTCCCATTGGATTTGAAACGTGGTAGCGGGACGGTCGGCCTCGGGGGCTGCGTCCTCGCCTTCGCCCATATGGTCCGATATGAACGAAGGCTGCGTCCTTGCCAGGTGGACCGGTGTCAGCACCGGTCCCCGGCGTAGGGATATCGGACTCCCCGAGTCCAATATCCCGATCCAGCGGGTTTTTCGCTCGCCATATGACAAAGAACTTCCGACGCAGGACACTAGCGATGCCAGAACGGGAACACCCACCGGAAGGTGCTCAGCACCGGCCGCTTGCACCAGCATTCCCGAGAGCAACCGCAGCGCCTCAAGCCGAGCGCCTCGGCCCCACGATTCACGAGGGCAAACAGAACGTATCCGCCAGGGAGCCACCACAGCCGCTTCATTTTTCGACAGTACCACGAGGCCTCGTGATCCTCATCACCCACCCCGATCGAGCAGACGCCATGTGGGCAAGCCATGGGTGGCCGCCGCCCACGGGCCTCAAGTGGCATCCTTGCGCAGATGAAGCACCTCGTCGGAAGGGCCAAGCCGTCGCTTGACCGCGACGGGGGTCACCACGGGTGGCTTGCCTTCCTTCTCGCGGTGCGGGCGAAGTGGGCCCAGGACCAGGGCTCGTATCTCGTCGCCGCAGTCACCTACTACGCCTTTTTCGCGGTGTTCCCGCTGCTCCTCGTGTTCACGAGCGTTCTTGGCTTCGTGCTCCGCCACCATCCGCACCTCCGGGCGCGCGTCGTCAACTCGACGCTGGACCAGTTCCCAGTCGTCGGGCAGGACCTCCACGTCGGCGCACTCCAAGGCAACGGGCTCGCGCTCGCGGTTGGGTTCGTCGGGGCGATCTGGGCGGGAACAGGGTGCTTTGTCGCCGTCGAGAAGGCGATGTCCAACTTCTGGAGCGTCCCGCCGCGCGACCAGCCGTCATTCGTTCGCGCTCGGCTCCGGGCAGTCGGCGTCGCGGCGCTCCTCGGCGGGGGAGCAGTCATCGGCGCGTTACTCGGCGGACTCGCGACGGCGAGCGGCAACCTCGCGCCGGCAGCAAGGCTTGCCGCGCCACTGCTGTCGACGCTGCTCGGTTTCGTGCTCTTCCTCGTCGGCTACCGGCTGCTGACTCCGCGCGAGGTCAGCTGGCGCATGCTCCGCGGCGGCGCCGCAACCGCCGCCGTCGCCTACGGGGCACTCCAACTCATCGGGGGCTTCTACATCCACCACGTGCTCAAGCAGTCGTCGAACACCTACGGCACCTTCGCGCTCGTGATCGGGCTCATCTCGTGGATTTACCTCGTTGTGTACGTAACGCTCCTCAGCGCGGAGGCCAACGTCGTCGCGCACCACGGTTCCTGGCGCAAATCGTCGGGGCCAACACCGTGACCATCGTGCGCAACTCGGGCGATTCACGTTCCGGGTCGGCCGGCGCTGCAGCACCGCCAGTGGTCATGCAAGCTCGGAGGCTCCCCGACGGGCCGTAAGGGTCCGGCTGAGTTTCCAACTGGCAGCTGCCAGCGCCACCATGGCGACGGTCACGACGGCATGGAACGCGACGTCCTCGCGGTTCACGATCCAGTCGCTCACGAG
>JANMKR010000204.1:0-8222 GCA_031372145.1 Actinomycetota bacterium | reverse complement strand
CGCATGGGCCGCGATGCGGACGTGATCGTCGCGTTCCACGTCTCGCGGGCGGTCTACGAGGAACGCTTCGACCGCTTGCGCGCCGCAATGCACGACGCCGGCGGCCTTTGGATCGCGTGGCCCAAGAAGGCCTCGGGCGTGGCAACCGACATCACCGAGGACGTCGTTCGGGACGTTGCCCTCGCCAAGGGCCTCGTCGACAACAAGGTCTGCGCGATCGACGCCACCTGGTCCGGGCTTCGCATCGTCGTGCGGGTCAAGAATCGTCAAGTCGTTAGGAGGTGACCAAACTCAGGATGTTTGACCGGCCTGGAGAGTTTCTTTATCACTACACACGGCTGGACACCGCGCTGGAGCACATCCTGCCGACGCAACGTCTCCGTCTGAGCCCCTTCTCGGCGATGAGGGACCCACGCGAGTCGCACATGTGGGGCGCAGCCGCGAGTGTTCCAGAGCCTGCTCCCGAAGATGATGAGCTCTTTTACGAGCTGAGCCAGCGGATGAATGACGTCAAGAGCACGATCAAGGTTCTCTCGTTGACACGAGACGACGACCCAGCGCTTCGTAGCCAAGAGCATAAGATGTTCGGACGTGGCTTCGCTCATCCTCGACTCTGGGAGCAGTACGCGGAGAACCATCGTGGGGTGTGCTTGTGCCTGGAACAGAAGTCCCTCGTTCGGGTGGTAAAGGAAGAACTTGGTGCTCAGGGCAAGGTCACCTGCCGAGCTGTGACTTACGAAGATGGCCCAATTGCACATGAGGCTCTTCACTTCGACCTGCCCGAGGTGCGCTCTGGCGGGGTCAACGACGCGGTCCGCGAACACCTCGAAAAGCATCACGAGGAGCTCTTCTTCAGAAAGGCGCGCGACTGGGAGAGCGAAATGGAGTATCGAGTAGTGGTTGCTACCCATCATCCGCGTTACCTGTACATGAACATCTCCCAGGCCCTGAAGTGGGTCATACTCGGTGCAGCAGTCCCTCCAACCTACTTCCCGGCCGTGGAAGCACTTTGCCGGCGATTCAAGGTCGAAATTGCCCAGCTATGCTGGTTCAACGGTGGACCGCAACTACTCCCGGCGTTGGGTGGCACTCGTCCCGATCAGGACTGATTCGCCTATCTGACCGAACCTGCACGTCCCGCCGCTACACCTCGACGATGACCGGTAGCACCAGGGGGCGTTGACGGGCGCGCTTCCACATCAAGGACGCGACGGCGTCGTGGAGCAGGCGGTGCAGCATGTCGATCTCGGTGACCGACACGTTGAGGGTCTTCTCGACCTCGGCCTTGGTCGCGGCGATCAGCTCCTCGTTGCCCGCGGCAAAGCCACGCGTGATGACGTCGACGTCGCCGATCGGCAGGCCGTCTCGTGCTGACAGCGTCGCGACGATCAACACCAGTCCGTCCTCGGACAGGTGGCGTCGGTCGCGGAGGATGCCGTCGGCGACGTCACCCATGCCCAGCCCGTCCACATAGATCAGGCCGATCTCGAGCTTCTCGACCACTGCCGCCTTGTCACCGTCGACCTCGAGCACATGCCCGTTGTCGAGCAGGAAGATGCGCTCGGCAGTCACACCGAGGGTCTTTGCGATCTCGGCGTGGGCCTTCTGGTGGCGGATCTCGCCGTGAATCGGGGCAAAGAACGTGGGGCGGACGAGACGGAGCATCAGACGCAGCTCGTCGGCGGCACCGTGGCCGGACACATGCACCGGGGCGGCCTCGGGCGACACGATCCGTGCGCCCGAGCGGATCAGGCGGTTCATCGTTTCGTTGACGGCCAGCTCGTTGCCCGGGACGATGCGCGAGCTGAAGATGACCGTGTCGCCACCGCGAATCGTGATGTTCTGGTGGTCGCCGTACGCCATGCGCCGCAGCCCCGACAGCGGCTCCCCCTGGCTCCCGGTCGTGACGACGACAAGCTCGTCGTCAGGGTGGTCATCGATCGACTTGACGTTGATCAACACGCCCTGGGGGGCGCGCACGATGCCAAGACCCACCGCGATGTTGAAGTTGCGCAAAAGCGATCGTCCGACCAACGCGACAAAGCGGCCGTCGTGGTGGGCGGCGTCGAGCACCTGCTGCACACGGTGGACATGCGACGAGAACGCCGTCAGGATCACGCGACCGGGTGCCGACGCGAACTGGCGGCGAAGCTCCGTGCCGACGGTGCGCTCGGGGGCGATGCTTCCGGGCACCTCGGCGTTGGTCGAGTCGGCCATCAACAGCAGCACGCCCTCGTCGCCCAGGCGCGAGAGCGCGGCCACGTCGGTCGGCTGGTCGTCGATGGGCGCGTGGTCAAACTTGAAGTCGCCGGTGTGGACGATCGTGCCGGCGGGTGAGCGCAGGGCGACGGCGACGCAGTCCGGAATGCTGTGGGTGACGCGGATGAACTCGGCTTCGAATGGACCGACCTTGTGGCGCTCGGTCGGGGCCACCTCGATGAGCTCGATGTCCTTGAGACGGTGCTCCTCGAGCTTGCTGCGCACCAGCGCGAGCGTGAACCGAGTGCCCATGATCGGGACGCGGCCCACCGTCTTGAGGAAGTACGGCACGGCCCCGATGTGGTCCTCATGCCCGTGGGTCAAGATGAGCGCCTCGATGTCGCCGAGCCGTCCTTCGAGCACTTCGAAGTCCGGAAGCACGAGGTCCACGCCGAGCTGATCGGGCGTCGGGAACTTGACGCCGCAGTCGATGATGACGATCCGGCCGCCGAGCTCGACCATGTACATGTTCTTGCCGATCTCCCCCGTTCCGCCGATCGGGGTGGCACGAAGCGCTGTGGCGTCGGTCACGATGCGTTCACGAGAAGGCCTTGGGCCTCCAAAAGTCCTGTCAACACGTTGCGCTCCTCGGTTGTGGCATCCACGAGCGGCAGGCGCAGGTGTCCGCAGGGGATCACGCCGAGCATCTCAAGCGCGGCCTTGATCAGGATTGGACTCGTGGTGGTGAAGAGCCCTTCGTACAGGGGGTGCAGCGCGGCGTCGAGGCGGGTCGCCGTGTCGCGGTCACCGGCGCGCGCGGCCTCGCCGATTGCCTGCAGCTGGTTTCCGACGAGGTGCGACGCGACCGAGATGACACCGGCACCTCCACCGAGCGCCACCTCCAGGAACAGGTCGTCGTTGCCCGCGTACACCGCGATCCCCGGGATGGCCAGCACGTCCTGCGCCTGATCTGCGTTTGCCTCTTTGACCCCCACGACACCCGGAATCTCAGCCATTTCGGCGATGAGGTCGGGCGGCATGTTGACGACCGAACGCGACGGGATGTTGTACAGGATGACCGGGACGCCCACCTCGGCGATCGCCCGGACGTGTCCGATGATCCCGGCCCGCGGCGGGCGATTGTAATAGGGCGTCACCGCGAGCACCGCGTCGACCCCGAGTCGGGCGGCGTCTTCGGTCAGGTGGACGGAGTGCGCGGTGTCATTGGAGCCGGTACCGGCGACCACGGTCGCGGTGCCACCGAGTGTCTGCATGCCCAGCTCGAACAGGCGGCGCTTTTCGTCGTCGGTGAGCGTCGACGCCTCGCCGGTCGTGCCCGACAGCACGACTCCGTCTGAACCGTTCGCGACGAGGTGTCGCATGATCGCGACCGTGGCATCCTCATCGACACGACCGTGTTCGTCGAACGGGGTCACCATGGCAGTCAAAATCGATCCGAACTCGGGCACCACGCGAGTATAGCCCGGGTCCGCGGGGGCCTTCCCTGCGGGGGCCACCGGCACCCAGGACAGGGAAACCGAGCCACCGAGGCGCCCGCTGCGGTCCCGACGAGGGCGTCACGGCGACGGCGCCGCTTCGTCGGCGACGAGGCGCCAGACGCGCCCGTCGCTCGCAACACCGCGCAGATCGACGGGCGTCAGGACTCCGGTGGGGCCGAGGCGCGATGCGCCCGCTGACTCCAGCGCCGCAGCGGCAACCGCGCGCGCGCGGTCCCACGACGTCACATGGTGGTGGCCCCGGTTGTCGGCGACCTCATGGTGGGCGGCGATGAGCGTCGCGTCGACGAACGCGAACAACCGGATGTGCACACGTTCGGCCCGGTCACCCAGTGCGATGTGATCGCTCATCGTCACGAACGCGTCCTCGATCCACGTGCGATGCGTCGCCCCGTCGCTTGGCCGCTGCCATCCCTGCCGGGCCAGCATCTGGACCACCCTGGTCGGTGAGGTGCGCAGCACCAGCAGGTTGATCGGGTCGAGCCACGTCGGATTGCGTGACCGCCACATGAAGCGCCTGCTCTGCGTGAACGGCCAGAGCCGGACGGCGCCCGCGACCGCACCGGGCACCAGGTCGCCGTCCGGTGTCAGGTGGACGAATGTGTCGCGCGGGACCCCCACCGGATGTTTGTCGTGCGCTTAGTGCTCCCGTTCGTAAGTACGCGGACGTTTCCCGCGCGAAAATCGCGCCAGGGGAGGACGCAGTGTCCCGCCGCTATCGGTCGCCATAACGGTGGGACCGAGGACGATGCCTGGCGATGATTTGCAGCCGGGAAACGTCGTGATACTTGCGAACGGGAGCACTTAGGTGCGGGGGATTTCCTCGCCGGTGTCCGGATTGAGCCGGATGCCGTCCATCATGCCGTCGCCGGGCGGGCATCCCATCGTGATCCAGATGGCCTCACGGTCCTCGCTGTTGTTCATGATCCTGCGAGGCGTGTCCTTGGGCAGTCGCAGCCAGTCACCGTCGTTGACCTCGACCAGCTCCGCTCCGATCTGCACGTGCTGCGGGCCGCCCGACACCAAGCGGTAGAGCTCTTCTTGGGTCTTGTGGCGGTGGTAGGCCATCGCGTGGCCCGGTCCGAACCGCCAGCACCGCAGCGTCAGGTGCTCCGCGCCGAGGGCCCCGGCCAGGTCACGCGATGACGCTCCCCCACCGCGCCGCTCCTTCTCTTCGACCGCGTCCGTCGCGACCTTCACGTATTCGGCGCTCATCCGATCCTCCTGGTATGGGTCATTTAACGGGCTCGTCGCCGAACAAGATGGGCTCGAGCCCGAGTGTCAATCCCGGCCGGTTGGCGATCTCGCGCACCGCACGCACGACCCCGGGCATGAAGCTCTCGCGGGAGAGCGAATCGTGTCGGATCGTCAGCGTCTCGCCCAACCCCCCAAGGATGACTTCCTGATGGGCGACCAGCCCGGGAAGTCGCACCGAGTGGATCGGCACCTCGCCCTCCATCAGACCCGCGGTGCGCAGCGCCGTCCCGCTCGGCGCGTCCAGTTTCTGGTCGTGGTGCTGCTCGATGATCTCCGCTTTGGGCATGTGCCGTGAGGCCTCGGCGGCGAACCGCATCATCAAGACCGCTCCGATCGCGAAGTTGGGCGCGATCAGACAGTTGGCCGCGCCGGCGTCGGCGCGACGGCGGATCTCGGTCAGTTGCGCATCGTCGATGCCGGTTGTCCCCATCACGACGTGGACGCCGGCATCGAGGCACACACAGGCGTTGTCGAATGCGACGTGGGGTTGGGTGAAGTCGACCGACACGTCGGGACGGGTTGCGGCGATCGCCGCGGCAACGGTCGCGTAGCCGTCCGCGAGCGCGGGATCGGCGAGGGCGACCGCCTGCATGTCCGGGGCCGCACCGACCGCCGCGACGACGGCTTGGCCCATGCGGCCGGCGGCGCCGGCGATCATCACGCGGATCACGTCCGGGAGCGTAACGAATCCTCCCCGTCCACCTTGTGAGACTTTGGAGTCTCAGCCCAGCGATCGCTCAAGCAACGTCAGCGCGGTCCCGCCACAACGTCAACGCCGAGGCGGTCCTGAGTCCGCTACCTGGCGCGCCGCCCTTGCCGCGCGACCGGTACCCGACGGCGGTCTTCCACCTCGGGAGCATTCGGATAGGGCGGATCGTCCGGGAGCGCACCGACGACGGCGCCGCCCACCCATGACACGAGGTGCGCCTCGATTGTCGCGCCGGAGACCGCCGGTGAGAAGTGAAAGCCCTGGCCAAGCTCGCATCCGGCGAGACGGAGCGCCATGAGCTGCTCGAGGTCCTCGATCCCCTCCGCGACGGTGGTCAACGACAGACTCTGCCCAAGCTGCACGATTGTCCGGACGAACTCCGAGTCGCTGTCGGTCGCGACGCGTTCAATGAACGACCGGTCGATCTTGAGGATGTCCACGGGGAACCGGTGCAGGTACGACAGCGACGAGTACCCCGTCCCGAAGTCGTCGATTGCCAGGCGCACACCCAGCGCCTTCAACTCCTGCAGCTCCTCGATCATCTGGACGCTGTGATCGATCAACATGGTCTCGGTCATCTCCAGCACCAGGCACGCCGGTGGCAACCCGGACTCCGCCAAGCACTCCGCGACGAAGGCCGGCAGCGAAGGATCACGGAGATTCGCCGCGGACATGTTGACCGCCAGCGACATCCGTGCCAGCTCGGGGTGCAACGCCACCCAGGCGGCACCCTGCAAACAGGCCTCGCGCAGCACGACGCGGCTGATCTGGTGGATCAGACCCGTCTCCTCGGCCATCGCGATGAACATGCCGGGCGGCAGCAGGCCACGCTCCGGATGCTGCCAGCGCACCAACGCCTCGAATCCCGCCAATCGACCCGACTCCAACTCCAAGGTCGGCTGGTAATGCACGACCAGTTGATGCGCCTCGAGTGCATCTCGCAGCTCTCCCTCGAGACGAACCCGGCTGACCATCCGCTCGTGCATCTCGGGGTCATAGAGGACGAACAGGCCTTCACCGGCGCCCTTCGCCTGGTACATGGCGAGGTCAGCGCTTCGCAACAGGCTCTCGCCGTCCGAGCCCTCCTCCGCCACCGCGACGCCAACGCTCGCACCCAGGAAGACGTCTTGCCCTCGAACCGACATCTTGCCTCGCAGCTTCGCGCAGACGCGCTCGGCCACCGCGACCGCTCCGAACCCGCCGCCCGCGTCCTCGACGAGAATCGCGAACTCATCACCGCCAAGGCGCGCCACGGTGTCACCGGGGCGCAAACACTCCTGCAGCATCAGCGCGACCTCCACCAGAACCTGATCGCCGACGATGTGTCCCACCGTGTCGTTGATCTTCTTGAACCCGTCGAGGTCGATGAACAGAATCGCGATCTCACCGGGCACCGACGTGCGGTCGAGCGCGTGGTGGAGCCGGTTGAGGAACAGACTCCTGTTCGGCAAGAGGGTGAGCGCGTCATGGAATGCGTCATGCACCAACCGCCCCTCCAACGCCCGCCGCTCGCTCACGTCACGCGTGTTGAGCACCAAGCCCGCGACGTCGGGATCATCCAGCAGGTTCGTGACCGTCATCTCTGCCTGGCATCGCCGACCGGATGAATGGCGCAGCTCCAACTCGAGGACGCGCACCCCGCCCTCGGGGTCCAGCGCCGCCAGCTCGAGATGAGTGCGGAGCTTCTCGGTCGACTCGATCCCGGTGAGCGCGTCGACCGATCGGCCGAGCAGCTGTTCGGGTCGGTATCCGAACACCGACTCGATCGAATCCGCCTGGTAGAACACGACACCGGTGCGGTCGGTCACCGTGACCACGTCCGAGCTGTGTTGGACGAGCGCTCGAAACCGGCGCTCGCTCGCCTCGAGTTCGGCCGTCCGCACGATGACGCGGGCATCCAGGTTGCGTGTCAGAGAAAGGTTCTCGTGCAGGGCCAGGACCTGACGCACCATGACCGCGCCGATGATGAACGCCCACACGGCGAACGGCACGCCATGCAGACCGCCATCCGAGCCAATCGCCGTCACGATCAGGGCCGCGCCGACCGCGATGTACGGGACGAGCTGACCGAGCGGCCGCTGCTCGGTCGAGGCCTCGTCACGGCTGCGCTCGGACATCTGATGGCGCAGCGCCGCCAGGCCCATCAGCGCGAAACCGGCAAACCAGCCCAAGTCGATGACGCTTCCGGAGTGATACTTGTTGATCAAGGTGAGATACGTGAACCCGCTGTCGGCGAACGCGAACCCCACCACGCCCAACGCCACCAGCCGCAACGACAGCGGCATCCGCAGGCCCTGCTGGCGCAGCCGCAGGAAGACGTACAGCACCATCGTCACCAGCACGACATCGCCGAGCGGATAGTAGATCGAGATCGCCTGGCCGAGGATCGACTCGCCGCCGTTGGCGACAACGCTTCCCAACACGGTGATCCAGCTGATCACGAACAGCGATCCCGCGATCATGACGCCGTCAAGGAGTGCCCGGATGCGTTCCCACCCTTGCGGCGCGGAGGCCAGGCCGAGCAGGCCGATGCACACCAG
>JANMKR010000187.1:0-2681 GCA_031372145.1 Actinomycetota bacterium | reverse complement strand
CATTGCCAGAGCGCGCCGCCAGTAGCCGGCACACCCGGTAGGCGTCGAACCTGCGTCGCCGCTGCTCTAGCGCAGAGCTCATCCGGGTCACTGAAGTCTCCCCTGACGACGCGGGCAGTCATCGCCGATCATCCTGCTGGCCGGAAGGTGTCAAGCCGCTTGAGACAGTCGGGGTCTAGTTGCTCTGGATGAGGGCCTCCCGGCTGGGTTGGTTGATCCATGCGGCGGCGGGGAGGGTCGGGGGCTCGGGCCGGCGGTGCCGGAACCTGCGTGGGTTGGCGTCGTAGGCGGCGTGCAGGGTCGCTCGGCGCTGCTGGCGGATCTGGGTGGCAGTGCCGTAGTGGACCGATGCTGGGGTGTGCAGGGCGATGCCGCTGTGGCGGTGCTCGTGGTTGTAGTAGGTGAAGAACGCCTCGCAGAAGGCGCGAGCATCGGGCAGGGACCCGAAGTTGGCGGGGAAAGCGGGGGCGTACTTCAAGGTCTTGAATGCGGCCTCGCTGTAGGGGTTGTCGTTGGACACGTGGGGCCGGCTGTGGCTGCGGGCGACGCCGAGGTCGACGAGCAGCTGCGCGACGGGCTTGGAGGTCATGGAGGTGCCGCGGTCGGCGTGCAGGCTGAGGGGTGCGCCGTGGACCTGGGCGGCGGCTTCGATGAGGGCTTTGGCGATGTCGGCGTCCTCGCGGGCCGCGACGGTCCAGCCGACGACGTAGCGGCTGTAGATGTCCAGGATCACGTAGAGGTCGTAGTAGACGCCGCGGGCGGGGCCGCGCAGCTTGGTGATGTCCCAGCTCCAGACCTGCCCCGGCGTGGTGGCCATCAGCTCCGGGCGTGCCCGGGCCGGGTGGGCCGCATGGTTGCGGCGGTCGCCGGACTGTCCGATCAGGCGCAGCAGGCGGTGCATGGTGCTCATCGAGGCCAGGTAGACGCCTTCGTCGAGCAGTGTCGCCCAGGTCTGGGCGACGGACTTGTCGCAGAACCTCGGGCTGGTCAACGCCGCGATCACCGCGTCCTGCTCGGCGACGGTCAGCGCGTTCGGCGGCGCAGCCCGCGGCGTGGGTTGCGCCGGCACCGCCGGCGGTTGCTGCGCTCGGTAGTGACTGGCCCTCGGCCTGCCCAGCAGCGTGCAGGCTCGTGCGGTCGAGGTCAGCGCTGCGAGCTCGGCGACAGCGCGGCTGATCACGGCGTCGACCGCGGCTCGGTGTCCGCGCTCTCGGAGAGCATCTCCAAGAGCGCGTGTGCTTTTCCCACGATCTCCAGCGCGGCCTTGGTCTTGGCCAGTTCCCGTTCGGCGCGTTCGGTCCGCGCCCTCAGCTTGGCGTTCTCCAGCTGCTCACCCGACTTCTTCCCCGGCCTGCCCGCCGGGGACAGGCCAGCCAGGGCGCCACTGTCGCGGGCCTTGCGCCACTCGCTCAGATGCGAGGAATACAGGCCCTCACGACGCAGCAACACCCCGCGTGCCGCGACGTCGGCCGCGTCGTACTCGGCGAGCATGTCGAGCTTGTACTTGGCGGTGAAAGAGCGGCGGCGAGGCCGGTCCGAACGAGGATTCATCGCCCCATTCTCAAGGGGCTGATCGATCAGATCTGCAGCAGCGAGGGTCAACGTCATCAAACCTGTTCTCGCCCTGTGCGGGGAGGGAGGAAGTGCTACCCGAGGTGTCTCACGTCAGCCTGACGCACAGGGTAGCCCTGTCGCAGTTGGCTGCGGAACAACGAATGGGCGACAAGGAAGCTGGGGAACAGCGCATCCCCGGGGGCGGGGTGACTCCCTTGCTTCGTGATATCAGTGATGCCATCGAGGAAAGTCCGGGACTCTGACACATCCATGCGCGCCATTGTCGTTCCCCCGACCTGCGGCGATCACCGTGGACCAGGACGGCCCCGGAGCAGCCCGGCGTAGCTTGGGTGATGCGTGACGTGTGACGTGGCCTCTCGCCCGACCGTTGCGCGCGCATGCCCATGTGGGGCAACGCCTTGGGAGTGTCTCCCCGGCGAAGCGATTGCTGCTTCTCGGAGTCCCCTATGTTGCTCACCACCACCCCGACCGTTTCCGGTTTGCTGCCCGACGACTTCGCCGCGCTGCTCGTCCAGCCCGCGATGCAAGCCAGCGTCGCCGCGCAGGTCTCCTCGATCGTCCACACCCGCCTCGACGCACTACCGGTTCCCGGACGTGGCCGCCGACCCGACCGCTTCCTGGGTTGCTGAGGGCGCCGGGATCGTCCCGTGCGATCCGACCCTCTCCGAGCTGGTCGTGACACCGGCGAAGGTCGCCGGACTGACCATCATCAGTCGCGAGCTCGCTGACGACTCAAACCCGGCCGCTGCTCAGGTGGTGGGCCAAGGACTGGCGCGTGACATCGCGCGGCGGGTCGACAAGCGTACTTCGCCGGTCTCGGCCTTCGAGCCCCGGCCGGGCTGAGCAGCTTGAGCGGCGTGCAGAGCAACGCCAACGCGGGGGCGTTCGCCAACCTCGACTTCGCAGCGCAGGCGATCTCCAAGGCCGAGACGGTCGGGGCGACCGTGACCGCGTTCGTCGCTGGCGCTCGACCGTGCGGATCAGGGTTCGTGGCGGGCCTGCGACATCGGCTCGCGGTCATCCAGACCGCCACGTCACCCCTGCACATGTGGTCCCGGACCAACGACCCAGCGCCAGACCGAGACGCCGCGGATGCGATCTTTGAC
>JANMKR010000159.1:0-20581 GCA_031372145.1 Actinomycetota bacterium | reverse complement strand
ACACACGACCAACCCCGTACCGTTG
The DNA here is from genome assembly GCA_031372145.1 of Actinomycetota bacterium. Classification (GTDB taxonomy): domain Bacteria; phylum Actinomycetota; class Thermoleophilia; order Miltoncostaeales; family Miltoncostaeaceae; genus CALMEC01. The sequence continues at coordinate 20,556 of JANMKR010000159.1, read as the reverse complement.
TGGCTCGACCGTCGAGGTGTGCCACTTGTCGAAGGCAAGCTTGGCGACGTTGCACCGACCTTGTGCGCGCTCGTTGGGTGGGACGCATCGCCGGCCATGACCGGTGACGTCCTGATCGACTAGTCGGCCTCCCCCGTCGCTCCCAGTCGACGGAGCGTCGCATCGGCCTCGGCCATGATCCGAGCGACAACCTCGCCGGCGCTGATCTCGTCCTGGGCGAGCGCCGCGGCCTGTCCTGCCCACAGTGTCGTCGCATCCGCAGAGCCGGCCCGGTCGCTGGCCGCTTTGATGTCGGCCCATGCGGCGCCCTGGCGCGGGTAGCCGATGGTAGGTGAGCCCGCGGCCTCGAGGGCATCCAACGCGCGATTGCGGAGCCCACGCGCCGGTCGTCCTGAGAACGCAGTGATGATCTCAGTGTCGGTATCGGCAGCGGTCGCGAGGCGGTTGCGATAGCCCGCGTTTGCTCCGCTCTCGGTGGTGCGCAGAAAGCGTGTGCCCAACTGAATGCCCTGGGCACCGAGCGCCAGCGCGGCGATGAGGCCACTGCCGTTCATGATCCCACCGGTCGCGACCACCGGCACGTCGACGACGGCGACGATCTGCGGCACCAGTGCGACCGTACCGACCATGGGCGGCGGACCGCTCTCGGGGAGGTGGAAGTTCGATCGGTGGCCACCGGCTTCGGACCCCTGGGCCACGATGACGTCCGCCCCGGATTCGACCGCCTGCACTGCATCCGCGACGGTGGCCACCATGGCCAGGACCGGGACGCCCCGTGCATGTGCGAGCGCGACGACGGGGGCGGGATCGCCGAGGCCCGTGCTGACGATCGTGGCACCGGCCTCGAGTGCGAGCTCGATGAGTTCGAGCGCGGTCGGCGCCGGTGGGGACGGCAGCGACGGCGGTGTGAGTCCGAGTTCGTCACGGAGGGGCGCCAACGCAGCATGGAAGGCCTCGGGGCGGGCGGTTCCCGGCCGCGAAGGAGCCAGCAGGACGTTGACTGCGATTGGACCATCCGTCAGCGCACGCGCGCCCCGGATGGCGTCGGTCAGTGCCTCGCGGCTCATGCCGGCCGCGCCGAACGTGCCCAACCCCCCGGCCTCGGTCACTGCGGCGACAAGCTCGGGTGTCGTCGGTCCTCCTGCCATCCCGGCCAGCAGGATCGGGTAGCGGATCCCGAGGAGCGCGCAAAGCGGCGTCGTCAGCGATGCGGCCATGGTAGGCGGAGACTATCGAGGCGGCGGATCAATCTCTCCAGGCGTAGCTCAGAATCCTGGCGGAGTTGGACGTCGTCGTCCACCGGGTCAGCCAGAGGCGACCCGGGGCGATCGCCAGTGTGCCCGCCAAGAAGCGCGGCCCGATGACCTGGGCAATCGTGCGGGGAGGGCGTCCGGAACCAATCGGACGGAGCAGCACGACCGAGCGTTCGCCGACGCTCTGCGTCCATGCGATGTACCGGGTGGTCATGACCGGATTGACGTTGGCGATCGATCGACCTCCGTTGGCGATGAGTTCGGTCGTCCCGGTCGTCAGCGAACGCAGGAAGACCCGATTGGTCTGTCCGGCGGCTTCGTGCCAGGCGATCCGGCGACCCACCAGCGAAGGGCGTCCCAAGTCGATTCCGGCGCCGACGGCGGTGACGACGCGCGACCTGCCCGTCGCGAGATCTCGGACAACCAAACGCCTCCGTGAGCCGATGCGTTCGACATAGGCGAGCCGTGTCCCCGAGAGGGATGGTTTGTCGACCGCGCCGGGCCGGCGGAAGACCTCCTGCCCGGTACGCCAGTCGACGATTCGGATCCCCGCGGAATCAACGTACGCCAGGCGACTGCCGTTGATCGACGGTGTGTGACCGTCCGCAACGACGATCGGGTCGGCGCCTTTGACCAGGACAACGACGTGCGGAGCGCCCGCGCCCTGCTCGGTGTACGCGATGACCCCGCGAGAGACCGATGGTTCGCTCAGGCCACTCGGTGCGGGCGGCGGGGCCGCAACGCCAAACAGGGCCGCAGGCAGGATCAGCGCCGCACAGCCGGACAGCACTGCGATGTTGACGGGCCGCACGAGCCGGTGCGTGCGTCCCAAGCGTCGGACCGGGTTGCTCCCCGCGCCGACGATCATCACTCCGCGGCCCACGCCGAAGGCGGCCATGCATACGGCTCCGGCCCATGGATCGCCCAAGGCGAGCGCTCCCATGCAGGCTGCCCAGAACGTCGCCGTGGGCAGGAACGTGCCGAACCCCGCACCCAGGATCGCGCCGTAGCCGGAACTCCAGACGGTGAGCGGGCGCTCTCGTCGCCACCGCTCGGGAACCTGGCGACGCAGGGCCGGCACGTCGAACCGCACGATGCCGGCCTCCCGCAACGCTGCGACTGCCGCGACGAGCGCCGCGGCGATGAGCATCCACCGAAGAGGCAGCGGCGCCCCGGCGGCGCCCAGGAGCGCGCCCAGGACGGCAGCAGTGCCCACGGCTGCGACCGAGAAGACGACGATGGCGACAATGCGACGAACGTGGCCCCCGCACACGGCGGCGGTGAAGGTCTCAGCCATTGCGTACCCTCAGGGGGACCACGCGCCCGACACACCCGCCACGAGCGCCGCGGTTGCGATGCCGACCTCGACTAACACGGGATGCCCGTCTCGACGTAGACGACGCAGAACACTTTTCGGTTGCCGTGGCAGTACCCACGGAGCGATGCGTCACCGTTGATTCGGTGCGGACTGACCGAGCAGCAGTCCCACAACTTGCGGATCTGACCATTGCAGCAGCGGTACCAGGAGCCCTGCAGTACCGCGTCCTTGTGCCCTGAGCGCCGGCGAACGCCGTCCTCACACATGCGGGTGCGCGGACCCGGCGCAGCGTATTGGCCGTCCGCTCCTGCCAGACGGTTGCCCGCTTCGTCCACAGGTTCGCCTTGATCGTTGATCAGGCGTCCGGCATCGTCAACCGGGCGGCCGTCCTGCGGGCGAAGGGGCTTGCCCTCGGCATCGACACGGGGCAGCTTGAACGGGCCACGGCACGAGCCTGTCGTGAAGTAGTGGCCGCAGAAGCCATGCCACCCGCCCGCGATGCGTTCGGTTCCCGGGGTCGGGCGCCTCGCGCCGCCGAGCGCGCGCTCGGCCGTCGCCCCGAGCAGCAGGGCGCCCACCGTCCCGATGAACGAACGTCGCGTCTGGGACGCGGCCAGGTGATGTGCCAGGCGCCCGCCGGCTTCGTCCAAACCCGGTCTACGCCGCAAGGCGCTCCCGCTCGGTGCCGACGTCGATGACCCAGTCGATCTGCTCGAGTGTGTTGACGAGGCCCTTGGCACGCACGATGCCATCGACGATGTGGACCACGAACGGCGTGCCGGGCACGCCCCACCGCTCGAAGACCTCGTCGTGCGTGTCTTCACGCATCCAGTGGACGGGGACGCCCTCCTTCGCGAGCGCCCGCAGGCCCGGGACCACTTCGATGCACATCCGGCAGTTGAGCGACACAAACGCGACCAGCTCAGATCCGCGGCGATTGAGTCCGTCCAGGAGCGGCGCGGGGTGACCGATCGGCGGACCCTCGTCGTCCAGCTCAAGGGCCGTGCGCGGTCCGAGGCGCAGCGACAAGACCCCCACCTGTCGGTACAGCGCGAGCACCGCCAACGTCAGGGCCACAGCGAGGGCTCCCAAGACCGCGATCGCCACTGTGCGCCACGCGTCCGGACTGAGCGGCTCGGCCACGGGGAGACCGATCGCGACTGCAGCGCCGCTGGTGCCGAGCACCGCGGCGCGCGCTGCGAGCATGAGGGTGTTGGCGGATCGCGCGCCGCCAAAGCACCCGCAGGTCGTGCGCTGCCGACCGCGTACGCGCGCACGGATCAGGAATGCGGTGAACAGGCCGCCGAGCGCGGCGACGGTGACGCCGGCCGCACCGAGCGCAACGCCGGCCGCGAGGAGCGTCGCAGCCGCCAACTCCCCAAGCGCGAGCAACACCGTCAACGGACGCCGGGCACGCCGCGGAATGCCGTGTTCAGCCAGCGTTTCGGCGGCTCGTGCGGGACGCGTGAGCTTGGCGAGCGCGGCCCATGTCAGGACGACTGCGAGTGCGATTCTCAGGGCGAGTTCCATCTGATCTCAGTACGTCACAGACACCGGAACCCCTGCCGTTCTGGAGTCCGTCAGATGAGTCGTAGCTGGTCCTCCCTGGGTGGCGTTTGGGTGGCCACGGGCATTTCGCGGCGACGCCAGCGGGGCGTCGTCGGAAGTGCGCCGACCAGGTTGGCCCGGCGACGATGCTGGGCGGCAAGCTCTTGCACATGGGCGGACAGGTCTCTGCGCTCGTCGGAGGGAAGGTAGGTCGTGCGGTATCGCATCAGGTGATCAGCGACCAGCTCCGGGTGCGCCCCCCGCAGCCACTCCAGGTAGTGCTCCCGAACGCCCGGTCGCAGATGGAGGGCCACGGTCGCGATGGATTGGGCTCCCGCGGCGACGCCGGCCGCAACCAAGCGGTCGAGTTGGGCGTCGCCGTCCGAGATTCCCGGCAGGACCGGCGCCACGAGCACTCCGCACGACACCCCGGCCTCGCTCAACGCGGCGACGGTCTCGAGGCGCCGTTCGGGGCTGGGTGCGTGCGGCTCCGTCGCACGCCACACGTCGTGGTCCAGGCAGCCGACCGACATGTCGACATGCACCCCACCACCGGCCATCGCGGCGGTCAGCAGGTCGACGTCACGCAACACCAGCGGCGACTTGGTCACGATCGAGAACGGGTTGGCAGCTGCCACGAGTGCCTCGATGATTCCGCGCGTCAAGCGGTAGCGGCCCTCGCACGGCTGATACGGGTCGGTGTTGGTGCCGAGTGCGATCAGCTCGCCGGTCCACCGGCGCGAGGCGAGCTCCGCCTGCACCCGCTCGACCGCATTGACCTTGACGACGATACGCGTGTCGAAGTCGCGCCCGCGGTCCAGGTTGAGGTACTCGTGGCTGGGTCGGGCGAAGCAGTAGACACAGGCGTGACTACACCCGCGGTACGGGTTGATCGTGTAGTGGAACGGCATGCGCGAGGTCTCCGGCACACGGTTGATGACCCGCTTGGCGCGAACGTGCAGGAACTCCAACCCGGCCAGGTCTCGCGTACCGGGGACCCGCTCGATCGCGTCGAACAGCTCCGGCTGACCACCATCATCGTCGGTCAGCTTCCACCGTAAAGGCGATGCCTGTTCCGTGGGCATATGCGAACGGTAGCGAACATATGTTCGCTCTTCAAGCCCGCGGGTCTACGAAAGCGCGGCCACCACATGATCGACGGATCGCGTCAGCTGAGCGACGTCCTGGGGATCCACGGCAGGAAACATCGCGATGCGCAGCTGGTTGCGACCGAGCTTGCGGTACGCGTCGGTATCGACGATTCCGTTGGCGCGCAGCACCTTGGACACGATGGTTGCGTCCACCCGGTCGTCCAGGTCGATCGTGCCGATGACGTGGCTGCGCTTGGCGGGGTCCACCACAAACGGCGTGGCGTACGCGCTGGTCTCGGCCCACCCGTAGAGCGCGGCCGCCGACGCATCACATCGCCCGGCGGCGTACTCCATGCCACCGTTGCCGTTGATCCAATCCAGCTGCTCGGCCAGCAGGAACAGCGTGGCGAGTGCGGGCGTGTTGTAGGTCTGGTCCTTGCGTGAGTTCTCCAGCGCGATACCCAGGTCGAGGCCCGCCGGAATCCAACGATCGGACGCCGCGATCCGCTCGATGCGCTCCACCCCGGCGGGCGAACACGCGGCCAGCCACAGGCCTCCATCCGAGGCGAAGCACTTCTGCGGGCTGAAGTAGTAGACGTCGAACTGGCTCGGATCGACCCGCAGCCCACCGGCTCCCGACGTCGCGTCGACCAGCACGATGCCCTTGGCGCCCTTGGGCCGCTGGATCTGCATCGCCACGCCGGTGGACGTCTCGTTGTGCGTCAGCGCGTACGCGTCGATGCCCGAATCCGTGACCGGAAGCGGGTGGTCGCCGGGCTCGGCGCGCATGATCTGAGGGCTGTCCAGGTGAGGGGCCGCGTCGGCGGCCTGCGCGAACTTGGACGAGAACTCGCCGAACCACAGGTGCTGGCTGCGCTTGTCGATCAGCCCGAACACCGCGGCGTCCCAAAACAGCGTGGCACCGCCGTTGCCCAGAAGCACCTCGTAGCCGGCGGGAAGTCCCAGCAGCGATGCGATGCCTGAGCGTACGCGGCCCACAAGCGCCTGCACGGGTTTCTGCCGGTGGCTGGTGCCCAGCAGCGAGGGCGCCGCCTTGGCCAGTGCGTCCACGGCCTGCTGGCGCACCTTGGAGGGGCCTGCGCCAAAACGGCCGTCAGCGGGCAGCAGGTCGGCGGGGATGCGGATGTCGGGAATGTCTGTGCTCATGTGGTCGCCACTCTGCCAGACCTGCACCGCACCACCGCCCGGTATCCGCCCGAGTCGTGGTGCAAAGCCATCAGCTCGTGACCGGTGTCATGGCACCACGCAGGCAAGTCGACCTCGATCAGCGGATCGTCGGCCAGCAGCACCACGTCGTCGCCGGGAGCGACGGTCGTGATCGCCCGGTCGATCAGGTGGATCGGGACGGGGCACCATGTGCCCAGCGCGTCGACCGTCTTCACGCGTCGGAGCCCAAGGGGCTCATTGCGCGCAGCGATGCGACGGCGTCGGCAAAGGCGGTGGCGGCGAAGTCGATCTGGGTTTCGGTCGTGGTGGGGGCGAGCGTGAAGAGGATCGCCGAGTGGGTCCATGGCGGCTCCAACCCAATCGCTTCGAGTACAGGTGACGCCTTGCCTGCGGCCGAGCAGGCCGATCCTGGTGAGGCCGCGACGCCCTTGGCGGCGAGGGTCAGGACGAGGGTCTCGCCCTCGACCCGCCCTGCCGAGACCTGGACGTGACCGGGCACCCGGCCCATGCTCGGTCCGTTGAGCCGGACGTCGTCGACTGCCAGCAGGCGATGGATCAGCCGGTCGGCCAGCGCGGTCATGTGGGCGCTGCGCGTGTCGATCTCGATCGCGGCCAGGCGGGCGGCCTCGCCAAGGCCCACGATGCCGGGCATGTCGTGTGCCCCGCCGCGCTTGCCGCCCTCCTGCAGGCCACCCTCGATCAGCGGGTGCAGGCGCGTGCCCTCGCGCACCCACAGCGCACCCGCCCACCGCGGACCACCCATCGAGCCGCCTCCGATCGTGGCCGCGTCGCAATCCCAAGCGGTGACGTTGATCGGGACCACCCCTGCGGTGACGCCTGCGTCGACATGGATCGTGACGTCCGGCTTGCGTGCGCGGACCGCGGCGACCAGCGTCGCCACATTCTGGACGGTCCCGATCTCGGCCTGGCCGTGGCAGATCGTCACCAACACCGTGTCGTCACGTACCGCCGCCGCCAACTGCACGGGATCGATGTGCCCGGTCGCGTCCACGCCCACCGTGGTCAGTTCGGCCCGGTCGCGTGCCAGGGTCCGGCACGCGGCCAACGTGGCCGGGTGCTCGACGGAACTCGTCACGATATGCGCACCGCGGTGTGCGTTTGCGGCGACGATGCCCTTGACCGCCAGGTTGCGGGCCTCGGTGTCGCCGGCGGTGAAGATCACGCCCTCGGGATCGGCACCGATGAGTGCCCCGACCTGCGTGCGCGCATGCTCCAGCGCCTCGGCCGGACGGCGCGCCCAATCGTGCAGGCTCTCGGGGCTGCCGAACGCCGCGTCCACAAACGGCGCCATCGCTGCGCGCACCCGCGGATCGAGTGTCGTGGCGGCGGCGTGATCCAGATATGCGCCGGGGTTGTCCTCTACCATGGCCCGGATTGTAGGCCGACGTCCAAGGAGCCATCTGTGAGAGTTCGTACCGCGCTGACCGTGCTCGCCCTCTGCGTCACCGGCGTGCTCGCCGGATGTGGCGGCGACACCAAGATCGACGCCGGTGCCGGAACGACCGCACCCCCGGTCACGGACACGTCGACAACGACGTCCGCGACGTCTGAGGCCGAGATCACCACGTGCCTCGACAAGGGCCAACCGAAGCCGGCTGCCAAGGCGCAGTACACCAAGGCCGAGCAGGTGCTCAAGGACGGCGTTGACTCCACGATCGTCATGAAGACCTCGTGTGGGACGCTCACCATCAAGCTCGACGCCAAGGCCGGTGGTCCGATCCCCAATTCGATCGCGTTCCTGGCGAGCAAGGGCTTTTATGACGGGTTGACGTTCCACCGCGTGGTGCCGGACTTCGTGTTGCAGGGCGGGGACCCGCTGGGCAACGGGCAGGGAGGTCCCGGCTACCAGGTGGTCGGCGCGGTGCCGCAGGGATACGAGTACAAGCTGGGTGACGTCGCGATGGCCAAGACGCAGGCCGATCCCCCTGGCTCGTCGGGGTCGCAGTTCTTCGTCGTGTCGGGTCCGCAGGGGGAGTCGGTGCTGACCTCACAACCCGTGTACGGCATCCTTGGCCACGCCGCCGACCCGGTCTCGCTTGCGACGATCAAGCGCGTCGCGGCGCTGGCCGTGACCGATGGCCCGCCCAGCAAGCCGGTGTGGATCATCTCGGCCACGGTCGCGGACGCGAGGTGACGTGACGCAGATCCTTCCACGTCCGCTGTTCGCCGCTCCCGGCGCCGGGGTTCCGGATGCGATGGCGGCACCGCTGGACGATTGGTTCGACGCCGCCGAACTGGGCCGCAATCGGCGCTATCGCACTGGGGGCTGGGCGCTCGCTGTGGCGGGGATGGCGACGGGGGTTGCCGGGACCGCAGCGGTGGCGCTGAGCGGCTCGCGCTGGCGTCCGGTGGTCGCGCGTCTGGCCGGTGGGCGATCGCTGCCGGCGGCATTTCTGTTCGGCGCCGGTCTGGCGGTGTCGGGTGATGTCGTGCGTCTGCCGCTCGCCGCAGCAGGCTACGGCTGGGGTCGGGGACATGGCCTGGTGACACAACCGGTCGGCGCATGGTTGGCCGATCGCGGCAAGGCGGCGGCGCTCGGCGCGGGGTTGTCAAGCGCCTTCACGCTGGCGACCGCCACCACGATGCGTCGCTCGCCGCGCACCTGGTGGCTCGCGACCTGGGGTGTGGTCTCGGCGGGAACCGTCGGGTTGACGCTGGCGGGACCAAAGTTGATCGAACCGCTGTTTCAGCGCACACGCCCGCTCGACGATCCGGACTTGGAACACGACGTCCGCGAAGTCGCCGCCAGCATCGGCGTCCCGGTGCGCCAGGTCGTTCTCAACGATGCGAGCACGCGCACCACGGGCTCCAACGCGTACGTCTCGGGTCTGGGGCCGACCCGCCGCATGGTGCTGTTCGACACGCTGGTGCGTGACTTTCCACGCGATCAGGTGCGCTTCGTCGTCGCGCACGAACTGGCCCACGTGGCGCGTCGCCACATCCTGCGTGGCTCGCTCATCTCGGCAGCGGCATCACTGCCCGCACTGGCCGCCATCGGTGGGGCCGTTGCCGCGGTCACAGGGACCAGGCGACTCGGGTCGCGCGACGCGGACCTGACCCTGCGCAGACTGACGGTCGCGACGGTCGGGGTTGGTGTGTTGGGCGTGCTGGCAGGACGGTTCGGCATGAGGATGAGTCGTGGCTTCGAGCGCGAGGCCGACTGGGAGGCCTTGCGCGCGACGGCAGATCCCGAGGCGGCCATCCAACTGCACCGCGGGTTGATCACGAAGAACCTCGGCGTGCCGGACCCGCCCGGCTGGGTGCAACGCCTGTGGGGCAGCCACCCGACCGCGCTCGAGCGCATCGGCCTGGCCCTGCACGCACGGCCGTGAGCAAGACCGCCCGTCTGCAGATCATCGCGGTGGGAAAGCTCCGTGCTCCGCATGACGCCGCGGGTCACATGTACGAGGACCGCATCCGCGAACGCCTCGACCTGCGGGTGGATGAGGTCGCCGCCGAGAAGCTCCAGGTCGGGGCGGCTCAGGCGGCCAGGCGTGAAGCCGAACGTCTCCGAAGCCGGTTGCTCGATGGCGCCTGGACCGTGGCGCTCGACCCCGCAGGAACGACCCCGAAATCGAGCGAAGCATTGGCAGCGTGGCTCGGCAGGCGTCTGGACGTGCCCAGACCCATCGCGTTCCTGGTCGGCGGGGCCGGGGGCCTCGACCCGGGCCTCGTTTCAAGCGCCGACGAGCGCATGTCCCTGGGATCACTCACCTTGCCGCACCAACTGGCGCGGGTGGTGCTGGCAGAGCAACTCTACCGGTCCCTGTGCATCCTGGCCGGTCACCCGTACCACCACTGAATGCACGACTCTCACGTGTCCCATTTACTCTCGGCGCAGCCCCAAATTCTGAGTGACAACCGGTTGGGTCTTTACAGAGAACCTCCTTTTTGTTAGAAACCGTCCATGCCGCTCGTCTCAGACCGCGTCGATTCCCACCGACGCACGTTTGCGCAAACCAGACAAGGACGATCCCGAACTGGTGACCCCGCAACGCGCACCCACCTGAGCGGACACGCAACTCCAGGCCATCGGCATTGGAGCGAGACCCACGACGGAGGTGCGCGGAATGAACTCGACAGGGGACATCGCTGACGCGTCAATCGCCCGGCGGCGGCGCGATCTCACACATGCCCTGACGTACGGCGCGGCGACCGGGTTCGCCGCGACACTGTGGTTGGTGGCCCTCCACATCTTCGAGGGCAGCCACGAACGCAATGAGCCGTCGTTCATCCTCCACTGGCTGCGCGACGGCGCGCTTGCCCTGCCTATCGCGTTCCTCGCCGCAGGATTCGCCCTGCGCATCGCCGAGTCCTGGCCGGCCGGCCGGCGGGCGCTCGCATTGCCTGGCATCGTCGCGCTCACCACCAGCACGTTCCTCATCGCGACGATGCCATTCCACGAGCTCATCTTCGTCGGTCGCAGCAGGCAATACGAGCGCCTCGGGTGGCCGATCCACATGCTGCGCGAGTGGCTGATCGCGCTCGCCGTCACGTTCTGCGCGGCGGCGATCGTCAATACCATTCAGACGCGTGAGGGAACCCTCGCTGCCTCCACCCTGGTGCGGGCGGCGGTTGCGCATGTCGCCATCGGCGTGGCTGCGGTGGCGTGGCTGCTCCTGTTGCAGCTCCAGGTCAACGTTGCCGAGGTGACCAACGCAACGCTGGTGACGCGCACGTTCCGGGACGGCGTGCTGGCGGCACCGCTTGTCGCCCTCGTGCTGGCCGGCGTCCTCGGAGCGATCGCGTCGCTACGACGCCGCGGGCACGATCGGCCCATTGCCTGGGTGGGTGTCGCCGGCGCCGGCGCCGTGACCCTCAGCATGCTCATCGGCTTCGCCGCGCCCACGACCGAACAGATGCTCGAGCTCTTCCACCACGGGGAGCACCCACTGGTCCGGGATGCCACGTTCGCCGTGCTGCCGGGCTCATCCGGCGGATCAATTGCGATGCACGTCGCCGACCGGGCGCTCTCCGTGCTGCCGCTGCTCCTGGCCGCCGGGCTCATCGCCGCGTGGCTTGGAGCCCGTCGCGGACGCACCGTCACGTCTGTGCCGATCACGCCTGGGACAGTCGCGTCCACGACCGGTCACGAGATCGTCGTCGCATCGAGCGGCGATCTCTGGCTCCCCGCCATGACCCGACGCGACGTCATCCGACTCGGCGCTGCCGCGGGTGTCGCCCTCACGATCCCCCTCGGTGCGTCAAAGGCCCGCGCCACTACGGTGCGAAGTCCCACCTTCACGCCGTTCACCCGCAAGCTGACGTTCGCGGACCCCATCACCGCCTCCGCGCCAGGCGCGTTCGTCCCGACGGTCACCTCCAATCCGGCCTGGGGCACCCCCAAGCTCTACGAGATCGAGATGCGCGAGAACGAGGTGGAGATCATTCCCGGCCTCGGAACACGGATCTTCGGCTACAACGGCATGTATCCCGGTCCGACGTTCCGCGTCAGGGCGGGTGAGCCGGCGATCGTCCGGTTTCGTAACTCCCTCCCGGTCTCCACGACGATCCACAACCACGGCGGCCACCAGTCCGGCATGGTCGGCGGCGACCCGGTCACCGACGCGGACGGCTTTCCCAACGCGTTCATCTTCCCCGGGCAATTCAAGGACTTCATGTACCCGCACATCGCTCCGGACGGGGACACCGAACACGCCGACTTCGCCTCGACCCAGTGGTACCACGATCACGCCATGGACATCACGGGCCCCAACGTCTACGCGGGCCTCGCGGGCTTTTATCTCCTGACGGACGACGTCGAGCAGCAACTCGTGGCGACCGGAGTGATCCCGAACGCGGATTACGACCTCCCGCTTGCCCTCCAAGACCGGCGCTTCGATGCACGCGGCAAGCTGGTGTTCGATCCGCAGGAGAGCGATGGGGTCCTCGGCGATGTGTTCGTCGTGAACGGCAAGGCCCAGCCGTATATCGAGGTCGAACGTAAGAAATATCGCCTTCGCTTCCTCAACGGTTCCGGGGCGCGCTACTACCAGCTCGAGCTTTCGAACGGCGCGCCGTTCCTGGTGATCGGCGCTCACACCTGGCTCCTGCCCTTCGCCGTCGAGCGTCCGTTCCTCCAGCTCGCAATGTCCCAGCGTGCGGATGTCATCGTCGATTTCCGCAACGCCCCCTCCGAGGTGTTCCTGATGAACGTGCAGGAGCAGACCAGCGGCAAGAAGCCCGGAGGGATTCGACGGCCCGGCGTTGCGCTCGCGAAGTTCAAGGTCAAAGACGGCCCCGCGATCAACAATGCCAGCGCGGTGCCCGGCACGCCGCTTCGTCCGCACGTCCGGCTTCGCCCGGAAGATGTCGTCGCGACGCGCAAGTTCGTGTTCGAGCGCGGCGGTGGCAAGTGGGTGATCAACGGTCGCGCCTTCGATCCCAATCGCGACGATGCGACCCCCAGGCTGGGTCAGGTGGAGCGGTGGATCTTCAGGAACGGTGGCGGCGGATGGACGCACCCCGTGCACGTCCACCTTGAGGCGATGCAGGTCCAGTCGATCAACGGGCGCGCTCCGGAGCTCAGCCAGTCGTTCAAGCTCGACTCGGTCAACCTCGGGCCGAACGGCCAAGCCGAGATGCTGATCCGCTTTCGAACGTTCCCGGGGCGCTACGTCTTTCACTGCCACAACGTCGAGCACGAGGACATGCGCATGATGGCGGGCTTCCAAGTGCTCCGGTGACCAGACGCCGATGCGCCGAGCTTGCTGCGGGCACGTCGGGCTGGGCTCTTCGACAAGGCTCGTGTCGCGACGGGTGGTGCGCGTGGGGCGTCGTGCGGCGTCCCACGCGCGTGCCGGTTACGTCATGTGAGCGTCGGTCACACGGTTGTGGCGGGCTCGGACGCCGTGCCGGGTGTGCGGTCGGCTTCGGCGGGTTTGCGGTCACCTCCACCGAAGAAGGCGAGTGCAAGGATGATGAAGCCGATGCCGCTCAGCAGCAGTGCGAGTCCGACGACGACGGTGAACAGTCCGATCTGCTCGGCCATGTAAGAGACGTTCAGCGCAGTCGCGAGCGCGGTTTCGGTGACCCACGTGTTGCGGGGACCGTTCGCGACCGGCTTGCCCTTCTCGTCCTTGACGGCGGCAGTCTCGTCGTTGGTGCCTTTGGGGCTGGTGGGGTCGGCGGTGGCGACAAAGCGTCCCATCTGCGCGTACGTGTTGCCACCCGACGACTCAAGCGCATGGATGCGCATGTACTGCGCGAAGCAGCGGGCGTCGGACCCCGTCTTGATCGCCTTGTCCGCCACGTTGCATGACGGAATCGGCACGTTGGTCAGGCCGGCCTTCGCGACCGCTTTCGTGATCTCGCCCGGGCTCATGTCCGGCGAGCCGACGATGACCTCGCGCGTCAGCTCGGTGCCGACGGTGCTGCGCGCATTGATGCCGAGCGCGAGCGAACCGATTCCGAACGCGACCATGATGACGCCGGCGGCGATGCCACCGAACTTGAGGATCCTCTGATTGTTCACTCTGCTCCTGCCTTCTGTGTGGTGCGTGGCGATGCCGTCAGCGATCCCGAGTTGTCGCACTTCGGCACCGACTCCATCCATCGGGGAGCAGCCGTTCGTCAAGAACCAATCGGGCTCTTCACGATCTTGTACCCGCATTCGACGAGCACAAACATGGAGCATCCCTCGCGGAGCGGTGATGCGCCGCCCCGGAATCGCGACGCTGCCTCGACGGTGACGCCCTCAAGGTCGGTGAGGCCGCTGCCGCCGACGAGCAGCTGTCCGTGTGCGCTGAGGGTGATCGCGGAGGTCAGGCAGTCACCGAAATTGAGGGCGGCGTTGTATTGATCGTCGGCGTCCGTCGTCACCGCTCGCCGCGCACCATGGCGATGAGACGGTCGAGGATGGTGGCCCCGTCGGCACGCAGGCCGTTGTGCTGGTACTCGTTTGTGACCCATACGCGCAGGCCGGGGATGGCCCGCGCGGTTGCCTCGGAGTGCTCGCGCTCGACGTACATGTCGTCGTAGTACATCGCCGCTGCGGCGGGGACGGTGTTCGTCGCGAGCACGCCAGGGTTGTAGAGCCGCGGCCACTCGACGTCGGCCAGGATGTCGGCGGTCTCGGCGAACGGGCGCAGGGCGGCGTAGTCCTCGAACATCCACGGGAAGATCGCTTCGGCCGTCAGGTTCGTCGGGTCATCGAACTGCGCGAACTCCGACCGCAGGCGCGCGGCCGACCAGCGCGACGCGGTGCCGTCGCAGACGCACGCTTCGTGGATCAGCGCGTAGATCGGGTTGGTCTCCCAGGGCTGCTCCGTGTAGACCTGGCGCAGGAACGGCGACGTCAGATCGCCGCCCCCCGCCGCGAAGGCTTGTTCCATGCCGTAGTGCAGGCGTTCAAACCCGTCGCCCGCACCGAGCAACATTCCCAGTTGCTGGAACCGGCGGACGGTCAGGGGCGATCCGTCGGGCAGCATCACATCACCTGTCGCGAGGCGTGTGGTGATGCGGCGGACGGCGTCGCGGTCACCCGGGTAGCGATCGTAGTAGAGCGCGTTGCGGTCGAGCATCCGTTGATAGGTCAGTCGGTAGAAGTCGTCCGGGTGGCCCCCGATGGGTGGGAGGCCTCCGGTGATGAACGCCTCGCGCAGGCCGTGGGGCGCGGCGGAGAGGTAGCGCGTCACGCAGAATCCGCCGAAGCTCTGGCCGAGCACGCTCCAGGTGGCGTCGCCGATCAACTCACGTCGGATGAGCTCGGCGTCGCGGATGATGTTGTCGGCACGGAAATGCCGCAGGTAGTCGGCCTGTGCCTGCGGCGACCCGATTCGGGCGAGCGTCTCGGGCAAGACCGGGGTCGAAAGACCGGTGCCCCGCTGATCGAGCAGCAACACGCGGTAGTCCTTGAGGGCCCGCCCGATCCAGCCACCAGGCTCCGTCGGTCGTGGCGATTCGAATCCCGGTCCGCCTTGAAAGAACACGAGGTACGGCAACTCACCCCCGGTCGGAGAGCGCAGTTCACGGGCGTACACCTCGATCGATCGGCCGGCGGGCTCGGCGTCGTCGAGTGGCACCGTGAACCGGTGGTCGGTCAGCACGAGGCCCGGGATGTGGTGGGTGGCGGTCTGCATGGGTCACTCCGGCGGTGGCGGTGTTCGTGGTCGGTAACATTGCCCGCTCGTGAGCGCCCATGCACTGACCACGCCGATCATCGACGCCATCCTGGGCGTGGCAGCAGCCATCGACCCGGCGATGCGGGTCGAGCTGTCGCAGCCGGCCAACCAGGAGCACGGGGACCTTGCGACGCCGGTGGCACTGGGCCTGGCCAAGGCCGCGCGCCGCGCACCACGCGACATCGCCGCCGAGGTGGCCGCGGCGCTCACGACCCTCGACGTCGTTGACATGGTCGAGATCGCCGGCCCCGGTTTCGTCAACATCACGCTGGCGCCGGCATGGTTCGCGACTGCGGCCGCTGCCATCGTGGCTGCGGGCGCCCGGTACGGGGCGGGCCTGGCGGAACCGGCCCAGCGGATTCATCTGGAGTTCGTGTCGGTCAACCCCACCGGACCGCTCCATGTCGGTCATGCGCGCCATGCGGCCTTCGGCGACTCCTTGGGGCGCATCCTCGAGTTTGCCGGCCACGAAGTTCATCGCGAGTTCTATGTCAACGACTACGGCCGCCAGATCGCATTGTTCGGTCAGTCCGTCGCGGCGCGGATGGACCAACTGCACGGGCGCGATACGCCCCTGCCCGAGGACGGCTACCACGGGGACTACGTCACCGACATCGCACGGGCCCTGGACGGTTCGGGGGTCGACGGCGCAGCCCTGGCCGACCGCGCCCAGCACCTGATGTTGGAGCGGATCAAGGCCGATCTTGAGCGCTTCCGCGTTCGCTTCGACGCGTTCTTCTCGGAGACGTCGCTCCACGAGAGCGGCGAGGTGACTGCAGGGATCGATCGGCTGCTCGCTGCCGGTGACGCCTACGAGCACGATGGCGCGATCTGGTTTCGCACCACCGCATACGGCGACGAGAAGGACCGCGTGTTGCGTCGCGTCGACGGCACGACCACGTACATCGCGCCCGACATCGGCTACCACCTGGACAAGGCGGCGCGCGGTTACGACGTGCTGATCAACGTGCTGGGTGCCGACCACCACGGCTACCTGCAGCGCCTGCGGGCGGTGCTGGCGGCCGGTGGCCACGACCCGGAGATGCTCCAAATCCCGCTCATCCAACTCGTCAGTCTGGTCGAAGGCGGCGAGGAGAAGAAGATGAGCAAGCGGGCGGGGACCCTCGTCCTGATGTCCGACCTGATCGACGATATCGGCGTCGACGCAGCCCGGTTCTTCCTCGTGCAGCGCGCCAACGAGACGCCGTTCGAGTTGGACCTGGCCGTGGCACGTGAGCAGAGCCGCGAGAACCCGGTCTATTACGTCCAATATGTCCATGCTCGGGCATGCAACGTGTTGGAGCGCGTGGGTGACGTCGCGGTCGGTGCCGTGCCGCCGTCGGTCGAGCCCGCCGAGCGTGCCCTGACGCTGCGATTGGTCGAGTGGCCGGACGTGGTCGGCGAGGCCGAGCGTCGCCTGGCCCCGCACCGGGTCGTCGCCTACCTGATCGAGCTGGCACGTGATTTCCACGTCTTCTACGAGCAGTGTCGCGTCTACGACGCGCCGGACGCGGTCAAGCCGTTCCGCGTCGAGCTGACCCGGGCCGTGCGGTCGGTCATGGCCATCGCCCTGGACCTGCTGGGCGTCTCGGCGCCGGAGCGGATGTGACCTCCACGTTAAGCTTGCTGTAAGGACAGCGAGACACCCGGGTAACAAAGCACCCTTACGTTGGTCCGGCACGCGACGATCGTGTGCCTCGGATCTCAACAGAGGGGACCTCTATGAAGCGGCACACGGCCTGGCGGGCACCGCTCTCGGCGATTGCAGTTCTGACAGCGGCTTCCGCGGTCATTGCCGGATGCGGCGGCTCGGACAACACGGCCACCGGAGGGAGCGCCTCGACCACGGCCGCGACCTCAGAAACGCTGTTCTTGAAGAGCGCGATCTCGTTCGACGATGCAGGGGGGACGGTGACGCTGCCGATTTTCGAGGGCAAGACGGCCAAGGGCGCGACGTCGTGGTACGTCGTCACGGACTCATCCGATCAGGCGGATGCCACCAAGCGTGGCGTCAATTATTCGCCCAAGCTCGCCAACGCGCTCGGCACCAAAGCGGTGCAGAAGGCGACCGGAACCGGTGACCTGCTGACGTTCGCGGGGACCGTCGACTTCCGCCCCGAGCGGTCGGTCACACCCGGCCCCGACGGGTTCCCGCCCACCAAAGTCGCGGCCGGCGCCATCGGCGACAGCGCCTACAGCCCGCTGGTCACGGTTGACGGCGCAACGGTGCTCAACGCAACCCAGGTCAAGAACGACACCGGTCAGCTGGACGCCATCACCGCGATCGACACCGCCACCAAGCAGGTGACGCTCAAAGTCCTACACGGCTTCAGCGGCGGCAAGAAGGTCGCCTACCTGCGTCTCGATGCGTCGGTCGACGTCGTCGCAGCGCTTGAGGAGAGCATCTTGGCGCCCAACCTCAACGCGGCGCCCGGTGAAGGCGTGAGCGATCCGGCCAGCTCGTCCCGCTCGGCGATCATCCCGATCGTCAACGGGACGCGCGGCAAGGGTGATCCCAACCGTCAGGGCCTGCAGTCGGCCGTGCTCGGCGAAGGCGAGCCGCTCAACATCCAGGCGTCGCTGCCGGGTGGCGCGGACTACTCACCCGTTTGGGACGTCGTCCCCGTCGTCTGGAGCGACGCGGCGATCAAGGCCGGTCGGCGCACGCTCCTCAAGTCCGCGGCAGCGGTCGCTGAGAGCGCGACTGCCGGTGACCTCACCAGCGGCGGTATGGGAGCGGCGAACGCCGATCTCTCCGACCTCAAATCGGCAGGGTTCATCTCGAACTGCCCGACCGTCGCCATCGTTCCGGAGTAGCCCCGGAATCGCCACCTGTGAGGGCCGGTCGCCCCTTTGACCGGCTCTCACACGGGCGTCCGCGCGGCATGTCTCTGGTAGCGTTGCCGCCGATGCGGACGTAGCTCAGCTGGTAGAGCGCGAGCTTCCCAAGCTTGAGGTCGCGGGTTCGAGCCCCGTCGTCCGCTTCCTTGTTTCCCCTGGTAGTCGCAGTATTTCGCTCGTGCTGAACAGGAGCCGCAACTGCCGCTCGGCCGGTTCTGTGCAACTTCTGTGCAACTCCTGGCGTGCCGCGTCGATCGCCTCGACCATCGGCGTCGACGGCGCGAGCCTGGCCCCCTCGAACAGATGGCCATAGGTCGACCAG
The DNA here is from genome assembly GCA_031372145.1 of Actinomycetota bacterium. GTDB lineage: Bacteria > Actinomycetota > Thermoleophilia > Miltoncostaeales > Miltoncostaeaceae > CALMEC01. Next base: position 1,852 of record JANMKR010000159.1, on the reverse strand, counting down.
ATCAGCTGGTCGGAAGAGCCGGAAATATCCCCTCTCTGCAAAAGTTGGCTACTGCCATTCTGAATCCGTTGGTGGCAAGAAGCCGTGTCTGTCCCACGTGCTGATCAGGGAGTGGACGTGATGGTGGAGCATCACCGCGAAGTCCACGATCTCGATGGACGGGAGACTGGGTTCGGCGATCTCAACCTGGAGGCCGGATGCAGGTGTCACATGCATGTCGCGGAAGGGGTTTTCCGGGGTTGCGGTGAACGACAGGATTGCTGTGTCGTGTTCCACGGGGCCGCCAGCAAAATAGGTGATCTTGATCAAGGCGTTGTCGCAACCCATCCAGGTGTCCTGTTGCGAAACCGCGGCGATCACTGGTACCAGGAGACGGTGCTTGTCGCGATTCGAAAACTCTCGGAGATGAATCAGCGGGTGATCTGTCTGCGGGTAGTTCCATTCGTATGGTTGCGTCCTTTCAATCAGTGCCCGCTCCTCGCCCGCAATCCCGGCGATCTTCGCTTGATTCCGACGGCCCAAGAACTTTGCCCGGGTGTCGCAAATCGGGAACTGCGTCCCGTTCTTAGAACGATTCTCGGGCGAGGAGAATTCGTAGACGAGATAGTCAAGCGCGGAGCGGACGTTCTGGATGACGTCGCCCACGATCAGACCAAGGCTGGCCGGTGGTTGTTCTCGGACCACGGCATAGAGCGCGTCGTCGCGGGCCTTTCCGGGGCCGCTTTCAATCTCGGTCCTGAACCCAAACGGCTTGGGATCACGTTCCCGAAACGCGGTGGTTTCGTCGCGAAGAGTCTGGATGTGCTCTTCGGCCCGCCGGAGCTTGAGGTAGACACCGGTCAGGTCATGGACCTTTCTGCCCACCTGCTACCGCCGGGGGACCAGGAGTGAAGTTCCTGCAAATCGGCATAGCGATAGGTGTGAGGAAAGCATCCGAAACGATCCGGTGATGCTCTGTGATGTCTCGTCGAGGAAGTCCTTGCTAGTTACCATCGTGGTCACCTCGCTCGTCGGGCGGCGTCATGCGACGTCGAGGTACTTGCGCAGCGCCTTGCGGATGACCGATGAGGTTGTCTCGTGGTCGCGGTGCGCACGCTGCGCGAGCGCGTCGCGCAGCTCGGGGTCGAGGCGCACGGATTCGACGGTGGCGGCGGCCGAGCCGATCGGCGGGCGCCCGCCGCGGCGGGCCACCATTCCCTCGACGTCGTAGCCGGCCTCGGCCTGCTCCGCCAGCTTGATGACGAGATCGTCCGTGATCGGCGCACCGCTCGCTGTCTTGCCGTATCTCTTCTTCGCCATGCTCATTCTCCCGGCAGCAGTCGCTGGTACTTCGCCCTCATCGCCATGGCGGGGATCACGAGCTCGGAGCCGTCGTCCCGCAGGATCGTGACGACCTCAAGCAGATCGGCGTTGCGGGCCGGCCCGAGGTACAACCGGGCATCGTCATCTTGATCTTCGATTGCCATCGCCTGGGTCACCGCGTGCTCGATGTCTTCGTCGGCCATGCCATGTTTACGTGCCGACGGGTGGATCTCCACCTACCGAATCGTACTACGAAACCTCGCTGGGGTCACTGGAGAGCCGCGGCCTGATGCAGGGCCAAGCCCTCCCGCTGTGCAACTCCGCCCAGGACAACCGGTGACGATCGAGGAAGGGACGGGGCGAAGAAGGAGTGGGGCGTCCATAACCTCGACAAGATCAATCTAGTGGTCTCTCTCAGGAATGCGTTGACAGTCTGGCGAGTGAAAAGCCCGCAGGGCGAGGACGCAGCCTTCGTTCATATCGGACCATATGGGCGAAGGCGAGGACAACGCTCCAAAGGCGAAACGTCTGTCTGAACGGTATGCGCCCC
>JANMKR010000127.1:0-9290 GCA_031372145.1 Actinomycetota bacterium | reverse complement strand
GCACATCCAAACCGATCCAGCTACCTTCGCCCATGTCGGCGCCTCCCATGACTGTGGCTCTACAACCGGGCCAACCCCGGCTGCAACCCACGATCACGCATGAGCGAGGCGCCGGCCCGACACCCCCATACGGTCTAGGACGACTGAGGAAGGGCGACTGCTGCGGAGGTTTGATCGAGGGTCTGTCGACCCATGCGTCGCAACCAACGGATGTGGGAGTTGAGCGCTCCCGCCAGCGTGCGGTGCACCTGGTAGCGCACACCGTGGCGTTCGCAGACCTCTTGCACGATTGGCGCGAGGTTCGGATAGTGCGTGTGGCAGACCTTGGTGAACAGGTGGTGCTCGATCTGGAAGTTCAAACCGCCCATGTACCAGGCAAGCAGGCGACTGCGCGGCGCGAAGTCCACGGTCGTCTCGACCTGGTGGCGTGCCCACTCGACCCGGCCTGCATCCGCCATCTCGGCGATGCTCGAGAACTCGGCCTCCTCGACGCAGTGCGCCAGCTGGAACGTCAGCGCGAGCACGAACGCGAGGATGAACGACGTGATGAAGAAGGTCAACGCGACCTGCCAGATGGGATGGAAGAACAGCGGGATACCGATGGTCCACCCAAGGAAGATCGCCTTGCCCACCCAGAATCCGGCCAGTTCCTTGCCGCGGGGCCAGGGAAGCGGGGTTTCCTCGATGTGTCCGATCTTGAGCTGCATCATGTCACCGAGGATCTGCCATTTGACCGCGAAGAACCCGTAGAGCGGCCAGGCGTAGATGTGCTGGAAGCGGTGGAACCGCCGCCGCTTCTGGTCGGGGGCAAGTCGCAGGAAGGGCAGCTGCTCGATGTCCGAATCGGCGCCGGCGATGTTGGTGAAGGTGTGGTGGACGACGTTGTGCTTGATCCGCCACACATAGGAGCTGGCGCCGATCAGGTCCAATGACCAGCGCATCCACCGGTTGAGCCAGCGCACGTTGGAATAAGAGCCGTGGTTGGCGTCGTGGGTGACGTTGAAACCGATGGCCGCAACGGCAAGTCCGAGGGACAGTGCGAGAAGGCCCGCCTGCCACCATGACGAGGCGAAGAAGACGAGAAGCGTCCATGACGCCGCGGCCCAGGCCACGACGATGCCGCTCTTGATGTACAGCCGCCTGCGAGCGAGACGCTCGCGGGTCGGGTCGGAGACGTGCTCCTTGACCAAGGCCTTGAGCTCGACGTAGAACGAGCCGCCGCCGTTGAAGCCGATCGCATCGGTACTCAACTCATGTGCCTCGTCGCCGTCGTGTCGCGCGCAAGGACGTCCACGCGGGTTTGTCCTGCCGTCAAATTGCCCAAGCTCGATCCGCCTTCATGGGAGGCGCCGCCGGGATGATGGGCAAGACGACTCTCTGTCCACCAGTCGCGAAAACGAGTGGGCACGGCACTCCGTGCGCCGCAAGCCTAGCGCAGCTTTCCGGATGTCACCATTCCCGTTGTTGTTCGTCGCCGTTCGGCGGGGGCCTGCCGGGCCGTTCAAGATGAGCGTTCTCGCCGTCAGCATGCACCACCTGACGGTGCTGGAGTGCGCCGGGCTCATCACGCGCGGACCGCAACGCGCAGTGGCCGCCGCGCCGACTCAACGACGAACCGTGCGAGGCGACCGGGTGGCTCGAGCCGGCGCATGTGCATGAGATCCGATGAGCACGGCACGTTCTGGCGCCACGGCGTGAACTTGCTTGACGCCAAGGACTCGGCGGTGGGTTTGGCCGCTCCGCGACGCAGGAGGTCCGACCTGACCGTGCTCGTGTTGCATGATCGTGTTCCAGGTGGTTGGATCATCAGCAATGCTCGGTGCCGCACTCATCCAGAAGGGTTCGTCATGCTCACACAGTCCTCGGTGACCACGATTCTCCCCATCGTCGACGCCGAACGCGCTCGGGGGTTCTATCGGGACGCGCTCGGGTTGGCGTATCTCGGCGCGAACGCCGAAGGCCAGGAACTCTTCCGGCTCGGCCAGGACGGGGTGCTGGCGCTCATGCCGAAGCCGGACGGCGAGCAGGCCGCGCATACGGCCATGAGCTTCGAGGTGACCGACATCACCGCCAATATCCGCGACCTGACGGAGCGCGGGGTCACGTTCGCCGACTACGACCTGCCGGGCCTCAAGACCGTCGACCACGTGTGCGTGCTCGGCTCCACGAAAGCGGCGTGGTTCACGGACACCGAAGGCAACATCCTCTGTCTGCACGAGGTTGGCGGCGACTGACCTGCGGTCGGCGGTTCGTTGCATCGGTCTGCACCGGGTGACGGGCGGCGGTGCGAAACGATGCCGGCCGGCATGGCCCAAGCCCCGGCCAAGGAGCCTTCACACCTGGCGCTCTGAGAATTCCATCTCACCTCGGGCGCCGCGAGGTGCACCGCGCGTGACATCACCGACCTACGGTTTCTGGCAGTCCGGACCACGATGATGATGATGGTCGTGTCCGCCGGACTGCGGCCGGCCGTCCTCGTGGTCCCCGTGGTCGTCATCGTCTCCAGCGTCGGCGGGCCCCGGGACCGGGTCCGGCGACGGGATGATGACCAGCGGCGGAGTTGGGGGTGGTGGCGGTGGAACCGCCTCGGCGGTCGCAGCGCCGTCGGGTGCGGCCGGTGGCGGCGATGGCGCGCGCGGGGCGGGTGCGCGCGGGGCCGATGGCGCCGGCTTGGGCCTGGATCGGCGGACGGCCCGCGCCGGAGCGGGCGATGCACCGCGGTTCGGCACCGTGCGGAACACCAACAGGCGTCGTGTGGCCGCCCGGGTGGTGATCGCCACGGGCGTCCCATGGATTGTCGGCCGCGCGGCGACGGGTGTTTGCACGGTGCGCGCGGGGCTGGCCGCAGTCGGCGGCGGCGGGCTGGCGGCGGTCCCGATCGGCGCCTTGGGACCCTGTTGCGGGGCGTTCGTGATGCCCAACGCGAGGACAGCGACGAGCGCCATCGTCATGGCGACCGCCCCTATCCGGGCGTGGCGTCGCCACCCGGACCTCCCGCTCGTGGACGCGCTCGTCGTGGCGGTATCCTGCGTTTCGGCAGGCGTGTCGATGGGCGCGGCCCGGGCCGCTCGACGTGACCCAGGCCGCGCCGCCTGTTTTTCTTGCCAAAGAGCCACGACCCGGACGTTACCAACCGAGCCGGACCGACAACTTGCATCAGGACGCGGAACGCCCCGAGTCCTCTCGAAGCGATGTCCGAGATGCAGCGTCTCGAACGTTCCCGCTGCGCCCATCGCCGGTGTACGCAGTCACCAAGACGACCGCAGCGCTACCCGGAAGTGTGCGGGAACCGCGGGTCGTCGCGGATTGAGTCGAGGTCGGAGTCCGAGGCGGCCCAGTCTGCGATGCGTGGGTCGCCGGTTGCAGCGATCGCGAGGTGGTCGAGCGCCCCCTGAGGGTCATTGGCCATCGCCCGATAGCAGGCGAGTTGATAGCGAAGGTGCGGGTGCTCGGGCCAATCGACAAGGCCTGCAGAAGCGATCTCCGTCGCGCGCTCGAAGTCGCCGTCGCGGTACGCACCCTCCGCGGCGTACCAGTGTTCGAACGGCGAGGCAGGGAGGGCTGCGCCCGGGCGACCGCCCACCACCAGCACCGTGGTTTCCGCCTCCTCTGCGATGGCGCTCCTCGCGATGCCCGGCTCGATGAGGATGAGCGTGCCCGCGGGGGCATCGACGGCTGTCCCATCGATGATGAATCTCGCGTGGCCGGTGAGCACGACGTAGAGCTCCTCGTGCCCACCGGCCCCCGAGCTTGTCTCATCGTGGTGTTCGACGAGTTCGTCGCCGACAGCCCCGGCCGTGAATGCGTTGACGCCGAATGCAGTGACGTCCAGGGTGCGACGGACTGGCCGCCAAGAAGATCCGCCGTCAAGTGGGATGCGGTCGAGTTGGCCCAGCTGGAATGCTCGCCAGGGTGGGGTGGCCGGGTCGGACTGGCTCGTCGGAACAGGCATGTCAACCTCCGTCACGAAACCGGCCCTCGATACCCCCGGGCACGAGGATCGGCGCTTTCGTCAGCGATGAGCAGACACCGTTGAAATGGCGCTTCTTGTCACCGTGCACCCTCTCACGCGACGAGAGGTCGGTATGCCCGACGGCTGAGCCCACCCGAGCAGATCGCCTATTGGGGCCCGCGGTGGCGCGGTGGCGATCCTGTCTCGTGGCTCCGGCGGTGAGGAACGAAGGTGCAACTTGAACCTGTCGGGTCGACCAAACCGGCGTCGTTCGAGATACACCTGGCGTGATTCAAGTAAAGTTGCAACGTCCCGCATCGTGATCTTCGTCGCCAACGGAACGATCTCTGGTCGAGGATTCCAAACCAACAAGCCCGTCTGTGGGTGCCTGTCGTTGCGCACCAGCGTGCTCGTCCGGCGGCGCGCACGGATCAAGGGCGTCACCGAAGCGCAGCTATCATCGGGGGTGTGGATGTCGAACCGTACGCGGTGGCGATACCCGACGCGGTGCTCGACGATCTCAGCGAGCGCATCCGCCGTACCCGGTGGCCCGACCCCGCTCCGGGTGAGCCGTGGAGCCAGGGAACCGATCTGGACTATCTTCGCGGCCTGCTGGCGTACTGGGCGGACGGGTTCGACTGGCGCTCCCGGGAACGGGATCTCAACCGTTTCGAGCATCGCATCGCCGACGTCGCGGGAGTGCGCCTGCACTATGTCCACCATTCCAGGGCCGGCAACCGGCGGGCGCTCGTCCTCACCCACGGCTGGCCGAGTACGTTCGTCGAGCTGCTCCCTCTGATCGATCGCCTTGGCGACCGGTTCGATCTGGTCATCCCGTCCCTGCCCGGATACGCGTTCTCGGCACGTCCCCGGCATACCGGGGTGGACGGTGCGTTCGTCGCGGACCTGTGGCACGGGCTGATGCAGGGGCTCGGGTACCGGCGCTACGGGGCGCACGGCGGTGACTTCGGTGCCGGGGTCGCCACCCACATGGCCCTCTCGCAACCCGACCGGATCGTGGGCATCCACCTCAGCACACCGGAGATGTCGCCCTATCTCGGACCCGGCACGCCGCTGTCTGCGGAAGAGCAGGCCTACATCGAGCATCTCGCGCGGTGGGATGAGACCGAACGCGGGTATAGCGCGGTGCAGTCGACCCGACCCCAAACCCTGGGATACGGGCTCAACGACTCGCCGGCAGGTCTGGCCGCGTGGGTTCTGGACAAGTGGCGCTCCTGGTCGGACAGCGGTGGGGACCTGGACGCACGGTTCGGTCGGGACGCGCTGCTGACGATGCTGACCATCTGGTGGGCCACCGGATCGATCACCTCGTCGATGCGCGACTACTACGACAACCGGTGGCAGGGCACGACGCTCGGACCGGGCGACCTCGTGCGGGTACCGACGGCCATGGCGGTGTTCGCCAACGAGTTCGTACCCGAAGGCGAGCCGCCCCGATCGTGGTACGAGCGGCTCTACCGGATCGAGCGGTGGACCGTCTTCCCTCGCGGCGGGCATTTCGCTGCGTCCGAGGAGCCCGACCTGTTGGCTGGCGACATCGGGGAGTTCTTCGCCGGGCTGGATGATGTGGCGGAGCCGCGAGCATAGAAGGCGCTGTGCGCGTGCCTGCTCGCCGGTATCGGCATAAGGGCGATCGACTGGTCCGGCGTCGGCTCAGCGGTTGCAAGCCTCAAGCAAACGGCGGCGTTCGAAATACGCCTCGGCGATTCAAGTTGAACAGGAACTGCGATCACCGGAACCGCAGAGTTGTAAAACGAGGAACATAGGCGTTGTGATAAAGGATTCGTTGAGTTGCAATTACCGGAACAATCGCGCTACGGTTGACCCGTGAACGTACCTGGCGCATACCGAACCAGGATCGTCGACGGCGAACTCCGTGACCGTCTCGCCGCGATCGGGGCCGTTGTGATCGAAGGGCCGCGGGCCTGTGGCAAGACATCGACGGCGCGGGAAACGGCCGCGAGCGAGGTGCTGCTCGACCTCGACGAGGACGCACGTGGCATTGCTGTGCTCGATCCCGCGCTCCTGCTCGATGGGGCCGTTCCCCGTCTCATCGATGAATGGCAGCTCGTGCCGGCGATCTGGAACCATGTACGACGCGCTGTTGACGATCGGCAGGCCACCGGGCAGTTCATCCTCACAGGCTCGGCGGTGCCGACCGACGACATCACGCGGCACACAGGGGCGGGAAGGATCAGTCGGCTCCGCATGCGTCCGATGTCGCTTGCCGAGTCGGGCGACAGTAGCGCGGCGATCTCGCTGCGAGCGCTCCTCGGCGATGCGACTGCGAGGGCCACCGATTCCGGACACGACCTCCGGCGTATCGCTGAACTAATCTGCCGGGGCGGATGGCCACGACTGATCGATCAAGGCGTGGAAGCAGCGACGGTCACCCTCGCCGGCTATCTCGATGACGTCTGCCGGGTCGACGCGCCTCGGGTGGACGGTCATCGGCGCGATCCGGCCAGACTCCGCCGCCTGTTGTCAGCGCTTGCGCGGAATACCGCGACGCCGGTGGCCTTGACGACGCTCGGTGCCGATGCGGCGGGCGGCGACGGGCCGATCGATGAGAAGACCGTTCGCTCATACCTGGATGTCCTGGAGCGGTTGATGGTGATCGAACATCAGCCGGCATGGGCTCCGCACCTGCGCTCTCGTGCTCGGCTACGGACCACCCCAAGCCGCCACTTCGTCGATCCGTCGCTCGCCGCCGCCGCCGCGCTCGGTGCGTCGCCAGCGACGATCATGCGCGACCTCAACCTGTTCGGACTGCTCTTCGAGTCGATGGTGGTACGCGACCTAAGGGTCTACTCGCAACCGCTCGATGCCGATGTCTTCATCTACAACGACAACACCCTGGAGGTCGACGCGATCGTCGTCGAACGCTGGAGCGGTCGTTGGGGCGCCTTCGAGATCAAGCTCGGCGGCTCGGCCCTGATCGATCGAGCGGCCGACGCGCTCACCCGGTTTCGTGATCGTCTGGACCTCACCAAGTGCGGTGAGCCTGCCTGCCTTGGCGTGATCGTCGCAACCGGGTTTGGGTACCAGCGCAAGGACGGGGTTCAGGTGATCCCGATCGGCACACTCGGGCCCTAACTAATCCCGAATCCGTTCGCATCGACCGAACCCGCGACGTTCGAAGTACCCCCAACGGGATTCGAACCCGTGCCGCCGCCTTGAAAGGGCAGTGTCCTAGGCCGCTAGACGATGGGGGCGCGGCGGTGCGCGAAGGGCACCGCGGAGCATGATAGACGGCCCCGATGGGTGCGACGCCCGGGCGTTTGGGCTGCGGCCCGCTACCATGCGCCGCCGTGGCTACCCGAGAAGATCTGAGAAATGTCGCAATCGTCGCCCATGTCGACCATGGGAAGACGACGCTCGTCGATGCCATGCTCTGGCAATCGGGTGCGTTTCGCGCGAACCAGGACGTCAACGAGCGGGTGATGGACTCGACCGACCTGGAGCGTGAGAAGGGCATCACGATCCTCGCCAAGAACACCGCGGTACGCCACGGCGGGCTCAAGATCAACATCGTGGACACCCCTGGTCACGCCGACTTTGGCGGAGAAGTCGAGCGCGGTCTGCACATGGTCGACGGCGTGTTGCTGCTGGTCGACGCGAGCGAAGGCCCTCTGCCGCAGACGCGGTTCGTGCTGCGCAAGGCGCTCGAGGCAGAGCTGCCGGTGGTGCTCATCGTCAACAAGGTCGACCGGCCGGACGCGCGCATCAGCGAGGTCGTCGACGAGGTCTACGAGCTCTTCTTGGACCTGGACGCCAACGAGACCCAGATCGAGTTCCCGATCGTCTACTGCAACGCCAAGGCCGGGCGCGCGTCGCTGACCCCCGACGATCAGGGCACCGACCTGGAGCCACTGTTCAAGGTGCTGGCCGACTACATCCCGGCGCCGACGTTCACCGAGGGCCAGCCGCTGCAGGCGCTCGTGACCAACCTCTCGGCCAGCGCGTACGTCGGACGCCTCGCGATCTGCCGGGTGCATGAGGGCACGATCACCAAGGGCCAGGCCATCGCCTGGTGCCGGCGCGACGGCTCGATCCAGGCCGCGAAGGTCACGGAGCTGTATGTCACAGAGGAGCTTGAGCGCGTCCCGGTCGAGTCGGCCGGTCCCGGCGAGATCATCGAGATCTCCGGGCTGGCCGAGGTGACGATCGGCGAGACGCTCGCCGACCCCGTGACTCCCGTCGCCTTGCCGGTGATCAACGTCGACGAGCCGTCGCTGTCGATGACGCTGGGCATCAACACCTCGCCACTGGCCGGACGCGACGGGACCAAGCTGACCGCGCGTCAGGTGCAGGACCGGCTGACGCAGGAGTTGGTCGGCAACGTCGCGCTGCGCGTGCTGCCAACCGAGCGCCCCGACACCTGGGAGGTCCAGGGTCGTGGCGAGCTGCAGCTGGCGGTGCTGGTCGAGACCATGCGCCGCGAAGGCTTCGAGCTGACCGTCGGCAAGCCGCAGGTGCTGACCCGTGAGATCGACGGCAAGCTCTGCGAGCCGCTCGAGCGCGTGTCGATCGACGTGCCCGAAGAGATGTTGGGCGTCGTCACCCAGCTGCTCGCCTTGCGCAAGGGGCGCCTGGAGCAGATCGTCAACCACGGCACCGGATGGGTGCGCATGGAGTACCTGATCCCGGCGCGCGGCCTGGTGGGATTCCGCACGGAGTTCCTGACCGAGACACGTGGTACCGGCCTTCTGCACCACATCTTCGATCGGTGGGAGCCATGGATGGGCGAGATCCGGACCCGCCCACGCGGCAGCCTGGTCGCCGATCGCATCGGCGTCACCACCCAGTTCGCGCTGTTCAGCCTGCAGGAGCGCGGGACGCTGTTCGTCGGTCCGGGGGAGCACGTCTACGAGGGCGCGATCATCGGCGAGAACGGCCGGGGCGACGACCTTGACGTCAACGCCACCAAAGAGAAGAAGCTGACCAACATCCGGTCGTCGACCGCCGACGAGCTGGTCCGCCTGATCCCACCCCGGCCGATGTCGTTGGACCAGGCCATGGAGTTCGTCCGCGACGACGAATGCGTCGAGGTCACCCCCGAGCGCGTCCGCCTGCGCAAGGTCGCGCTCTTGGGTCACGAACGCGCGAAGCTCAATAAGAACCGCGGAGCGCCGCAACCGACCTAGTGCCCTGTCACGGAAGTTCTTTGACGGTTTGGCGAGTGAAAAGCCCGCAGGGCGAGGACGCAGCCTTCGTTCATATCGGACCATATGGGCGAAGGCGAGGACAACGCTCCAAAGGCGAAACGTCTGTCTGAACGGTATGCGCCCCTGCGGAGCTTTGCAGCCGCCAGACT
>JANMKR010000158.1:0-4307 GCA_031372145.1 Actinomycetota bacterium | reverse complement strand
GATTCGGCGACTGCGCCCGCACCACATCCCGCACAGCAATCGAGTTGCGGTTCGTCGCACTGCTGACCAGATCACCCACAGCCATCACAACCGGCGCAGGAGACGGAATCACGACCGGCACAGGAGGCGGCTGGAGACCGAAGAACGCGACCTTGCGCTGCAGCGAACGGGCACGGAAGCGGTTGGTGCGAGGGACCCGCTGTCGCCCCACGCGGACGACCGCGGTGACGCGTTGGCGCCCAGGGGTCGCGAGCGGAGCGAGGAAACGCGCAACGAACCGACCGCGGCGGTTGGTGTGGATCGCCGCGACCCGGCGGCGGCCGAACGTGATGAACCCGGAGGCGTTGCGGGCGAACCCCGAGCCCTGCACGCGCACCGAGGTGCCGCCAGCTCCGGCCGTCGGCGAGAGTTTGAGCAGGGGTCGTGCCGCCGCCTGCGCGGGCTGCCACGTGATGGCGGCTCCAACAAGCGCAAGCGCCGCCGCAGCGAACACCAAGGTCCTCGCGCCAGTTCGATGGTGTCTCATGCGAGTGGGTCCCCTTGTTTTCTTGCGCGTCCGTGCAGTCCACGCGGTTCGCGGGTCCCTCCTGGCGAGCGCGAGAGATTCGTACTCGAGGCGAGCGGGAGGGCGCTCCAGTCCGGGGCGTATCCTAATCACGCCATCGTCGCCTGACCAAGCCGTGGTGTTCCTGCCCGTGACAGCACGTTGGCAGGACCGCAGAGCGGCGTCTTGGATGAAGCGCGCAGCGGCGCTGCCGATCCCACCGCCGCACCCGGCACCGATTCACGGGACCTGTGCGACAGGCTGCCGGGAATGACCCCTGCTGACACAGGCGAAGGAACCGCGACGGGCGCCGGCGTCAGCCGGTCACCTCATCTACAGATGGAAAGCCGCTCGCATCGATGCGGCGGTCGCTGCGTTCCCCAGGAAGCTCGTGATGCCGAGCATCTCCTCGGTGGTGCGAAGCATCGAATAGTGATCGAACCGCAGTGCGCTTCTCGCGCCCTTGGGGACGGACGGGGCCACCACGAGCGTGGCGATGTTGTTGAGGTTCGGCGGCGAGCTTCCGAAATCACCGCCTTCATCCCATGTGATGAAGATCGCCGTGCGTCCCGCCTGATAGGTCGTGCTCGAAGTGATCTTGGTGATCCACCGCTTGAGGAACGGGTCGCCGAGCTTGGGGTCGACCTGTCCACCCAGTGACGAGTTGCCGCCGTCGTCGCTCGGACCGATGACCGTGAACGCCGGCAGGGCATTCTGATCGATGGCCTTCGCGAGTGGGCTGGTCGTGACGTCGTTGACGTCATCGACCTTGCCGGGGCTGACGGGGATGTCCCAGTTGGCACAGTCGGCCGCGACATTTGGGTAGTAGATGACCGCCTCGTGGTGGGCCGTGTAGATCGGGCTCGACGACGACGGAGCGTCCGACTTGGCGCAGTTGCTCGGCATGCCGAACGAGTACTGTCGCCACTCACGCCCTCGCTGCTTGACCTGATTGAAGATGTTGTCGACGTTGAGCTGGCCGCTGCTGTCGCCGGTGATGCCCTGGGTGCTGCCCGAGGTCATCGCGATGTAGTTCGGCAGCGACGGGTGCCGCTCCGGGAAGAAGTTCGTGGCGAGGCCGCACTCAGCGGCGAGCTGGTTGACGAACGGCTGCGTCCCGGTGTTGCCGATCACCGACTTGAAGCTCTGGTTCTCGAACGTGATCCAGATGACGTGGTCGTAGAGCGCCGGGGCGGCGGCGCCAGAGCCACAGAGCGCCGTCGCGACCGGCTTGACGACCGGCGCAGGGGACGGCTGGAGACCGAAGAACGCGACTTTTCGCTGCAGCGAACGGGCCCGGAAGCGGTTGGTGCCAGGGACCCGCTTTCGCCCCACACGCACGATCGCGGTGACCCGCACGCGTCCGGGGGTCGCGAGCGGAGCGGGGAAACGCGCGACGAACCGACCGCGGCGGTTGGTGTGGATCGCCGCGACCCGGCTGCGGCCGAACGTGATGAACCCGGAGGCGTTGCGGGCAAAGCCCGAGCCCTGCACCCGCACCACGGTGCCGGCGCCTGCGGCCGTCGGCGAGAGCTTGAGCAGGGGTCGTGCCGCCGCCTGCGCGGGTTGCCACGTGATGGCGGCTCCAACGAGCGCAAGCGCCGCGGCGGCGAACATCAACGTCCTCGCGCCAGTCCGATGGTGGTTCATGCGAGTGGGTCCCCTCTGATTTTGCGCGCCCGTGCGGTCCACGCGGTTCGCGGGTCCCTCCCGGCGAGCGAGAGATTCGCACCTGAGGCGAGCGGGAGGGCGCTCCAGTCCGTGAGCATCCTAGTCACGCCATCGTCGCCTGACCAAGCCGTGGTGTTCCTGCACGTGTGGGCGACGTTGGCAGGGCCGCAGAGTTCGGGCTCCTGATGAAGATCCGGAAGCTAACCCGCCCGCGTGAAGGCGATGCGCCGCCCGTCCGGCGACCAGCTCGGTGCCGAGGCCGAGCCGTTTCCCGTGCGGAGCGTGCGCGTGCCCGTGCCGTCGGCGCCCGTGATGACGATGTGGGAGCCCCGGGAGGTGACCAGCGTGTAGGCGATCCGGCCGTCCCCGGGGGCCCATGCCGGCTGTTGTGAGTTCTGGGTCAGGGAGGTGAGCCGCCGCGCCGGGCCACCCCGTGCGGGCTGCACGAAGATCGCCCAGTTCCCCCCGATCTGGCGGGCGAATGCGATCTTGCTCCCGTCATGGGACCAGACGGGCTGTTGTTCGGAGACCGACGTCGCGGTCAGGTTCGTCTTGAGGCTGCCATCGCTGCGCATGACGGAGATGTCCCACTGGCCATTCGCCTGCTGGGTCGTGAAGAGGATCCGCCGACCGTCGGGGGACCACGCCGACTGGTCGTGGACGGTCGTCCCGTTCGTCAGCCGCCGCTGCCCGGTGCCCTGCCGGCGGATCGTGAAGACGGAGGTCGTCACCCCGCCGACGTACGTCAGGGCGCGATCGGACGGGCCCCAGCTCGGACGGGACGCCCCGAGAACCGTGCCCGCAAGCCGCCGGGTGCTTCCACGTCGGGCGAGGTCGACCAGGAAGATCGCCTCGGGGCAGTCATCGCACGGCGGACCGCTGAAGGCGATCCAGCGGCCGGTTCGCGACCAGGCCGGGCTGTCGTACGTGAGGTCCGCGGGCGCGTGCGTGAGTCGCCGCAGTCCCGTCCCGTCGACGCGCACTGTGTAGATGTCGGACCCCCCGCTCGAGATCTGGCTCGACCGCGGTATCGCGGGGGTGCCTGCCGCACCGATCGCGGACGAGCCGACGAGCAGGGCCGCGGCAGCCAGGAGCGGGAACCGCAGGCGCTTCGCGCCGCGGTGAGTCGCATGATTCATCCCGCGCCTACGGGCTGAACTCGTAGGCGCCGATGTCCGGCGTCGCGCGCGTGTCGCCGTTTCCGTCCAGCGGGATGCGTCGACCGAGGAGGTCGAACCGAAGCCCCACGGCGACCCCTCTGTCGATCGCCGGGCTGCCGCGACGAAGGCGCAGGTCACCGCTCTGGGGAGCGACGAACATTGGGTTGGCGACACGGCTGTGAGGGCCCACCGCGAATTGGCGAACGCCACCGAAGAACAGGTCGTAGTCCTCGTCGAACGCCCCGTCTGCGAAGCCGGCCTTCTGGACGGCTTGGATGACGTTGTTGCGCATGGAGAGGATCGCGCTGCTGCACCCGGCATGGCAGACGATCCCCTGACTCGAGCGTCCGGTCAGACGAACGGTGTTGTTGACCACGCGCGTCCCCTGGATCGGCCCGTAGCGGTCCCTGCCCCCGCGCGTGACGAGAAACACCGAGATCGCAAGCGACGAGCGCACGACATTGGAGGAGTACGTGTTGTTGGCCGAGCGTGGATTGCCGAGCTCCGTGAATGCGTTGTTGTCGATTGCGAGGTTGCCCTGGATCGAGCTGTTGCGAGCCCCGTAGATCTCAACGGCGGCACCGTCGCGGCCGTAGTCGTACGAGAAGGCATCGCTGCCGATGATGGTGTTGTGCGCGACGACGGTGCCGTCGCCGTGCAGGAGCACGCCGAACGCGCCATTGTCGTTGTTGCCGCCGCGCGTCAGCGCCGCCATCCGGTTGTTGTCCACGATGCGGTTGGAGACGATCCGGGCCCCGCTCGACGAATCGTCGACCTCGACGCCGGCGATATTGTGGGTGATCACGTTTCGCCTGACCTGCACGGAGTCTCCGGCGACGGTCACCCCGGCACGATCACAACCGCTGAGCGCGAGTCCGCTGATGGTCACGTACGAGCCGTCGACGACGACGCACCGCCCTCCGCCGATGAGC